>NZ_JBNJOJ010000030.1:0-59430 GCF_050113655.1 Vibrio sp. TRT 29B02
CGCGGGTTCTCCTTCTATGCTCAGTCTAAGCCGAAGAACTCTAAAATGGTATGCCACTAGTTTAGGGGAGGTTTACAGAGGTTTACAGAGGTTTACAATACTAGTTCTGACTAGACTACACATTAGCTTGTAAGTCGCGACGAGTTAGTCCTGATAATTTTCTGCTTTGTCATTACTGAGGGAACATGACGGGATAAGTACCAACCGATTCTGTCATGCTCTTACATTTTAGTCAGGATTGATATTTCTCACCTCACACATCGATATTCAGTGACTGTGATCTTTTTATCCTAAGCTCTCTGGTATTAAGTTTTTCTTCCTTCCAGATGTTTTTAATCGTGCCGATACTCACAGTGATATTGTGTTCTTTTAACTCCATCATCAACTGCATCAATGTGAGGTGAGGGTTCTGAAGCGTCAACTCGATAACTTTGTCTTCTGCGTGCTCTGGTATGCGGTTCTTGCTGCGTTTGAGAGGCTTATTGATCCGTTTTAACCCCATCGGCCCTTCCTCAGCCATTATTTTCTGATAGGTGTAGAGAGATTGACGGGAGCAGCCAAGGATACGAGCCGCTTTAGTTATACTCCCCAACTGTTCAACGAGCTCTAATGCTTCTATTTTCCGCTGTACCTCTTTGCCGTATTCACTGCATTTACGAGGCTCAACGAGCTCCGTTATATCGAGTCGACGGTGACCAAAATAGGCAGAGAACTTACCATCGAACTGACAACGGATTTCCACTTGTTGGTTGACTATCGAATAGCGAACGGGCGAGTCGATGACATACATCTTATTATCAAAGCTGAACGTGTGGTCTCGTCGTATCTTGCGATATTCTTTCTGCACACAGATAGTGTTGAGATCTAAATCATCAGGTATGCGCTTAAAGGCCGAGCGCAAGCCTGTAGGCTGAACCATGACGTTTTTTGTCCAGTAGTTTGGTATGAACTCTTCTTGTAAATAACGATTCGCATTTTCCATATCGGTGATGTTATGCAATCGAAGTTCTGGCACCAGTCTATCTTGGAAGGTATCGAAGGAGCGCTCTATACGCCCCTTACCTTGAGGCGAATTAGCGAAGATAATTTCGATACCGAGTTCGTCACAAGCCCGCTGCATCTGCGAGAAGTTACTGCGTTTAGGCCCACCAAAGATACCCGCTCTGTCCACGTAGAGGGTTTTGAATATGCCTCGCTTTTCGATATAAGCTCGCATCACCTTCATGCAACCTTCAGTGGTCTCTGACGGAAAGAACTGCGCATGAATATCACTGGTAGCATCATCAATGATGGCAATCAAGCAGGACTTTTCATCACCAAACCAGCGATGAGGACTGCCATCCATTTGCAGCATAAGCCGTGGCAACTCCATACGCTCTCGATACTTTCTTACTCGACTTCTACGTCGCTTAGAGCGTTTCACATGGTGAATTTCATGTGCCCAAGAGCGCAATGTCTCACGCTTAATCGACAGCCCTTCATTCTTCATCAGAAACTCTGAGAGATGTTGAAGGTTAAAGTCGTAGTACTTGGTTTGAATAAGGCTCTGAACCTCTTTCTTGAGTGACTCAGGGATTTTATTGATGGGGGCACGACCAGTGTTACCATGAATTACGAAACGAATGCCTTCCTTACGATATCGACACAAGTAACGCTCAATGGTTCTTCGTGATTTTTGCAGCAACTGAGTGGCACTATTGATAGTGATTTTGCCATCAATGACTTTGCTAATGATATCGACAGTAAACTGTGATTTTGAATCCATGTAGAACATCCTTAGCACCCTTTAAAGCATATTTGATTACTTTAAAAAGTACGCCAATTCAGTCCCGTCATTTTCCCTTGGTAGTTAACGTAATGACAAAGTCGCTTGGTAATTAAGGTACGACAGAATCGCTTGGTGATCACATGATAATTTTCTGCTTATAAACTCAGAAATGGACAAAAGCACGTTAGAGTATGGATTCTAACGTGCCAAGATTGGATTAGAAAAAGTATCTTGAAGCCTTAAATGCTTGTTATGCCTACTTTTGAAGCACACACTTTCTATGATATTCCATAAAGCTTTTCTGGGATTCATTTAGTTCTAAAGAATAGTCACCTTTGCCAAGTAGTAATGTGAGCTCAACTTCAGGCAAATACTTGGACTTAATTAGTCGACCATTTTCATTAAATGAAATTAAACCTGAATCAAAAAGGCTATCGGCATTTGCAACAAGAAGTAAACCATTATTAGGATCTAAGCGCTCTTTGTTATTACAGTGACTCCATGGTTTTATGTGTGATGCTCTTAGTGCAGTCTCTAGGCTCACACCAGTTAAACAACATACACCCCACTTATTAAGTAGTGCAGTACGAAACTTGCCCTGACCTAATCGTGACTTAACTAAATTAAGCTTTTCTGTTTTTGAGATGTCAGCAGACTCTAGCTCTGACACGATTTTATTTTGAAGAAGCTTCTCAGCTTCTGGTAAAACCCAAAATGTTCTTTTGTTCTTTGGTGGCGTTAAACCTAAATTCAAACACATTTGCTGATATGCGCTCTCTGCTACAGGGTTATCTCGTTTTACAATTTTTAGTACTCGAGAAATTTGTATGTCTGTTTCTCTACCATCTATGTTTGCACCAGGTGATAAATGAGTGCTTAGAGTGTTATTTTTATAGCCAATATAACGTGATGGCGAGAACTGTAAAATACCGTCATTATCACTAACAACGAAACATCGCCCTCTCTGCACTAGACCACGGGCCTCAGCTATACCTTGATCTAAATTTACTCCAAGCTCCGTAATATTTTGATACAGCTCTTCAACTGAACTAATTAATTCCACTTTTTCTCCTGTAGGCATAGCCCAATTAAGGGGTGAACAACGCCTCCACCCAACCTAAAACATTGTGCCATAAACACTAAATTTGAAGTAGAAGCAAAAGTGCCAAGCGTAGTGAATCCCTCTTAAATTGCTTGTTAGGCAGTGGGTTCGACTTGCTGATATAATACACCGTCAATTTGTTGGTAAATATCACCACGTCTCATAAGCTCTTTGATTGCTTTCCTTACTTGTGAATTGGATAAATTCAATTCAACTGCAATCGCTTTATGTACATGCTTCTCCCATGGTTGAGGGGGTAGTTTTTCTTTAACCGATAAAATCATTTCTTCAGATAATGTACACGATTCTTCTGCGTTCTTAGGCATAGCCTTGCTGTTATGTTCTAACAACTCTTTTTCTTTGGTATATTTTAGTGTTATTACATTCCCACACTTACACTTATTATTCCCGCGTCCACCCTCACAATCAGGTACAGAAATGTCATTGATTTCACTACAAATAGCACAGGAAACTTCGTGACTCTTTAGCCTTGGTTCCCAAAGCTCTATCTTGCCAGTAACTTGCTTAAAATCAGAAAATAAGAATGTGTTACATGAAGCTTTAGGACACCTTAAGTGTCGATAGTTATCGCTTCTTGTGTGTTGGTCATAGCTAAACATCGTTCCACAACTAGGACACTGACGAGTAACGCGATGCAAGCTTTTTTGTTTATCTAAAGAAAAGCCCGTATCACCCAATAAATCATCTAGAGATAACCTAGCATCCATTACAGACCGCTCAGTTTCCGAGTCAGATAACTCAAGCGCCTCCAAGTTTTCTATACGCAACAATAAGCTTTCTATTTCCTTTGCTTTCTGTTCTTCTTCTTTCTCTTTGAATGTTTTTATTTCTAACCCAATGATTCCACGCCAGTCATTAATGGTAGTGTCATTAACGGATTTTAACGTTTCGATTACGTGTATTACATTATTAATACGTTCTTCAATAATATCTTGAGAGAAGTTTTCAGACGAGCCGCTTGTGTTTTTCAGTCGTTTAGTCAGCCGACTTAGCTCATTAGAAATATTGTTTACTTTTTCCGATGCATTTATTACATAAGTCTTTAAGTTTTCTTGGTGAAATGTCTTTGCCTCTTCTAAAGCTGATTGCTTACTCTTTTCAGCATACAAATCAGTAATCAGCCATGAGACAGCCATAGATAGGATCGCAAGGGTGGCACTAAATAATGACGTTTCCCTAGTAGTTAGTTCTTCAAATGACAAAACCCATAAGACGCCTAACAACGCTATACCTAACACAAAGCTTAATACTTTTTTCACCTTGATTCCCAACGTTTAGAATAACAGTCCGTATATTAACACAGTGGAATACTACATTCGATATTGGTCATCGCTGCCTAACGAATGATATGGACTCCCTCTCCCTGAAACTCCGCGTGCCATACTGACTCAGTACACGCTGAAGAACTGGAGGTTATCATGTCCAACATTCAAACTATTGGCGTTGACCTCGCCAAGAATGTGTTCAGTATTCACGGCGTTGATGCATATGGCAAGTGCGTCTTACGCAAAACTGTCAAAAGAAACAAACTGTTAGACACTTTCGCCAATCTACCACCCTGCATCATCGGTATGGAGGCCTGCTCTGGTGCACATCACTGGGCAAGGGAGTTAATTAAACTCGGTCATCACCCTAAAATCATGGCGTCCAAATTCGTTATTCCATATCGACAAAATGAAAAGAACGATGCCAACGACGCAGAAGCTATCTGCGAAGCAGTATCTAGACCTAAAACACGATTTGTCTCTATAAAAAGTGAAGAGCAACAAGCGGTGCTTTGCTTGCATCGAATCCGTCAGGGGCTAATTAAAACAAGAACTGCTACCATCAACCAACTCAGAGGGTTACTCTCTGAGTTTGGCCTTGTGATGCCGCAAGGTCGCTACTCGGCTCAACAAACTATTGGTAGTATCCTCGAAGATGCGGAAAATGGTTTGCCGCTGTTGGCTCGTGAACTACTTCAAGATCTATCGAATAAGTTTTAGTAGGGTAAACGCACGCCCTCTCAATTACGTAGAGTATTTAATCTAAATGTTTTTGGGGCAAAGGCAACATTAAAAACTTGAACTCTAACAAAGTCATTTTCGTCAAGCTGGGACAGATCAAACGGGTCTGCCCGAAAAATAGCTGACTTTGCATAACTTTCTAAACTGCTCTTTCCAGAAGTTTCTAGTAACTTGATATCAACAACATTACCAAAGACATCAATATTAACTTCCTGCCCACTGAACTCTTCTAAAATGAGTAGCTGTCGCTGAATTTTGTTATGCGTATTCTGCATCCATTCAACTAGGCGACTATGCTGCTCTATAATAGGGTCGTTTGTATTGTGTTCATCCTGAGAGAACACGTAATTCGAACCCATTACTGTTAGAAATACCAATATTGCCGATAGTATTCGCATTGCACCTCCATTCACATAACGCTAAATTAAGTAGTGAGCAACGCTACCACCTAACCTAAACCGTTGTGCCGTAAACACTAAACTGGCTTGAAGTGAAAGCGCCGGGCGCTGTGAATCACTCTTAAATTTATTGTTATATTCGTACTACACAAAGTTCGCTGCGAGCTGAAATGCAAAACCAACAATTAGTAGAAATGCACCTAGGTTGGCTAGTAGATCAAACAACATTTCTCTGCGGAGTTCTCGTTTTTCTTGAGCGGGATTATCTGATCGTGCTTTAAGATTCACCCCACCACCTCGGTTCAAAATCTTGGGAATACCAAAGAACCAAATTAGCATCACAGCAATGATATCTAAGATAAGACCGATTGAGCTTAAAATTGCTGGTAATTCCATATAAACCTGACTATAAACCTTTGAACGAAAATGAATATAACGCCCGATTAAGTGGTGAGCAACGCAATACCGATGTCACCATATACCACCTAAATCACTAAAATCAACGCATGGTAAAAATGCCACGCGTTGCGAATCCGTCTTGAAGCGCTTGTTAAGTGCCTTTATTTGATGGCCTGCTATGTCGCTCGAACTCCATGCCTAATAGTTTGAATTTAGCTGCATATGGAATAATCAAAAGACCGATGACGATTCCCAGTAAGGTTAACTGCTGGGAACTAAATTTAAATATTGAAAAGATGTCCAGAAATAAAATAATGGCAACTAATATAGCCAATACGTAACAAATGACAGTAAAGCTATCCGTAATACGGTTAGATTTTTTCTTCGTTTCAACTTTTTGTTGTGCTCGGTCACCTACTCTTAGAGCGGAAAAATTGGGTAATGATGGTATAAGTTCTAGCTTTCCAGTTTCTTCGGACACTAACCCAATATGCTTTTCATTGCCATTTGCAACATAGATAAATGCTAGAGGAGCCGAAGGAAGCATTTTTGAGTATGCGGCAACCTGCTTAGCTGCCAACTCTAAGGCGTCACTTTTGTATTTGCGTTTAACCTCAATGATTGCGATGACGTCGTTTGTATCAGGGTCAATTATTGCGACATCAATATGACGCCGCTGGCTACGACCTAACGAAACAGTGAACTCATATCTAATTGATGTTTCAGGATATCCGAGTTCAAAGAGTTCCTTTACGAGCGTCTCTCTGATTTCTGCTTCATTCAATTGTAAAACCTCCTTGGGCACTTAACGCCAAATTAAGGTGTGAACAACGCTTACACCTTAGCTAATCCATTGCGCAATAAACACTAAACTTGCTTGAAGTGAAAGCGCCGAGCGTTGTGAATCACTCTTAAATTTATTGTTAGCCGGCAGTTGATACTGGAGCTGCCTTAGCAATACCAAACACACTAGTAAAGCAATTCGTCACTCCTAAAATATCTAGAATAAACAAAACTTCAAAAAGCATCATTGCAGTCGGAATTATGTATGGGATCGAATACATTACATAAGCCTTCCCTAAAAGAAACAGCCTTTTTAATCCTGTTATATTAAAGTCGGCACGTGACTCTAAAACAGCAAACAAGTAGTCCACGCGAACATGATTTTCTGGTTCTGTAGATATTTCATGGTAATCAGCATGATATTTTTCTAAGTTAATACTTACTCCGCTTCCTTTAGATTCAGAGATTTCGTTTCTTAGCTTACGTATTAGTTCTTTGATACCGACTCCACAACTGTCAAGTGCAGCTGCACGTAAATCATGCTTGGACGTACCAATAACAACAGAATAAACCAAAACCGCTACAGCTAAGAAAATTTGCAGCATACTCAGAACTTTATCACTGTATGGGATTGTTAGACCGGAGTTTTGATACAAGGGCATAAAGATCAGGCCCAGTGACAATACCGTTGTGGTTAAGAACGAGTATGTACTTGCTCTTTCCAGTCTGACTGAGGCATTAAACCTACATTTTGCAGTAATTCTCATGCTATTTAAAAGCTTCTGTGCAGGATCCTTTTCTTGTTTCTCTTCTGGCTGAAATGAAAATAGCCACACTATAGGCTTAACCACAAACGTATCAAACAGCCACTTCACGAATTTACAACCTCTTATATAAAATTTTGACACACTGAACTTATTCAAATTTTACTCGATATCTTATATGACGGCTAAGGCCCAATTAAGGGGTGAACAACGCCTCCTCCCACACCTAAAGCATTATGCCATAAACACTAAATTTGAAGTAGAAGCAAAAGTGCCAAGCGTTGTGAATCCCTCTTAAATTGCTTGTTATGTTTTATTTGCCTCATATGTAGAGATTAAGAAAAGTGACATTGTCCCAGCTAAGTTTACAGCAAGCTCTGCATGCCTTGCTTGTGGCTTTACTGGACGCTTACCTTGACCATGAGCGTCACCCAGCTTATTCCGTAGGGTTCCTAAACCATTTACTATCCCAGAGCAACCACCAAGAATCTGTTTAAATATGGATTCATTGTGCTGTTCTGGTGCCATATTTAACTCCTTTGCCGTCAACTTATACAGCTCGGAGAGTTCAATGGATGTGCTATTATACTCAACGCCTTTTTCATCAAGAATATGCTTACACACACTTTCTAAAATGGTTCTTGCAATTGTAATTGCTCCCTCTGGATCTCTAACTTTTCGCTCTAAAGCTTTAGTCCATGCATGATGGATGCTTTCAGAATCAAAGTTCTGTAGAACTTCAGAAATTGATTGTTGAGCTGGATGAGACTGACCTTTTTCTAGGAACTCTAGGAGTGGATTAAACTCTTGCCATAGGAACTGACGACGCTCAGCATAACTTCCATACTCAAATTTTATAAATTGCCAAAATTGCTCTAGATTACGATTGGTTTTCACAAATCGAGGAATCATCTGAGCTACGGTAGGGTTACCCAGTAACTCTGCTCTAATAGTTTGGTAATCACTGTTATCTCCAGTTCCGCCAGTTGCTTCCGCAACTAACAAATTCTGTAGATATTCGACCCTATCGAATAGGGATTCCAAATGATCTAACTCACTCATTTACTTCTCGAAATTTCCTATAAATCATAACGCCAAATTAAGGTGTGAACAACGCTGGCACCTTACCTAAAACATTGTGCCATAAACACTAATCTGACTTGAAGTGACGGCGCCAAGCGTTGTGAATCACTCTTAAATTTATTGTTATGCGACGAGCTACGACTTATCGAGCAAGCTCTTAGTAAACTCTTCTAATTTGGGATAGTTGTCCAAGTCCATGCTATACCGTCGATAAATTGCAGCAAACTGTGGCCAATTATAAACTACTGCCTCAAAATCAGTCTCATCCCTAGCAAAGTCAAACAAACCATCAACTAAGAATTGAAGCTCAGCTAGACTATACAAACAAGATTTATAATATGCGTAGTTTCCACCTCCCTCTACAGGCATTGTCTCCATACGAGAGTGATGGATTTGAAGCAATCTGAGTATCTTCGCAAGATATTTACTAACTTCTGGTGGCGCATGTTTAATACAATCTTTGAACACTTCTGCATGGTAGCTTGGCAGGGTAGGTACAGCAGACGCAAAAGGCTTTGCTCTTTTCTTTCTATCTCTGCTCCTATCGGCTGCTTCAATCACAACTTTACTGCTTGTCTCTAGGTAATTACAAAGAAGACTAAGTGCCTGAGGTAAAAAAGCCTTTGAGGCTATAAACTCTCGTTCCGTTTGTTTATTAGCATTGTAGCGTGAGATATTGAAAGCAATGAGGCTAGAAGCGAATGCAAGCATACCGACATTTAGCGCTTGCCATGAATACCAAACATCGTGGATATATTTCCAATCTCCTGCACCTTTCCATATAGGGAAAATGAACATACCAAAGACATAAGCAAGGAAAGAAGCCGCACTGATAACATTTGCTATTCGTATGAAATTCTCAGTGTTCCACAAAGAACTAAGTTTGATTATTTTATCCACCGTACCTCCGATAGAGACTGTCGCATAACGCCAAATTAAGGTGTGAGCGACGCTTGGCTATACTTGAGCGTTGCGAATCACTCTTAAATGCTTGTTATGTTTTTGGCGCCTCACTTTCAAATACTGATTGAATGGCACTAATTTCATTTGCTAGAGCTTGCTTGCGCATTTGAATAAGAGCTTCAATTCTCTCTATTTGTTGGAGGTATTCATCTCGACTTCTCGAATCATAACCACTGATTCGTAGCGAGGAGACGGCGTTTGCTAAACCTTCCTGTAAAGGCGTAATCTCCGCTTCGTAAGCTTTTCTAATTTCTGAAATCTGCCCTTTTTTGATATTAGCCAAGCTCTCTTTCTTTTGAACAACTTCTAATTCTTTAGATGCCCAAATATAGCCAGCCCCACCACCCGAAAATGCAATAACAGCAAATAATATAAGCAACGTAAGCGTATGCCTTAACGCTCGATTGCGCGTTTCGGTCAAAGCTACAATTTTATAACAAAGAGTAATCAATAGCCCTAAAAGACCTAAATACCCAAATTGCAAAAATTCTGATAACAAATACTGTTCCTCTTAATTATTTTTAAACGATGAACTGAAAAAACATAACGCTTATTAGTCGACAAACTGTCGTCTTTTTCTTCTATATAATGCACTCTTAATCATATTGGTTCAATTAACAATCAATAAGTTAAAGTAAGACAAGGGATACTAAGATACAAAATGTCGCCTAAAAACGGGAACGCTAAGTTCTCAACTCAAGTGGATAAGTTTGAGTAGGTCAAACTCAGATTAACAAGATATGAATGAGTAAAAGATCTAATACTAAATGGGACACTTTCAAGGTAGAAAGTGCCAGCTGTAAATTGTTTAGGACAAAAGTCGTTTTGTTGTATAGCTCAGACTAGTTGCCCAAGTAACCTAGTTCTTGGTCTGGCATGCGCCCAACCACCGTAGAGTCTCTGTGGCGACTTTCGTTGAGAATTAACTCTTCTATCTCTTTCACTATTCTGAAAGCTAGTTGAGACGCGTTGATACTGACTTCTTCGCTTGGCTTAACTGAGGAAATATAAGTTTTTATAACCGACTCTGATCTCAAATGTGCGCGGCATCTACGAGATACCAGAGCGGCAAACTTGCTCTCGTTTATTAATGCTTCTCCATCTAGGATACCTAGCTCTAAATAAACAGCGAAAACTTTACTGATTACTGCACACTCGAGTTTAGATGCGCTGTGATGATGCGCTATCAAGTAAGGGCGTAGGTACTGATTAAACGCCTCTTGCTCACTCTGCATAATGAATGATTCATATTCTCTAGTTGTATTATCCATAGGTTTATTTAAAGAATAGAAAATTTGAGACGAACACTTCAAGACCGACTGTGAAGTTGTCGGGTGATTGGAACAAAACCAAAGTCGATCTCATCTATCAAGCTCTTTAACCTCATCAACGATAGGCGTTTTCCATATCTTCCATATGTCATGCTTTGTTTTGCGTGACCGACGATTTCACAAACCTCATTTTCAGGCAAACCTATAGCCTGAGCAGAATCAACAAACGTATGACGCAAACCGTGCAACGTCGGTCGTTGAGCACCTGTAAACCCGATAGCTTTTAATACCTTAGTAAAACGCTTACCAAACTGCTCTGACCAACACATGGTTTTGCCATACTGCCTAATATCAAACAACTTATCCTTACGTGCGCCGTAACGATGGTTCACATAACTCAAGAAGCCCATATTGAGTAATTCTCTGTGTAACGGTATATGGCGAATGGACGCTTTAGTTTTAACAGTTTTACCTTCATCTTCGTTCACGCTAATGCACCAAACACCTTCTCGCTCTTGAACATCTTCGGTACGCAACTGACAGATCTCGCTCACTCGTGCACCAGTGAACAATAGCAGGTACGGGATCCAGTAGTCTTCTAGCTTCTTCTGATAGTTTACTAGTGAATCATTTGTTCCGATTACACCAACAAAGTTGTCATGTGAGAATAGCTTCACTAGCTCTTCCCTACTCCACCTTCTGCGCTGCTCACTAGGGAGCCTAACGTCCTTTTTGACCCTAACATTTTCAAAGGGATTAACAGTCGCGTACTCCATTGCAATCATCCAGCTATAAAACTGCCGAATCGCTGCGAGATAGTCCCGTACAGTCTTGGCTGATAGCCCTCGACAATAAAGGCTTTTTAGAAATGCACTAGCGTGACGAGGGGTCACAGAATCGAGGCTAACGGTTTGGCTTTCGAAAAAGTTATTGATTCTGGAGCTAAGCAGATCAACGTTTTTGGGCTTAACACCTTCAAGCTGCTTGTATTCAACAAACTCGCTTAATAACACTGAAACAGAAGGGCTTACATTAGAGGCAATGGAACGCGGCTCCATAGATACTGGTTGTATCGTGCTAGTGCGGCTAGGTGCAACTTCGTCAGATTTCACAAAGCCATTTTTTACGATGGTACTGATCGTCTCCTTGAATGTAGATACGAACTCGCTAACGCTTGCATCAGGGATTGTCCCACCGACCATTGAACGTGCAGACTGAAGGAGAACTAAAGATCGATCAATAGCGATGGAGCGTTCCTTGGTACGCAAGGAAAAACGCACTTCTTTTGGGTAGCCAAAGTTAACCCATTGAGAGGGAAAGTAAAAACGAGAATAGTAGGTAGAATTACGATTTCGGAAAACGTACATCGTGACACCTTGTCGTATCAGTGCCAATTGGAATTGCTTAAATTTGATGTAAATCTTTGAAATTATTGAAGAATTTTGGAGCGTACTGCGGGAATCGAACCCGCATCATCAGCTTGGAAGGCTGAGGTAATAGCCATTATACGAAGTACGCTTTGCGTCGAAGACCTAGTTAATATGCCACATCTGACTGAAAAGAAAACCTTTTTTTTGGAGTTTGCGTTCAAGTGGACAGTTAAGCATCAATGTGAGTGGTTTTTCCGCGAATTCTCTCTCTGACGGCAACAAATTAGCCGCCAGATTCAGAAGTTATTCGGGAAAAAATCTCATTGTGAATACTAGGGATAGCAGATCGCGGTGACTCTATCCTTCCCTTCTAACTTTGATTGATACATCAGGTGGTCAGCGTCTGATAGCGTGATGTCACCGTTATTAGACAAATAATGTGCACAGCCTAAACTGACTGAAACTTTGATGCTTGGGTTATCGAGAGTCGATAAGTGTCGAATTCTGGCACATAGGCTTTCTGCAATATCCACGACTTTGCCAAACTCCTCACCACACATGACTATTGCAAACTCTTCCCCGCCTATACGACCAATCAAATGTTGCTCAGGGACGATATCGGCGGCGGCATGTGCCACACTTTTAATCACTTCATCACCAGTTTGGTGACCGTAGGTATCATTGATGCTCTTAAAATCATCAATGTCAAAGATCATTACTGAAATTGCCGCTTCACTGGCAAGACGTTGCTTTAACTCTGCAACAAAGTGGCGTCGATTACTTAGCCCTGTCAGTTGGTCTGTTTCAGAAAGTACTTTAAGCTCTCGGTTGGCCTGCTCCAGCGCCTTAGTTTTAACTTTAACCGTAATATTAAGTGTTACGATATAGCCAAAAGTAACTAAACCAATCGCAAGTGCAGATAGCGGTATTAGGTAATCAGGATACACGGTATTGATGTACATCCAGCGATTGAAGATCTTCTGTTTATCTTCAACACCAAACGAGTTGATACCTTGTGAAATTCGTTGTTGTAGCGCTGTATTCCCTTCAGCCACTGCCGCCCTTAACTCGCCAGAATAGAGATGGCGAACCCCAATAAATTTCGGGGCTTTTTGAGATGTGTGGATATAGAAGTTAGCCACTTGTAGGTCTGCAACAAACGCATCAAGATCACCCGCAAACGCAGATTCGATCATCTGTTTGTTATTGGCAAAGCTAACCAGATTGAGATTCGGAAAATGCAGTTTGGTGAACTCTTCCTCATAACCGCCCGCAACAACCCCTACCTTATTGTCGTGCTTAGAGAGCATGAATTCATCTAGACTAGAGCCTATATGCTCTTGACTGATAAAAAGCTGAGTGTCGATAGACATAATGCCAGCGGTAAAGTCTAGGTAGCTGTCTCGTCCTTCGGACCATAGCAAACCCGCATGTACATCTGCACGGCCATCTTTTACGGCTTCGAGTGATGATTGCCAATCCAACAAAAGAAACTCAACGTCTATATTGTTCTTATGACCAAACTCCTGCCAATACTCAATCAATATACCGTCAGGCTGACCTTCTTGATTAATAAATGAGAAGGGTTTCCATGCTTTTGAGTTAGCCACAACAAGCTTTTGCGGCGATTCAGCTTGCCCCCAAGAAGTAAAACTCACTAGAACCAATACACTAATAAAAAATCGAAGCACTTCCACCCTTATCATTAAGCTGACTGTTACGACTATTAAGCTATAGACCATATATCGAGGTTGGTATAGATAGTACTTCGATCAATTTCATCAATTATGATTATTGTTAAGTAATTCGCGTCAAATCTCACTAATTCAACAAATTAGCTTATTTTAAACTGTCCCATCTCATTGTTGAGTTCGTTCACTTGAGTCCGAACCTGACTCGATATATCAGAAGAAGAATTGGATATCTTCGCGACGTCCTCAACGGATAAGATGACCTCTTCCATTAAGCTCTGTATTTCGTCGGTCGCTAACGACTGTTGCTGAGCGGAACTCAATAACTCTTTCATCTGTTGGTTAAGCACTTCAATTTGATCCGTGGTTGAGTTGAGTGTCCCATACGCCAGTTCGGTATGTTCCGCACCTTCGCGAGCTAAATCCTTACTTTTGTCAATTTCGTTGACAACGGCTCTCGTCGAAGTTTGGATCGCGTTAACGATGTTGTTGATTTCTGTAGTCGATTCTGTGGTGCGCATAGCGAGTAATCGAACTTCGTCGGCAACCACAGCAAAACCTCGACCATATTCCCCTGCCCTTGCAGCTTCAATCGCCGCATTTAGCGCGAGCAAATTCGTTTGTTCCGCTAAACCTTCAATCACCTCGGTAACCCGGCCAATCGCTTCACTTTCTTTGCTGAGCTCATCCACCTGGTCACTCGCTTTTTCTATTGTTGTGTGCAGCAAACCTACAGTATGTTTATTGAGATCCAACGCTTGTGAACCACGTTCGATCTGTTGTTTCGATTCAAGCAAATTAGTCACTGACTGCTCTGCTTGTATTGCAGTGTCGTTGGCAGACTGGCTCACTTCACTCACTTGCTGGCCAACTAGTGCCATAGTCGCCTTCTGACGTTCGACCTGAGAAACCGTCGCTTCGTTGGCGTCGAGCAACGACTTCATACTATCGCTGACAGTGTTCGCTTTAGTCGTGACACCTTTTACTATACTGGCGAGCTCATCATTCATTCGATTGATCGAATGCATCAAACTGGCCAGCTCGTCGCTACCTTCAATTTCTAGCGAGGCTTGAGATACATCACCATCAGGATACATCACCATCAGCGATGGACTCGGCACGTTTGGACACAATCGATACACGACGACCGATGTTTTTGCCCATGAGGTGGGCAGTCGTTACCGATACGATCACGACCAGAGCAATCGAGCCAACCAGCAAACGAATGACATTCGTGACTGAGCTAAAGATCCCTTGCCCACTCGCATCAGCTTGAGCTTGCTGCTGGTTGATCACCGCCTCGAGGCTAGCATCAAGTTGCTGTACAGCAGGAACCAGTTCGTTTGCCATCTTCTGATTTGCGATGTTCCAATCGTTCGATTTACGAAGATTCACTACCTGATCCGCTAAGGGAAAATAGAGCTGTTGCATCTCTTTGAACAGTGACCATAGTCCTTGGTCACTGCTTGATAGCAAATCGGTCTTAGACTCGATTTCATCTACAGATTTGGCGTGGATGTTTAGAAATTCTTGGTACTTGTCGAGATGGTCTTGGCTACCGTATTGAAGAAAATCTCGCATTGATGAAAGGGCGTTTGCTAACGAGGTATAGCTATCTGCATAGAGCCTGAATAGACGCTTACGCTCTCCACCCTCTTTATTCCCTGCTTCGTCATTGATTAAACCTTGCAGTTGATCAAGTGCGACCTCTGCGATAGGGGCGGCTTCAAAGATAAATAGTGAGTGAGCAGGAAGGTTTTCATCGCTATGGCTGAGCTCGGCGATTTCATTCAATGATTTGGTTACCACTGTCCATTGTGACAAAACTCTTTGGTAGCTCTCTGCAACTAACAGCGTTTCTAATTGGGGGAGCGCTTCATCAACCTTGAGTAACGCTTGGGCTAAGTTGTCTCTCTGCTCAGCCCCCGTCATTTCATCCCCTCCAAGCAGCATGTACGCTCGTAGAGAAGAGACTGTAGCTTGAATAGATTGCTGAATGGAACGACCGGCATCTACGGTCGGCAGATCACTCTCTAGTAACGAACGAGTCTGCGTATCGACAGTATTAATGCTGCGGAAGATTAAAAATGCGGAAACGATAAAAAGTACTGCAAGTGACAGAAAACTTAGCTGTAACTTCCCTGATATCGTGAGTTTCATCCATTAACTCCTATAGTAAGTTCAATGCTTACTATAGCGTCTTGCTCAATGTTGTTAAATAAATGTGTATCAATAAATTAAACTTTTGTATGAGCCAGTCGGTAAGTGCAAAAAAAAGTCCCCGCTAAGCGAGGACTTGGAAACACGATATAACAGGGCTATTAAATATTTGCCGCTGCTACGTAATTCGTTAGCTCATCATTAGAGACTGTCGTAATGTACTGGTCATCTAGGTAGAAGGCTACGCTATCTTGCGACTTTTCACCACGAAGTACTTGTTGAGTACCATCAATGTATGAAATATCCATCTGCATTGTGTTTTCGTCGATTTGCTGCATCGTTGCTTTTTCGATGTTTGCGTTGTTCGACAAAGGAACATCTTTAAGTGAGCTGTCTAAATGGCCATTCACTTTGATGTAGTTTTTGGTCGGAGTGTCTACTACCGCTGGTGATTTACCAGAAATTGGGTTGGTACCTGTCCAAAACTCAATCGCGTTGAAGACGAATAGATCGACAGTACCGGCGATACCATAGATAGGTGAAAGAAGCAGGAACATACCTTCACGACCGTAGCGGTTATCTACCACTTCTAGGTTGAATTTTGACACAAGACCTGTGGTCGCCATTTGTCCCATACAACCAGTAAGAGAAGAAACACCTAAGCCTACTACAATAGCCATTTTTAATACGTTAGTTTTCATGTATACCACCACTTAATCAAGAAGGCGCGCATCGTACTCTTGTTATCGGCTAAATCAATCCATCACAATAGACATTTGACACAAAATTTACTATGTTAACCTTTTGTTTTAAATAGGTTATTTCCTACAACACAATCTATATATAGTGTTTTGGCAATACCCAATCCGCCCTCTATAGTGATCGCGCTGCTCAGATTTAGGCTCGATAACATTTTGTTTCAGAATCCAGTACAAATAATCTGCAAAATCGGGGGTTAGCCTCATCTACCACTGTTCGAATAGTAATCAGACAGTTTTATATATTCGCCCAAACCGCAAAATATCCGACCAAAATAGTCAATTATATCTTTATAGAAAATCCAGATTTTTCACCAAAAGCAGTGAATAAGTTCAAAATCAGCCTAACTGGTTAGTAAAAATCAGAATTGTTTGCTAGATCAACTTTTCCGTCAAAGATGTTGCGTGCTTATTTATTAAATGAATAATAGGCAACGTTACACAAATGTAACAAAACACAACACAATATAAGTATTATTTATAAAAACACCCATTTCACAGGCAGGAAAAGCATGACAAAGCGTATTTCGCTAGCCATATTGGCGAGTATATTTGCAGGTAGCGCTGCAGCATCCAACTTGGATGACAAGATCAACGAAGTCGTTGCACCTATCGTTAACCCTTTTGTAGGAATGATCTTCTCGACTATTCCGTTCCCTTTTAGTGACGTACAGGTGCCGTGGATTGTTCTTTGGTTAGTTGTTGCAGCAACTTTCTTCACAGTCTACTTAGGCTTCATTAACGTGCGTGGTTTTAAACACGCTATCGAACTGGTATCTGGTAAGTTCTCAGATCCAAAATCAAAACAAGATGGTGAGGTTTCTCACTTCCAAGCACTGACAACAGCTCTTTCGGGCACTGTAGGTTTAGGTAACATCGCTGGTGTTGCTGTGGCGGTGTCTATCGGTGGCGCTGGTGCGACATTCTGGATGATCCTTGCAGGCCTACTTGGTATGTCGAGTAAGTTTGTAGAGTGTGCACTTGGTGTTAAATACCGTAACACAAACCCAGACGGTTCTGTTTCTGGTGGTCCAATGTACTACCTAAGCAAAGGTCTGGCTAAACGTGGTAACGCCGCATTCGGTCGTACTCTTGCCGTTCTGTTCTCTGTGTTCGCAATCGGCGGTTCACTTGGTGGCGGTAACATGTTCCAAGCAAACCAAGCGTTCAAACAGGTTGTAAGTGTTACTGGTGGCGATGCTTCATTCTTTGCAGATAAAGGTTGGTTGTTTGGCCTAATCCTCGCTGTGGTCGTTGGTATCGTTATCATCGGTGGTATTAAGTCTATCGCTAAAGTGACTGAGAAGGTTGTTCCATTCATGGCAACCATCTACGTTGGTGCTGCTATCATCATTATCTTGATGAACTTTGATCGCATCGATGACGCATTCTCAGCAATCTTTAACGGCGCATTCACTGGTGAAGGTATTGCTGGTGGTGTAATCGGTGTTCTAATTCAAGGCTTCAAACGTGCGGCGTTCTCGAACGAAGCGGGTGTTGGTTCGGCGGCTATCGCTCACTCAGCGGTAAAAACAAAAGAACCAATGTCAGAAGGCTTTGTGTCGTTACTAGAACCTTTCATTGATACTGTTGTTATCTGTACTATGACTGCACTAGTTATCATCATCACAGGTTACCTAGACACAGATACAGGTCTAGCGGGTGTTGAACTAACGTCTGCCGCATTTGGTAGCGCAATTAGCTGGTTCCCTTACCTACTTGCTGTAGCAGTAATCCTATTTGCTTTCTCTACGATGATCTCTTGGTCATACTACGGTCTAAAAGCTTGGACTTACTTGTTCGGTGAGAGCAAAACAGCAGAAATCATCTTCAAAGTTAAGTTCTGTATCTTTGTTGTCATTGGTGCGGCAATGAACCTTGGTCCAGTTATCGACTTCTCAGATGCTATGATCTTTGCAATGGCTCTAGTGAACATTGTTGGTCTTTACATCCTAGTACCAGAAGTGAAACGTGACCTAGCGGATTACCTAGAACGTTTCAACGCAGGTAAAGTGTACAAAGCACAGCAACCAAAACAAAACCTAGCAGAGCAACCAGAATAATCTGACATCTCGCTCTAACTCGTTAAACAGCAGGCTTCGGTCTGCTGTTTTCGTTTAGACACACGGCTAACAAACAGATATTTTGTATCTAAACTTGCAAACCAATCCTCTAGATCAAGCTCAATCACAAGTATAAATAACTAACTATTCATCCCGTCTTTGTTAATAAACGCGATTTTTCGCCACAACTCACGCAAGTGTAAGCTCAGCTTTACTACACAATAATCATTCTCAACACGCAACTTTTAACATCTTTGTTACACTTACCTTAAAGTGTAATGATTGAAATTGATCGCTGTTTTCATCTTTGTTTACAGGTGAAAAATACGCAGGTGGCGAATTCATCAGCAGGTTGTTTTAGTCACTAACTTAGAGATGTATGAAACTTAAGTATCTATCTGGGCTTTGATGTGCCGAAACATGGTCACTGAGTCAGACACCGTTGCTCCAAGTGCGATCCACTAATGAGTAACATAAAGGAGATAGTAATGAATGTTCAGACACTACCCATGTTACGCTTCATCGATCACGAAGGTAACGCGGTCAACCAACTTCCCGCATGGGCAGACTTAGCGACCCTAACCGATTTTTATAAAGATATGCTGCTCACCCGAACTTATGACAATAAAGCGGTGGCGCTGCAACGGACGGGGAAACTGGGGACTTACCCTTCCCATCTGGGTTCTGAGGCTTATGGTGTGGCAATTGGCCATGCGATGCATCCAAGAGATGTCTTTATTCCCTATTATCGCGATATGCCCGCAATGTGGGCACGAGGCATCGCGATGGAAAAGAACCTTCAATATTGGGGAGGCGATGAACGAGGCAGTGACTTTCATGTTGCGCCCCAAAGAGATACCCCAGAACCATGCCATGACTTACCTTTCTGCGTACCTATTGCGACTCAATGCACCCACGCTGTTGGTGTTGCGGCAGCGCTGAAAATAGACAATCAACACCACGCTGCCCTCGTCACCTGTGGCGATGGCGCGACTTCGAAAGGTGATTTTCTAGAAAGCATCAATTGCGCCGGTGCTTGGAACCTGCCACTTGTGTTCGTCGTGAACAATAATCAATGGGCGATATCGGTACCCCGTGCGCTGCAATGCGCCGCTGATTTTCTCTCTGATAAAGCGCAAGGAGCTGGGATCCGTGGAATTACCGTCGATGGGAACGATGTTGTTGCTGTGCATGACACGGTTCTAGCGGCGTTAGATCGCGCTCGCAAAGGTAAAGGGCCGACACTAATCGAAGCCGTCAGTTACCGACTTAGTGATCATACCACCGCCGATGATGCGACGCGTTACCGGAGCGGTGACGAACTGAACCAAGCCTGGCTATATGAACCCGTTAAACGTCTCAAGACCTATCTGACTAGCCACGGCGCATGGAACGATAACCTTGAACAGGAGTGGCTCGTCTCGTGCAAACAACAAGTCGAATTAGCAGTCGAACATTACCTGTCTCTGCCACCTCAAGCGCCTGAAACTGCGTTTGATTTTCTTTATGAGCAAGCCCCCGTCGAACTGAATCAACAACGCGATGAGCTAATAAATAAAGCAATGCGCATGCAAGGAGGTAAACATGGCTGAACTTACCCTAGTCGAAGCAGTTAACCTTGCACTGCACTATGAAATGAGTCACGACTCTAGCGTAGTGGTTCTAGGCGAAGACGTCGGCGATAACGGTGGTGTATTCCGTGCCACCGTTGGCTTAAAAGAAAAATTCGGTCTTCGTCGTGTGATTGATTCCCCGCTTGCTGAAGCGCTTATTGGAGGTGTCGCAGTTGGCATGGCGAGTCAGGGCTTGCGGCCCGTTGCAGAATTCCAGTTCCAAGGGTTTGTCTTTCCTGCGTTGGAGCACCTTATGTGTCACGCGGCTCGCATGAGAAATCGAACACGTGGTCGCCTAACCTGTCCCGCCGTATTTAGGGCACCGTTTGGCGGTGGTATTCACGCTCCGGAACATCACTCTGAAAGTGTTGAAGCCCTGTTTGCTCACACTGCTGGGTTTAAAGTTGTCATCCCTTCTTCCCCACAACGCGCATATGGATTGCTATTAGCGGCGATTAGAAGCAACGATCCCGTTATGTTTTTCGAGCCAAAACGCATCTATCGTACTGTCAAATCTGATGTGATTGATAATGGAGAAGCGCTTCCCCTAGATACTTGCTTTACTCTGCGTAGAGGCAGAGACATTACTTTAGTGACATGGGGCGCTTGCGTTGTTGAGTCATTGCAAGCGGCGCAAACCTTATCCTCGCAAGGAATTGAAGCGGAAGTCATTGATCTCGCCTCCATCAAACCTATTGATATGGATACCATACTATCATCGTTAGAAAAAACTGGCCGATTGCTCGTTGTGCATGAGGCCAGCAAAACGTGTGGCGTTGGAGCGGAGATTCTTGCTCGCACCGCGGAAAAAGCGATGTGTCTACTAAAAGCACCACCTAAACGTGTCACGGGATTCGATACCATCATGCCTTACTACCGTAACGAAGACTATTTTATGATTCATGAGCAAGACATCGTCTTAGCTGCACGTGAGCTTGTGGAGGGTTGGAAATGAAAACGTTTTTATTACCAGATCTGGGCGAAGGTCTAGCAGAATCCGAAATTGTCGAATGGCACATTAATGTTGGCGATTCGGTCGAGCTAGATCAAGTGGTGCTTACCGTTGAAACAGCAAAGGCGGTGGTGGAAGTACCGGCCCCCTACTCAGGCGTTGTGGTCAGTCGCCATGGTGAAGCGGGTGATGTGATAAACATCGGTGCACTGTTGCTCGAAATTGAAGAGCAACCTGAGTTAGTTGGCACCGTTGCGTCAAAACAGAAGCAACAAGACGCGGCCACTGTGGTTGGCAATGTATCGCAAACCACACACCATGTTGACGTTGACGATTTTTGGATCGGCAGCACTCACAGCCCTTCCACAGACGGACTGGTTACGGCGCTACCTTCAACACGCCTGCTGGCTAAAAAGCTCGGCGTAGACTTAAACAACGTCAGCGGTACCGGGCCGAATGGAATAATCACCGATAATGACATTTATGCCGAAGCGCGTAAGCAGAGTCCTGGCACTGAAGTGTTAAAAGGTGCACGTAGAACCATGGTGTCAACCATGTCTGAGTCGCATCACAGTGTCGCGGCAGTGACGATTACCGAAGAAGCGTCTCTGGCAAATTGGACAGCAGCGGAGGATATATCAGGGCGATTGATTCGTGCCGTTGTCTATGCCTGTCAGGAAGAACCGGCTCTGAATGCGTGGTTCGACGCAGAAACCATGACCCGCTGTGTCCATAGCCGAGTCAATATCGGTATTGCCGTTGACAGCAGCCACGGGCTCTACGTCCCCGTGTTGAAACACGCTGAGAGTTATGACGATAACGACATCCGAACATGGTTAAACGAAACCGTCCAAGGAATTAGAGAACGTAAAATTGGCCGAGACAGTTTACAGCATGCAACCATCACCCTCTCTAATTTTGGTGCCATTGCTGGCATTTTCGCCACGCCCGTTGTCTCACCACCCCAGGTCGCGATTGTTGGTGCTGGGCGTATCATCGAACGAGTGGTGATAAAAGATGGCGTTCCAGTTGCGGTTAAAGTCATGCCACTATCGATTACTTTTGACCACCGTGCATGTACAGGCGGCGAAGCAGCAAGATTCACCAAGAAACTGGTCGAGCATCTTCAACGTTAACGGTTAGCCAACGTCGCATCTATCATGAGCGACGTTGGCGTGTTAAGCATTACACTTTGAAGTTACTCACCAGTCCATCCAACTGTCGAGATAGTCCCATTAGCTGGTCACTACTTACATTCAATTGCTGTGCAACTTGCGCCGTTTCAACAGTAAACTGATTGATCTCTTCGACATTGCGATTAATTTCACCCACCACGCTGGATTGCTGCTCTGTGGCCGTTGCAACTTGGATATTCTGATCACTGATATGAGTAATATGTTGCTCGATTCTGTTCAGTGACTGATTAGCATTGACGGCACTTTCTACCACCAATACACTTTTTCCTTTGCCATTAACCATTGCATTAACGGCTCGGTTTGACTCTCCTTGCAAACGGTTAATGACCCCTTGGATCTCTTCCGTCGAGTCAGCAGACAGGCTGGCAAGTTTACGCACTTCATCAGCCACTACGGCAAAGCCTCGACCTTGCTCTCCCGCGCGTGCGGCTTCAATCGCAGCATTGAGCGCTAACAGGTTTGTCTGCTCCGAGATACCACGAATGGTATCAAGTATCGAACTAATATCATCAACTTGGCTCGCTAATGAAGTCACAATTTCGCTGGCTTGCTCTAGTTCTTGAGTCAACTGGTTAATCTGGGTTCCTGCATCATCGACGATTTGAGAGCCCGATTGGGCTTGGCTGGTTGCGTCTTTGGCAACTTCGGCTGCCTGCGCGGCGTTGGTAGCAATCTCACTCACCGTGGCACCGAGTTGATGAATCGCTGTCGCGACCTGTGTGGTACGGTCTCTTTGGTTAGTACAATGGTTCTGCGTTAACTCTGCATGTTGGGAGACTTGTTGAGCGGTTAGTGCTAGCTGTTTGGAGGTTGTCGCCACCTCTTTAATCGAATCATGAACACGGCTTACAAAGGCGTTAAAGCTATCTGCAATGGAGGATAGCTCATCGATTCCTGCCAGTGCTAAGCGGCTGTCTAATGCCATTTGCTGTGCAGCAAGTGAAATAGAGTCTTGCAGATAAGCGACGCGTCGTTTGAGATTGATGACCGTTACCAGCGCGGTTACAACAGACAAAAATAAGCCAATCGCAATAATGACAAACAACTGCTGTTTGCCTGCAAGATAGTCGCTATTGCTCTGCTGGTGCTGTTGCTGTGCCTGTTCAAGTAAGGTATCAAGAATGGCGTTTGCATGATTTTTTAACACACCATACGTCTTAGCATATTGTTGTTTATAAATCTGTCGTGCACTTTCCAAGTCATTGTTTTCTAGAACCGCCAACATAGGATTCAGTTCTTGAGCGACCATGCGCTCAAATTCCTTGAGTAACTTGGTGACCTCTTGCTTGAGTTCAGTGGTTGCCTGCGCTTGTACAGCATTTTCGATTGCCTGACGCATCTCAGGAATATCCTCTTCTCGGGTCTCTTTTACCCGAGTGAGCACCCCTTTTTGATCACGTAAGGAGGTGTCTTGCAGCAGCATCATATCGATACCGACTCGCATTCGAGGGATTCTTGAGGCGACTTCGGCCATTGAGCGCATCGGCGCAGACGTGTTTGAATACAGTTTCTCAGACTGTTGATTGAGATTACTGATACTCTTGTATCCCGCAACACCAACAGCAATTAATGCGATGCATGGCAGTAGCACCGCAAAAATTAAGCGACTTTGTAAGGTGAATTTATTGGCAATCATTGTCATTCCTTGAATCAAATTTATTATTATTTGGTTTACTTATAAACTTGATAATAGCGACAACAATCTTGCTCAGATACCTTTCTTAATGACCCTTTTGTTCATTAATGATGTTAATGAACTTTATGAACAAATCACTCTATTTATCTATGAGTTAGACAGAAATCCTATCTGTCATTTCGTCCGACTTGTCCTATTAATTCTGGGAGTAATGTAAACAAATCCCCCACCAGCCCATAGTCGGCAATTTCGAAAATAGGCGCATCAGGATCGCTGTTAATCGCAACAATCACCTTGGAGTCTTTCATACCTGCTAAATGCTGTATCGCCCCCGAAATGCCCACTGCGATATAGAGACGCGGTGCGACAATTTTGCCCGTCTGACCGACCTGTAAATCGTTAGTAACAAAACCCGCATCAACAGCCGCTCGTGAGGCTCCTATCGCCCCACCGAGCTTATCAGCCAAAGCTTCTACCATGGCAAAGTTTTCCTTGCTGCCGACACCACGCCCACCAGAAACCACCACATCCGCATTGGATAATTCTGGGCGTTCACTTTGAATGTTGTCTCGGCTGATAAGCTCTGTTCCCTGACAATCTATCGTTAGGTCTAGATGCACAATTTTGACCGTGTTTGCCCCCTGAAGGGATATTTTTTCAAACGCAGTGCTTCTCACCGTCATGACTTTTAGATCATCATGGCTTTGTACTCGCGCTAACGCATTACCTGCGTATATCGGGCGCACTATCGTATCGCCACTTTCAATAGCAACCACGTCAGACATCATTCCAACCCCGAGCAGAGCCGCGATCCGAGGCATTATGTCTTTGCCAAAGCTCGACGACGAACAGAGCAAATAGCCATATTCAGAGGCACGACTCATCACCAATTGTGCGAGATTTTCACTTAGCTGAGATTGATACACTGGGCTATCTGCCACTAGCAACTCGTCGATTCCTTCACAACCACTGAGTTGATTGCAAATCTCATCACAAGGGTTCCCCGCCACCAATACGCTGATTTTTGCACCGGAAGAAAATCCTTTTAATTGCATCGCAGCAGTCAGCACAGATAATGTCGCCGCCGAGAGCGTCTTATGATCATGCTCTGCGATAACTAAAATATTGGCTTCGCTCATCACACACTCCTTATTCAATCACCTTGGCTTCATTTCTAAGTTTGTCGACCAAATCGGCGACGGTCGCAACCATGATTCCGGCTTCACGCTTAGGAGGAGCAAAAACCTCCAGCACAGTCTGAGTCGGCGAACAATCAACATTCAAACTTTCAACGTTGACGATCTCTAATGGTTTACGCTTCGCCTTCATGATATTGGGTAGCGATGCATAACGTGGCTCATTGAGTCTTAAATCGGTACTTATGACGGCAGGCAGGGTTAACTTAAGCGTTTCCAGTCCACCATCCACTTCACGAGTGACCGTCAGTTCATCATGAACAAGATCGATTTTGGATGCGAACGTCGCCTGAGGACACGCCATAAGACCGGCTAACATTTGCGCCACTTGGTTGTTGTCAGTATCAATAGACTGCTTGCCAACAATAACCAGCGGGGTCTGCTCTTTTTCTGCAAGCCGTTTGAGAATTCTTGCTACCGCGAGTGGCTGAAGCATCTTCTCACTGCTGACATGTATCGCTCTATCCGCGCCTAATGCGAGCGCACTGCGCAACTGCTCTTGGCAATCATCAGTACCGATAGAGGTGACTATCACTTCACTTACCTTACCGACTTCTTTCATTCGAATCGCTTCTTCAACGGCGATCTCGCAGAAAGGATTCATTGCCATTTTAACGTTGTCGGTTTCTACACCCGATCCGTCAGCTTTGATACGTACCTTCGTGTACGGGTCAATTACGCGTTTAATCGCTACCAGAACTTTCATCGCAATCTCCGAAAAGCAAAGTGATAAATTGAGCTTAGTAAAGTTTACGTTTACGTCAACTGTAACTATATTTATTGCATGATGTTGAATCGCCGTGAAGGTTATGCAAGATGGAAAGAGAGAGTATGGACTTTGATGTCGTGATTGTCGGCGCTGGCCCCGCGGGACTTTCTGCCGCCTGTAGGCTGGCGCAATTAGCCTTACAACATCAACAAACGCTGTCAATTTGTGTGGTAGAAAAAGGCGCTGAAGTCGGAGCGCATATACTTTCTGGTGCGGTATTCGAGACCAGAGCGCTCGACGAACTCTTCCCAGACTGGCAGGTACAAGGTGCGCCTGTGACGACTCGCGTCTCCTCGGATCAATTTATCTACTGTACCAGCAAGGCAAACCATATCTCAGTACCACATTGGTTGACCCCACTTTCTTTGCGCAATGACCACAACAACTATGTGATTAGCCTAAGCAAGCTTTGCCGCTGGCTAGCGACTCAAGCAGAGAAGCTTGGGGTTGAGATTTTTCCGGGCTTCCCTGCGAGAGAAGTTTGCTACGACGAACAAGGGAATGTAACTGGCATTATCACGTCAGATATGGGACTCAACAAACAGCGAGAGCAAAAAAGCACTTTTCAAGCGGGGATTCAACTTAACGCCAAACAAACCATCTTTGCCGAAGGTGCGAGAGGTAGCTTAGGAAAAGAACTGATTAGCCACTTTAAGCTTGATAGAGAGAGTCAGCCACAGCACTACGCGCTCGGTATCAAAGAGCTGTGGCGTCTAAAGGCCGATGACTCTCGTTTCAGTGCGGGCAAGGTAATTCACTCGACTGGGTGGCCATTGAGCGAGTCAGATTCAAGCGGAGGCGGCTTTCTCTATCATCTCGAGGATCATTTAATCGCCGTCGGTCTTATCACTGACCTCAACTATACCAACCCCTTTCTAAGTCCATTTGATGAATTTCAGCGCATCAAACATCATCCTCAGTTTGCTCAGTACTTACAAGGAGCGGAGCGTATTGCCTATGGTGCAAGAGCCATTGCCAAAGGCGGGTTACTCTCTTTGCCCAAACAACAGTTCTGTGGTGGGCTACTGATTGGCTGTGAAGCAGGCACCCTTAACGCTGCCAAAATCAAAGGATGTCATACCGCCATGAAATCAGGCTTACTTGCCGCTGAAGCCGTGTTTGAAGCGATAGAACAGCAGCAGCAAGAAGCAAATTACGCACAACGGTTTACTGAGTCCTGGTTGTATGAGGAGTTGAACCAGAACCGTAACTTCCCTGGTGCCATTCATCGTTATGGAACATTATTTGGTGGCGCACTGACGCTGTTTGAGCAAAACATCTGGCAACGTCTAACGGGCACAGCACTGAGTTGGGATATTGGCGACCCACAAGCTGACTATGTCACCTTATACGAACGCTCTCGTTGTCATCCTATTCATTACGATAAACCCGACGGTCAGTTAAGCTTTGATAAGCCCTCTTCTGTGTATCTCTCTGCAACCTTTCATGAAGAAGATCAGCCTTGCCATCTACTGCTGTCGGATCAACACATTCCAATAACCCATCATATGACCTTGTTCGATGAACCGAGTCAACGCTATTGCCCTGCGGGGGTCTACGAAATCGTCAATGTTGAAGGCCAGAGAAGACTACAAATCAACGCAGCCAACTGCGTTCACTGCAAAACCTGCGACATAAAGGACCCATCGCAAAACATTACGTGGGTTCCGCCCGAAAGTGGTGGTCCAAACTACACAGAGATGTGAATCGATTCCCTCACTTCCGTGTGTTGACTAACGTTCGTGGCTGGCAAAGTCCATTGTCACTTTATCGTGGAAGATGCCGATTCGATTGAGGACATTGGTTAGGTTTTGTACCTCCAGCGGGGTAAGATCGTTAACAGCCAGTACATCGTTTACTCTGCGCAAATCACTGTATTCAACGATCTGGTTCATAAAACGTAGGTGCCAAATATGGTCGAAGATGTAGACCATTTCTCGATAGGTTTTTGAATCAATCTCCTGCGCATTGAGCAAACCTTGTAATCTAATACGTGTATTGCACTCTCTGATGTCGTGCTTCAAAGCGTAGAGTCGACAGAAGATCTCCATCGGTCTTAGACACTCTTTGAGATTGATCGACATACATCCCTGCTTGCTCTCTGGATCATCATTGTAGGCAGGCAAAGGCACTTTATGCGAGAGGCAGTTTTGCGCATAGATGGGTAAAAACTCAGGATGTAAGACCAACAGCTGTTGAATATGTGACTGAATATCATCGACTAATGATGCGTCGCCATACGTGGCCCGAATATCGAAAAAGACGTTCAACTCTAAAATGGTTTCTGGGGAGGCTTGCTCCACCCAACGGGTAAAGTTGTCCTGCCACTCTCTCTTACTCAGACACCACTGATGATTTGATGCCATGATCAATCCATCGCAGTAGCTATATCCTGCCTGATTGAGCATCGCACAAACACTTTCACCTAAATGGAGGAAATAACGTCGTATCGCTTTCAGATCCTCATCGTCTGGTGTCTCAAACACGATGGCATTGTCCTGATCTGAAAACAGTGTCATATCGTGACGAGCATTACTGCCAAACGAAACAAACGAGAATGGCACTGGCGGCGGCCCGATATCTTTAATTGTCAGTTCGACAAAACGACAAATGGCGGCATCGTAGGTACAACCTATCAAGCTACGCAAATGATCGGAGCGTGTGCCTGCGGCAATCATTTCACGAATCAGGTCTGTTAGCCTGTTCAAAGATTCAACCACATGGCTATGACTGTCACTACTCTCTATATCAGTAATGATACTGCTGCTCGTTTTACGATAATCACAACTCGGGTTTACCGAGCCGAAACTCGCCCCATACACTTTACGCACAATCGGGCGGAACGAAACAACATGACCAAGTTTTTCTGATAGGAAGATGCGTGAGGTACTCAAAATGATATCGATAGTACGGCCACTCTTCGTCACGATTTGGGCGTCGAACTCGGCAGGCTCACTGTGATGATTGAACAGTTGTAGCAAGTGATTTAACACACGACGATTTTGTGGATGGTCGGAAAACAGCTCTTGCCAAATAGTGCGTGATTTGAGTTCCGTATCGGTATAACCCAATAGTTGGTGCAACCGAGTATTAGAAAATATTATCTTGCCATCAGCCTCAAGGATGTAGCCCTCATTTGACGACTCTACCAGCGCTTTATACCGGTTTTTTGCTTCGTGAAGTGCAATTTCGGCACGCTTTTTCTTCTTCTCAATCGCCTTTGACTGACCAATAACGTACAAGAGAATCACCACCAATCCGAGCGTAATGCCAACAAAAACTCGGTATAAGGTGCTCTCTAATTTATCTATCTCCTGCTCGACGTCTTGAAAATAGACGCCAGTGCCAATAATCCACTGCCACTCTTCAACGCCTTCGACGTAGGTCATCTTAGGCGCGGTGATCGACGCGTCATCCTTCCACTGCCATTGGTATTCGAGATAACCCTGCTGAGACGCTTTGACCAGTTTGACGATTTCGACAAAAATGGGGAAACCTGTACTGTTTTCACTTTCGTAGTAGTTGGTCAGGTCTTGGTTGGTTAAGTCACTCCTATAGGGGTGCATGACCATGTTGGGTTGCATATCTGTAATAAAGAAATAATCTTTATTTTCAGGCCCATAGCGCATCGCACGAATTTCCATCGCCGCCTTTTTCTGCGCTTCCTCGAGGCTGAGTACTCCACGCTGCTCTAAGCCAACATAGCTGTCGACGATACTCACCGCGGTTGACGTCAGCTCTTTTAGCATCTGGCGCTTTTGGTTGAGCATCGACTCTTCCACCAAAGGTAGAATGACATAGATAATTGCCGTGACAAACAGCGTAATCGCAACCACGGTAGGAACAACGATCCTTAGACTAAAGTTACTCAGCGTCGATTGATGTTCGCTCTGATGTGTACTCAAACCCACAAAGTAGTCGGCAAGTTCAGTCTCGTCCAATACCTCCGACAGATCTTGGTCATGACTTGTGTCGTGATACTTTGCGGTAAACGAGTCGTTGGTAAAATCTGCGCGAGTGGGTAAATAGCCGTGGTAATCGTCGCGAATATGCGTTTCTAAAACGTTTTTAATCTGTTGAAGGGTATATCTGTCGCCAAACTCAGAAATTGCCTCTGTCAGCGCTTCTTTGCAGTGACGAAATCGTCTATGTGAATAGGGATCGAATTCTACCCCATCCGCCATGGTGTCACTGTGCTCTTCGCCATTGTAGTCAAAGAAGCCATCAATCCAACGATGAATCTCTTCGGCTCTGACACCGTGCAGCTTCTCTGTACGGTCAGCATGTTCAGATATTTTCATTTGGTTTCAATTAACCCAATTTCATATTAATAAATTGTTAAAAAGTGCGGCCTGCGTTGCATTTTTACTAACATCCAATTTCCCAGCTTATGACTTCGCCCGCTTAATTAACCCAAATCAATATTTGTCCCATACCCCTTTCTTAGTATGGCTGCCATGTTTGATTGAATTTTTGACAAGCTAGCTCACTTGCTAACTTGTCTTCATTAGCGAAGTAAAACCATGTTTCCCTCTTTATCCAACATAAAGGTGCTTGGTAGCGTCTGGGATGTCGTCTCGTATTGATCGAAGGTCAGTATACCAAGTGAAAGCGGAACTCTAATTGACATGGTTCAACTTCGAAACATAACAAAGGAAGACTGAATGTCTAACAAAAATAAAACCTTTTACAGGGATATGCGCCGCAAGGCGCAGGAATTTGAAAGCCGAGAAGAATTTCTAAACCATGATTTGACTATCATGAGCTTTCGTCGCTGGGGTATCCATTTACCTTCTCGCGACTACAGCATCGAGATAGAAGACTGGGTACCTGCACTCGCAGCGACGATAGGTAAAGTGGTAATGGTTACAGCTATGGTTGCCGCTTTTGCCGCTCAGTTTGGATTGTCACCTGAGTTCGTCGCGGAAAACGTACGCTATGAACTGCTCATCGCTGGCGCTCTGTTTGTTATCCTTTTTCCGCCATTCTTAACCCCAATGCTAACTTAGCCGGTACTCATGGCCCAATGATACCGCTCATTCCGCTTATTGCTGCGGCTGGAGGACACCCTCTCGCACTCGGTCTCATGGTATGTGCATTTGGTTTGATTCTTGCCTTTACCAAAGGCGGTTCAAAGCTGATGACGCTAACTGGTGTCGGTGTCCGAGGTGGGCTATTGATCTATCTTGGTGCTGTCGGCTTGATCGGTCAGATCAATAAAACGGAAGCATGGGCCGCAAGTACTGACCAAGGCTATATTTCATTTGCTGTGATTGGTGTAACGGTGATGGTCTACGCCTACCTCGCTAAAATCAACAAACGTTGGCTGGCCATTCCACTCTGTTCTGCTTTAGCGGGCATCGTCGCTTATGTTATGGGTGCTGAGTTTGCTTTTACTACCGAACCAGGATTACCACATTTCAGCCCATTCTACTGGTGGGGTGAGAATACGGGTTGGCAATTGGGTTGGCCGAACTTAGAGCATTTTATTGCCGTCACACCATTTGCACTTTTAGCGGTTGCAATGTGGTCACCAGACTACCTTGGCCACCGTGTATTCCAAGAGCTTAACTACCCGAAAGAAGCAAAAGGCGTGCTGATGGACGTCGATGACACTATGGTCGGTGCATCTATCCGTCAAGGTGTCGGTGCTCTATTGGGTGGTGGTAACCTTGCCTCTTCTTGGGGTACGTATATGATCCCAGCCGCCATTGCAAAGCGTCCAATTCCTGGAGGGGCGCTACTTACCGGCTTAATGTGTATTGCCGCATCCATCATTGGTTATCCGATGGATCTAGCGATGTGGGAACCCGTGTTGCGCGTTGCTCTGATCGTTGGTGTGTTTCTACCACTTCTCGAAGCGGGTATGCAGATGATCCACAAACATAAAGATTCATTAAGTGCTGGTATTTGTATCTTCGCTTGTGCCTTTGTTAACCCTGTGTTTGGTTGGGCAACCACAATGCTGCTGGATAACATGGGGCTGATTGGTGACCATGAACGTGCCAAGACTCTATCGGCAAAAGACAAGTACTTGATCCCTGGCGCCGCCTTCATCGTCTGTGTCGGCTCTCTTGCTGTCGTTGGTCAGTTGCCAGGGATTCCTGCGCTGATCGGCCACTAATCATCGTCAAAAGGCATAGATGGGCGCCCGTCTATGCCTTTTTCTGCAATCTCAATCAGTTCCTTGTCACGCGACTGTTTCTTGTTCCTCAATTTGAGCGCTTATCGTACCGTGTTGCACAACGATTAAGTATTAACGCCTCAAACCCATAACTCAACAAACCATCCAAGCCACGCCTCATCGATTTAACTCAGTATTCACACACGTCAGAAACAAAAATTCAACACTTTTGAAAAATATTCAAATTAAGTTGAAAAAGAGATTCCAATCACACTTCATTCGGTTATAATTCGCGCCCATTATGCCTTGTGTTGATAAACGCAAACTTAATTTGAACAAATCGTCTGTTAACCGATCCTCATTGTGAGGACAACTGAGAAGAAAAATGAGCAAGATTGATAAAGCTATGCGCATCCTGCTAGCGGGATTCTGTATCAACCTTTGTCTTGGCATCCTGTATGCTTGGAGTGTATTCAACAAAGCACTAGTCACTGAATCTGGTTGGACCGCGGCTGAAGCATCAGCACCATACGCGACAGCAACCATCACTTTCTCTATCTGTCTTCTTGTTGCTGGCATCTTGCAAGACCGTATGGGTCCACGTCTTATTCTAATCCTTGGTACTGTGCTAACAGGCCTAGGTATGATCGCGTCTGGCTTTGTCGACTCACCACTGATGCTAAACATCACTTTCGGTGTTATCACTGGCGCTGGTATCGGCTTTGGTTATGCTTGTCTGTCTCCTTCTGCGATGAAGTGGTTCCACGCGTCGAAGAAAGGTATGGTTAACGGCATCATTGCAGCAGGTTTTGGTCTAGCGGCAATTTACCTTGCTCCAGTAACCTCTGCACTCATTAACAGCATGGGCATCCAAACCAGCTTTATGGTTTTGGGCGTTGGTATTCTTGCTATCGCAGTACCTCTTGCAGCAACAATCAACAACCCACCTGCGGGCTACACACCAACAGAACCAAAAGTAAAACAAGGTCAAGCACCTAAAGCCGTTAAGAAATCTGATGACCTAACTTGGAAAGCAATGCTGAAAACACCACAGTTTTACTCACTGTGGATCATGTATGCATTTGCTGCGTCAGTAGGCCTAATGATCATCGGTAACATTACAACGATTGCTAGTGTTCAGGCTAACCTACCAAATGCGGTATACCTTGCCTCTATCCTAGCGATATTTAACTCTGGCGGTCGTGTTGCTGCTGGTATGCTGGCTGACAAAATTGGTGGCGTACGTACTCTGCTTCTTGCTTTCGTACTACAAGGCATCAATATGGTTCTGTTCGCAACGTTCAAAACAGAGTTTACACTGATCATTGGTACGGCAATCGCGGCAATTGGCTACGGTACGCTGCTAGCGGTATTCCCTACGCTTACCGCTGAGTTCTACGGTCTGAAAAACTACGGCACTAACTATGGCGTACTTTACACAGCATGGGGTATTGGTGGTGCAATCGGTGCAGCAGTCGTTGGTTTCTCAATGACTAACGGCACAGGCTACACGCTAGCTTACACTATCTCAGCAGCAATGATGGCCGTTTGTATTGTGCTTTCATTCATCACTAAGCCACTCTCAGAAGCGAAGATCGCTGAGCTAAAACACGCTTAATAGATTGAATTGCTGATAGAAAGGCTTAACCTTAGGGTTAAGCCTTTTTTGTATGTATTGATCATGTCTGAGATTGTTGAACTCGAACCCGATTATTATCTTAGTAACTTCAGAAAACTGACGCTCCATGCCATAGAGTGGTATCCAGATCTGCTCTCTAAGACCGAACACGCTTGGATTACCGCTTTCGAACAACTTGAAAAGGATGCTCAGTGCCTACTGGTCAGGCTGTTGTCACGCAAAGGTGAATGGTTCCGCTCAGATAAACTTCAATATCTAGAAATAAACAGTATTCCCGCCGCGCTAGACGCACTTCACCAACACGGATTTATTACCCTTAACCCCAAACTCGATGAAGCTGAACTCGCTCGCCAGTTATTGACCAAAGCTGAGATAGTTGCGCTATTTAGTGTCTCTAGCCGAACCCTGCGCAAAGAACAAATGCTCAATGAACTCAGTAGCGATGATTTTACTCGTTTCGAACAACTTCCTTTTACGGTCATCAAACTTTTACAACCTGCGGTTATTGATCTGCTACTGGCGCTGTTCTTTGCAAATACCCGCCAAGACTTAAGCCAGTTTGTCCTTGATGACCTCGGCCTACATCGATTTGAAAACTATTCGCTCAGTAAAACGCGTCGCTTCTTTTCTGATCGCCACCAGCTTGATCAGTTGCTCGCACTTTCCCGGCTTCACCAATGCTATTCTGAATCCAACAATAGAGATTTAGAGCATCTAACTAAGCTGCTGCAACAGATTCCAGACCCTATTGCGCACTCATACATCGAACGTAAACGTCAGCATCTGATCAACGATTTGGCGCGCGATTGTGAACGCATAGGGCAACTCACCGACGCAATTTTCTGGTTTAAACGGTCTGGACTTCCTCCTTCGAGAGAGCGGCAAGCGAGAATCTATGACAAGCTCGATCAAACGCAGGCAATGAGTGACGTTGTCACAGAAATATTGTCTAGCCCTTATGACATCTGTGAGTTAGAGATCGGGCACAAGTTAGCGCAGCGCATCAAACGTAAACGAGGCGAGCGAGTTACGCGTCCCCAAAAGCCACAAGTGATTGAACATCACTTACAGCTTGATCTCAGCACACAAGGTGTAGAACTCGCCGTCAAATCGCATTTCGAGCAGCTTGGCTATCACGTCTTCTATGCAGAGAATGCCGTCTTAACGGGTTTGTTTGGTCTCGCTTTTTGGGAAGTCATCTTCGCGCCTATTGAGGGGGCGTTTATCAATCCATACCAAGATCGACCGCTAGACCTCTATCACGCAGATTTCGTCACCAAACGACATTCACAAATCGAAGCGGTATTGGAGCAAATAGCACAGTTTGGTCTTAGCCATCTAAGAGAGTGCTATCAGCTTAAACACGGGGTGAGTAACCCTTTTGTCTATTGGCATAGCTTTGATTTGCCCTTGTTAAATAAATGCATCGAGTCAATGCCCAATGAGATGGTTGTCGGACTGTTTAACGTTCTCCTCTCCGACCTCAAAATATACCGAAGCGGCATGCCCGACCTAATTTTGTTTAAAGACGGTCATTTCGAATGGGTCGAAGTGAAAGGTCCTGGGGACAAACTACAAGATAATCAGTGGCGATGGTTCTATCAATTTACCCGGTTAAATGTCCCCTTCTCTGTTGCCTACGTAACCGTTATTTAACTCAAAGTCTCCTCTGTTACCTGCTAACATCGATATTGTTTCAATTAATTGACGATGTTGAACCATGTTTTATTTGCTAAGTTGATGGGCTTCTGCTGCAATTAAGCCAATATTGAACCAGTACAATTATCCAGATGAATTTACGTACATTTTTCATGTTTGCTGTTGTTTTAAGTTTCGCGGGCTGTGCGACATACGCCGGACTTAATTATGACCACCTATTTGGACAGGCGAGTGTTCAAGAGCGTCGCAGCGATTTAAACAGTGTAGAAAGTGATTTCTTCTTATCTGAAGTCAAACCGATCATTGATAACCGCTGCGTGGTTTGTCATGCCTGTTATGACGCACCCTGCCAACTGAAACTCTCTTCAGTTGATGGTATCGACAGGGGCTCAAGTAAAGAACTAATTTATCAAGGCACTCGCCTTACCGCCGCAACGCCTCATCGTCTTTTCGAAGATGCGCAAACGACACAACAGTGGCGAGAGTTTGGTTTTCATCCTGTGCTTAATGAGCGTGTGCAAAACCCGACCGCAAACCTAGAAGCGGGCTTAATTGCGCGCATGCTCGCTCAAAAAGAGGCACATCCCCTGCCAGATCAGAAACAACTGGAGGGTTTCGACTTTGCAATCGACCGCAGTCAGGTCTGCCCTACCATTGAAGAATACGATCAGTACCTAACAGACTATCCGACTTGGGGCATGCCTTATGGGATGCCAAACCTCAGTTCACATGAGTACGCGACGTTAACCAGTTGGCTGCAAAATGGCGCGATCATGAACAAATCGATACCACTGACTGACCAGCAAGCTCAATTAGTGAATGAATACGAGACATTGCTCAACAAGAGCCCACGTAAGGTGCAACTGACTGCTCGTTACATCTATGAGCACCTGTTTTTGTCGCATCTCTATTTTTCTGACCTCAATGAAGAAACACCACGTTTCTTCACCTTGGTTCGCTCATCGACACCACCGGGCCAGCCCGTCCAACGAATTGCTACGCGTCGTCCTTACGATGATCCTGGCGTTCAACGAGTGTATTACCGCCTAATTCCTGAGCAAGGCACCATCGTTGATAAAACCCACATGCCATTCGCCTTGAACGAACAACGGATGAGAGATTGGAAAGAGTGGTTCATCGACGCCAACTACAAGGTTACTCAACTACCAAGTTACGATGTAGAAGTTGCTGCGAACCCGATGAGCGCATTTATCGATCTGCCAGTGAAAGCACGTTTTAAATTTATGCTCGATAATTCCCAAAACACCATCAATGCCTTTATTAAAGGGCCGGTGTGTCGTGGACAACTCGCGCTCAACGTTATCAATGACAGATTTTGGGTGTTCTTCCTTGACCCAGACAAAGCCGATCTGCCGGAAGTGAATGAATTTTACCGCTCTCAAGCAGACAACTTAAAACTGCCCGGAGAGTTAGAAAGTAATACTTTGCCCGTGACCAACTGGGTCTCCTATTCACGTCAGCAAGCGCGTTACCTTGAGGCTAAATCTGAGTTTATCAACCAATGGTTTGAAGGCGGTAAATACCTAACTACCGACATTATCTGGACGGGGAACGGCACTAACCCTAATGCAGCACTCACAGTATTCCGCCATTTTGATAGCGCATCCGTGGTTCAAGGTATGGTTGGTGAACCACCAAAAACAGCATGGATACTGGATTATTCCCTGCTCGAACGTATTCACTATCTGTTGGTCGCTGGGTTTGACGTATATGGCAACTTTGGCCACCAATTGATGACACGTATGTTTATGGATTTCTTGCGCCTTGAAGGGGAAAGTAACTTTATCGCACTCTTGCCAAAAGCGATGCGTCACCAAGAACACTCAAGCTGGTACCAAGACCAAAGCACCCAACTTAGTGACTTCTTACAGCGTAATGTTAAACCGTTCGATCAACCAACTCAGGTTCCATACCACACGGATGATCCCAAAGCAGAGCTTTATGACATTCTTCGCACTCAGCTCTCCCCTGTGCTCAGTAATCGTTACGATATAGAGCAAACCGGTTTTAGCGCTAAGAATGAAGCACTACTGAAAAGCATCAATGATATCAAAGGAGCAGGGTTACTCGTTATACCGCAAATTGTAATGATGATGATTGAATCCAATCACGGAGAAGAACAACTCTTCACTCTGCTCCATAACAATGCGCATACGAATATTTCCAGTCTGTTTGATGAAGAGAGTAATCGTGATCCAGCAAATGATGACTTAACTTTGGTGCGTGGAGTGATCGGTAGCTATCCCGCTGCGTATCTATCCCTTAAAGAAGAACAAATCCCTCAACTGGTGCAAATGTTGAAAAATATCCGCACCGAAGAGGAGTATGTTAAGTTGTTGGATACGTTCGCAATTCGACGCAGCTCGACCCAGTTTTGGCCTTTTAGCGACCGGGTTCATGCTTGGTATAAGGAAAATCAGCCTATCGAATTTGGTCTTCTTGACTACAATAGATTTGAGAATAGGTAGAACCGTTCAACTGCGCAGACAACGCATACGGAGGTAACTATGGGTATTAACGATAGCATCAGAGCCTTGGAGCAACAGATTTATGTCGCCTGTTCCGAAGGAGACTACGACACCGTCAAAATGCTAGAGCATCAATTGGACAGCCTGAGAAACAAGGCAGAACATCCGTTTGATGACGATCCATACGCTCCAGAAGGGAAGCTTTTTCCTGAAGATGACTGGTACTAAACGAGATAAACGCCTCACAAATCGTGAGGCGTTTTTTTATCGACTCTTATACGCGTCCTTATCGATATTGTGTTTTTTCATTCTCAGGTAAAGCTTTTTGCGCGGGACTTGCAGATACGCAGCTGACTCACTGATTCGACCCGAGTGCAGAAACAACGCATCTTCGATAACTCGTTTTTCAAAATCATCAACCAATTCGTCCAAAGGCAATTGGGCTTCGGCAGAAGTATTGTGACTATCCTTGCCAGCCAGTTTAATTATTCCAACCGAGTAGAGCTCAGCCACATTTCGCAGCTCTCTAACGTTTCCCGGCCATTCATGTGCTAGCAGTAGATCCATATATTTTGCTTCTACTTCGGGTAAGTGTTTTGCCAATTTCCGGCAACTGGACTTAAGGTAATGGTGGAACAACACTTCGATGTCATCCGGGCGCTTTCTTAGTGGTGGGACTTCAATCTCCACTTGATTGAGAACGTAATAAAGCTCTGCCACTAGTTTATTCGCCACGACAAGTTGTTGAGGGTTTTGCTCAAATATCGCGATGACACGTCCGTGCTGACCCTTTCTCTCTTTATCAATCATATGTTGTGCAAACACGCGTTGGCACTGCTCTGAAAATCGTTCAGGACTATCAACGATTAAGGTTCCAGAAACAAACGAATAAAGCTTGGCACTCAATTCCTCACAGACCATAGCATCGTTTGCCGATAACAATTCGAGTTCACCACCCGATTGCGACATATCATGTATCAGGTTCGCGACTAAGTGTCTGCCGACACCCATCTCGCCATAGACCACCACATGATTACGTAACCTAGAAAACTGAGAGACACTGTAGCGGATATGATTCAACTGCGCAGACTTGCCCAACAAAGATCGTTTGATGGTCGATTCCATCTCTCTCTTTTGGTCGATATAGACTTTTCGTTGCTTGAGATGCTGACGTACCGTTTCGACGAGTTTGGCAGGGTCGATCGGCTTTTCAACAAACTCACACGCCCCTTCTTTAACCGCTTCGACAGCCATTGGGATATCACCATGTCCAGTGACAACAATAACGGGTAGCCACTTATCAAACTGCTTAATCTGGCTTAACAACTCGAGCCCATGCATCTGTGGCATATACATATCGAGTAACACAACGCCCAACCAATCAGGTGATAAATAACCCATCGCTTGAGTAGGGTCTGCGACGGTTTTTGCTGCAATGCCTGCAATGCTCATCAAGTGCTGGTAAGCGTCGAGTACATCCTGATCATCATCGACCAACAGTAAAGAATAGTTAAACTCTTGCATGTGATAACTCCAAAACAACCAAGGCCCCTTTGTCTAAACGGGATGCCAAATAGATCCGCCCTGAATATTTCTCAACCAAAGATCGACTAATACTGAGCCCCAAGCCTAAGCCCACCTCTTTGGTGGTGGTAAACGGTGTGAATAGCTTGTCTATAATGAAAGGCTTAAAGCCACAACCACTATCGGATATCGCTATCACATGGTGAGATGTATTCGAGAATAGCTTTTCAATTCGAATTTCTTGGCCATGCCGATTTGACTCAGCAATGGCGTCACAACCATTGACCAGTATGTTGACCATGACCTGCTCAAGGGCTAATGCATTGCCATAGACATACAGTGGTTCGGTGATCAAATTGCATATGTTCGTTGCTTGCCGCTTGGCTTTAGGGCCAACCATTGAGATGGCTTGCATGACGATATCAGTAAGCAGTAAATTGTTCGTGACTTGATCAGTGTCCGACTTTTTGGCAAAGGTTCGCAGGCTTTTTATAATTTCACTCATTCTTGCTGACAACTGAGCCACTTGCTCAATGGAACGACTAGTCGAGGTTAAATTACCGGAATCAGTTGAAAGTTTGGCGCTATAGAGGTAGGTCGATATTGCATTCAGTGGCTGGTTTAGCTCGTGAGCTAAACATGTCATCGTCTGACCGACAACCGCCATTTTCGCCGCTTGGATCAACTCATCTTGGGCTTGTTTTAAAGTGAGTTCCGCCTTTTCTCGCTCAACAATCTCTTCAGACAAAAGGCGGTTTTTCTCGACCAAATCTGCCGTTCTGTCATTGACCATCTTCTGAAGTTCTATCGCCGTTAACTCTTGTTGTGTCACATCCGTGATTGTCACAATGACTTTATGTAATTGACCATGAGAGAAAAGGTGAAAATCGAAATGAAGATAACACTCTCTCTCGCCATCTAATGGCAAGGTAAGCGCATCATTTCCAGTGGTAAAAAGTGCCTGACCCGTGACAAATACTTTTGCTAATTGCTTGCGGTTTTGATTACGAAACGACTGCCACAGTAGCTTGTGCTCGACCGTCCCTTGCATCGCCAGTAGTTTTTGGGCGCTAAAATTTGCAGATTCAACATACCCTGCGAGATCACACGTCAATAGACTGGCAGATGTATTATTGATCAAACCAACCGCATTCGTTCTTTGTAACTCTTCGACACTTGCCCCGTAGTCAATCAGCTTTTGACTTAGTTGGCCGATTTCATCGGCACCGTCAACCACAATCCGATGACTAAAATCGCCTTTGATGATCGCATCAATACTTGAGCTCAGTGCGTTCAAACGGGCGACCACACGGCGATTTATAAAGTAGTAGGTGACAAACAAAGACAAAAGGATAGAGATGCCAAAGCACACCAATAACACAATGTTTCCATCGGAGACCAAGTTAGCCGTTCGCGCTTTCACATCAATAAAGCTGGCGTCGGCATATTTAATAATCTGACCAATCTGCTGATGAATCGCACCGAGCAACTTTTCGATATCGCTTTTAATTTCGATGATACGTGCGTTTAGTATCACCCCTTCCGACAGCAACAACGAAAACACATCATCACTTACATACAGCACCTGCAACTCTTGCAACAATTGCTGATAGGAAATGCTGGAAGGCAGAGTTAACAAGGGTTCACTCGTGGCGATTAACTCCGCGATGTTGAATTGAATAACGGTTGAGGCATTTTTAATCTGTTCTAAGTTTTGCGCCTGCAACGACTCTGTGGTTAGCACGAAGATATTCGATTCAAGATCCAACACACTTTGTATCACCCGTAGTTGTTCGAGAGTGGCTTTATGCTTTTCTGAACTACCTCCTCGAGTCAACTGCCAGTAAAACTCTTGCCGAAATGACACCAACTCAGCATGGATATCTTGATGTAACCAGTTGATTTGCTCCGCTAGCTTGGCGACTTTACGCCTTTGCTGAACTCGATCGAACACAAAACGAGTGTATTGTTCTAATGTCTGCTCTAACTGCGCATATAAACTCAACAGTTGGTCACTGTCATTGTTCTCAAGTTTGAGTGGTTGAAAATCGGACAACTTCAGCTGAATAGAGTTAAGTAACTGTTCGAGTTCATTTCTCTGGCGGTTTAATTCAATCTTGTTGGTTGATGTAGAAAGCAGTTGAACTCGGGAACGAATTTCGCTACTGCGACTCTCCAACAAGTAACTCGTGTTGTACTTAGGAACACTGGTGTCGAGTAGACGACTCACCTGCTGGTCGAGCCGATACCAAGTTACCCATGCTAATACACAGACGAAGGTAAGCAGCAAAGTCGTAAAGGTAAACGCCACCACCAATCTAGAACCGATCGTTTTACATATTTTCATTGGCGATCTCTACTTGCAACTCGTGAAACATCTCTTCAACTCGCTCCAGCCCCTCCTCATATAAAGTGGCGAAACGATAGCTAAACTCCACCAGCAAGGCTTGTTCTTCGCCATCTTCTAAGGTAGAGGCATCACGTTGCGAACTGATGAGGGTGGCTAACTCATTCACTTCTTGCTCCGTGACTGGAATGGTAAAAAGCTGGTTTAGTAGCTGATGAGCAACCTCAAGCCTTGCGGCATCATTACTATGGATTTGCACATATTGAGATAGACCTAACCAGATATCTTGTAATTCTGGTAAGCGTTTGGTGATTGCTTCATCAAAAAGAATATTGAGCAACTTCTCGCGCTTCATCACCTTCTTGAAGTCGAGCGGAGGGTTAGTGCCAAGATAGAGAGCAGGGTCGTAGATGGATCGTTTGGTTAAACTCGATTGAAGGATTCGCTGCTGTACATCATCTGACAATGCCAGTTCAACAAATCGAATCGCTTCAGTGGTCTTCGTCGCGTTTTTGGCAATCCCGATATAAGTAGGCATCAACGTAAAGTCAGGGTCATAGGTGAATCCTACATAGGCGAACTGCCTCTGTTGCGATATAGCATTGCTGTCTATGGTCGGTCCAATACCAAACTGCCCTTTCGAGACATAGTCACTTACGCCAAAACTGCGTGATGAAATAGTCCCTAAATTGGCGCCTATGTTTAGTATTGTCGCCCAGCCTTGCTGCCAACCATGGCGGGCAAGTATGCTCTCCAGCATCAACTGTGTGGTGGCTGAGCGACTCGGTGTACTCATGGTGATATGCCCAAAATAAGCAAAGGACGAGAGATCTGAAAATCGAGTGGGGATTGGCAATTTATTCGCCGCTAGATACTCTCGGTTCCATACAATTCCCGCTCCAGAGTACCCAATACTCAGCACTTTGTTTTTAATCGGAAATAAAAATGGCTCTAGCCACTGTGGAGGGTTTTGCTCCAGCGCTAGCGATGCAAGTTGATCCCTTTTATCGAGCGCCTCGAACAGGAATGGTGATGAGCTCAAAACAACATCAACACCTTGTATATAGCTCCTGTTAAGCAACTGCATTGCAGACTGGCTACGGCGATGAATAAGCTCAATATCCGCGTCTGGATTCTGTTGTTTGTATTTCGCAATTAACTCGTTCACTGGCTCACTTGAGAAGGTCGTTAAAATCGAAAACTGTTCCTTACCCGCGAGCACGATCGAACTAAATCCGATCAGACCGATGACCAATGTCGCCATTTCTATTGAACAAAACCGCCAGCCCTTCATGTTATCCCTCTCGATTTATGCGCTGAATGTCTAATTTCCTTCACAAAGCCATCATTTTCGCTGTCGCTCTGTGAGTCACCGATGACGCATTTCCGCGTCTGACCTAGGAACATTCAATCACTAATGAAACGAATTTCACTGGCTAGAGTGACATTTTTATCCCAGCCAAATGTATTAGTTGAGTCACTTTTAGCTCAAATTCGCCATTTTGCGTTTTGTTCACTTATCTCCCATCATCCTCAAAACAGACGATCACTTGCTCATTTTGCATACCAAGTACGCTATCGTCGCGAAACGCTCCTCGGGCGATTTTAAGAGGGAAGGAAGATGAAAAAGACTAAAATCATTGCAACGCTCGGACCCGAGATGCCGGATCAAAACCAGATTGAAGAGATGTTGTGTGCCGGTGTTGATGTCGTCAGGCTTGACTACCCTCAACTTCTCAAATGTCCTGCTGCCAAAGTCATGTAACGAGTTGGGCACTGAGCGATAACGTCAAATTACTCGAAAAGGTAGGCACTACGAATATAAGCCGCTTAGTGCAAATTGCGCCAACTTAATTTACCACTTGATGGCGTTTGTGCACCGCCGTCCTTTACCCATGTTGCTCGTCACTTTTTGTGGGACTGGCCTGTCAGAAGACAGGCCTTTTTTTAGTTAGCACGGTGGCACACATTTATTCATCACTCAATATCAGTTAAAATATGCAAAATCTAAAAATGCTGCTTTCTACGTTATATTTATCGAAACCTTGTAACAAGTAGCCACATCCCGACTTAAACTAGGTCCACATAGAGGATTTTATGCTACCTGACATCGAAATCTGCCGCACTACTCCGTTACTTCCTATAAGCAAAGTTGCACAGCGAGCTGGACTGAAAGCCGATGAGTACCAAAGCCAAGGTGAACATAAGGCAAAAGTCAGTTTATCTAGCCTAAAACGCCTTGTATCTAAGAAGACGGGTAAGCTGATTGTCGTCACCGCTATCACCCCAACGCCACTTGGCGAAGGTAAGACTGTCACGACCATTGGACTTGCTCAAGGCTTGGCTCAACTTAATCATTCAGCAATGGCGTGTATCAGGCAGCCTTCTATGGGGCCTGTTTTTGGCGTCAAGGGCGGGGCTGCGGGAGGCGGCTATTCGCAAGTAGCTCCCATGGAAGAGTTGAATCTCCACCTCACAGGAGATATTCACGCGGTCACGGCGGCGCATAACTTAGCCGCTGCTGCCATCGATGCTCGCATTTATCATGAGCAAAGACTGGGATACGAAGATTTCGAACAACGCAGTGGTTTGAAAGCATTAAAAATCGATCCTCAAAATGTGGTTTGGAAAAGGGTCATGGATCACAACGACCGAGCGTTACGCATGGTAACTGTGGGTCAAAATGAAGCTGGGAAAAACATTAATGGATTTGAGCGCTGCGATGGATTTGATATTTCAGCAGCCTCAGAGTTAATGGCCATTCTCGCCTTAGCCAGTGATTTAAAAGATCTTCGTTCACGTATTGGTCGAATCGTCGTCGCCTATGACTTGTCTGGTCAACCGGTGACGACAGAAGATCTACAAGTAGCGGGCGCAATGGCAGTGAGCATGAAAGAAACCATCGAACCCACCTTGATGCAAACTCTAGAGGGGGTTCCAACTCTCATTCATGCAGGGCCATTTGCTAACATCGCCCACGGTAACTCGTCAATCATTGCGGATAATATCGCTACAAAGCTGGCACAATTTACGGTCACTGAAGGTGGTTTTGGCTCGGATATGGGCTTTGAAAAAGCCTGTAACATTAAAGCGCAGGTTGCCAACAAATCTCCTGATTGCGCAGTTATCGTCACGACGCTTCGCGGCCTTAAAGCTAACTCAGGTCAGTATGATCTAAAACCAGGCCAAGCGATTCCGCAGAGCCTTTACAGTGACGATCAAGACGCGCTCCTTGCTGGTTTCGAAAACTTGAAATGGCATATTAATAATGTCAATAAATACGGTATTCCGGCCGTGGTTGCCATTAATCGCTTTCCTCAGGATAGTGACTCCGAATTGCTAACGCTAAAAGCCATGGTGGAAGCCTTGCCAAATGACGTACAAGTTGCCGTCAGCGAAGGTTTTAGCAAAGGTGGAGCGGGCACACTAGAGTTAGCCCACAAAGTGATCCACCAGTGCGAGAAGCCATCCCACTTCTCTCCTTTATACCGTTTTGAACAAACCACTGAAGAGAAACTTATGGCCGTCGCCGAAGCTGGCTATGGTGCAACGAGGCTAATACTGAGTGACGTCGCCAAGCAGCAGTTGGCTCAGCTCAAAGCACACGGATTCGATGACCTTGCCGTTTGTTTGGCAAAAACACCACTTTCGATCTCGACGGATTCAAGTGTTAAAGGCGCCCCCGATAATTTTGATGTCATCGTAAGGGAACTGAAACTGTGCGCAGGTGCGGGCTTTATTTATGCCTTATGTGGCAACGTAATGACGATGCCAGGCCTTCCAGAAAAACCAGCATTCATGAATCTCGACCTTGATGAAAATGGTCACATTATTGGATTAAGCTAAACGGGCGTAGTCCCTGCCCACTTCACACTCTAAGGCTAAGTTATTCAATCTTAGCCTTTTTTCTTTAATGTGTTGGCCTCACTCCATGAAGTTCGCTTGAAGATCATGTACCATTAACTCATCACTCTCAAAGATTGGACGTATTCATGGAAGCAGAACTACTGGAAATTAAGAACTTCCTTTCTCAATACCCTCCATTTGATGAGCTCGAAGATGAAGTCCTCAGCTACGTCACTCAGCATATCGAAATCTCTTACTATCGAGAGGATACCCCCATCATTCACTTTGGTGATGAAATCCATGATCTTTACATGGTACGCAGTGGGGTGGTTGAAATATATCGACGCAAAGGTGAGCTCTACAACCGAATTGATGAAGGCGCAGTATTCGGTCAGATGGGACTACTGACCAACAATAAGGTTCGCTTCCCAGCGAAAGCCATCAAAGACACCCTACTCTACTGTATTCCAGAAGCGGTCTTTCAACACTTGTATGAGCAGCACGAAGCCTTTGCAGACTTTGTCGAAGTAGAAGATAACGCACGCCTGAGGCAGACCGTCTCAAACAGTAAAGAGCAAAACGATCTTACTACATCAAAGGTAAGAAACTTGCTAAACAGCATCGCACCAACGATTCACAAGACGGAATCAATCCAGAATGCAGCGATAAAAATGGCAGAAGACAATGTCTCTTCGCTGCTAATTATTGATCCCGAAGTAGCTGAGGATGATGATGACGACAACAGCCCTTTAGTTGGAATCATTACTGATAGAGACTTATGTACCCGCGTGTTAGCTCAAGGGCTCAACCCCAACGACGACGTTGCTAGCGTAATGACGACTGAAGTCATCTCACTTGATCACAACGCCTATGTCTACGAAGCGATGCTGACGATGTTGCGATACAACGTTCATCATCTTCCTGTCCTCAAGGACAAGCAGCCCATTGGCGTCATCGAAGCAACGGATATTGTTCGTTACGAATCGCAAAATTCACTTCTGTTGGTCAGCAGTATATTCCAGCAACAATCGATTGATGAACTCTCGGTATTATCTGAGCAAGTGAAAGACAGCTTTGTTCGCCTCGTCAATGAAGACGCAAACTCTCACATGGTTGGCAGTGCGATGTCCGTAATTGGACGTAGCTTTAAACAGCGTATTATCGAACTTGCAGAGCAAGAATTAGGTGAACCACCGATACCCTATTGCTTTGTGGCTCTAGGCTCAATGGGGCGCGATGAGCAACTGCTCGTCACTGACCAAGATAACGCTATCATCCTCGATAACACCTTCGTCAAAGAGAAACATGACGACTACTTTGCGCAACTGGCAAACCGTGTATGTGAAGGATTGGATAAATGTGGCTACAGTTACTGTACTGGCGATATCATGGCAACGAATCCAGACTGGCGTATGACTCGAACCGAATGGGAAGAGTGCTTTGCGGATTGGATAGATGACCCCAACCCTAAAGCGTTACTCAACGCTTCGATTTTCTTTGACCTTGATGGTGTATATGGGCGTCTAAAATGGGCGGAACAGCTCAGCGGTTTTATTGTACGTAGAGCACGTAGAAACAATCGTTTCCTTGCCTGTTTAGCCCGCAATGCAATGAATCGAACTCCTCCGCTGGGCTTCTTTAAGAGTTTTGTGATGGAAAAAGATGGTCAACACAAAAATTCAATCAACCTTAAACGACGTGGCACCGCGCCGTTAGCGGATCTTATTCGCGTCCATGCCCTCGCCGTCGGCTCGCGGTCAAAGAATTCGTTTGAACGTCTGGATGACATCCATGAGGCGGGTATTTTACCTAAAGGCAAAGCGAGAGACCTCCGTGATGCACTTGAGTTTATCTCCATCGTTCGTATTCGCCACCAAGCGCTGGACGTCGAAAATGAAATCGAGCCAGACAACAACATTGAACCAGAAAACTTATCGGATTTTGAGCGCCGTAACCTCAAGGACGCATTCCAAATTCTAAGCAATGCTCAGAACTTCCTTAAGTTCCGTTATCAAGCCAGTAATAACTTTAAGTGAGGTAACGATGCTTAACAGAATCATATCTCCCCCTTCGATCGACTGGCCGGCAAAGTTTGCTCAAAAATTGCGCACGACAACAACCGCTGCTTTACAACAGTACTATACGGCTGGGGTTCCATTACCCAATACACCATTGGAAGAAATTACATTTCTGGCGATGGACTTTGAAACCACAGGCTTAAACTCCGACCAAGATGACATTATTACCATCGGAACCGTTCCCTTTAACTTGAATCGCATTTTTATAAATCAAGCGAAGCATTGGACGGTTAAACCTCGTAAGCAGTTAGCGCAAGAATCGGTCGTCATCCATGGAATCACCCACTCTGACGTTCTTGATGCACCTGATCTATCTGTCGTCTATGACCAGATCTTGGCACAGATGGAAGGGAAAATAGTGGTGGTTCACTACCAACGTATTGAACGTGAGTTTTTCGATAAAGCACTGATGGCTCGAATTAACGAAGGAATAGAATTTCCCGCGGTAGATACCATGCAGATTGAAACTCTCCTACAGAAAAAGCTTACTGGTGGGATAGTCAACAAACTCAAGGGTCGCAAACCAGCGTCAGTCAGGCTCGGAGCGAGTCGAACCCGCTATGGCTTGCCTCAATACACACCCCATCATGCCCTTACCGATGCCGTTGCAACAGCGGAGTTGCTACAAGCACAGATTGCCCATCACTATCAGTCAGATATGCCGATCAGCCAGTTGTGGATTTGATCTTCTACGGGTCGTTACAATCACAAAGCGGCCCAAATCAAGGACCGTTCGTATAAGTAAAACTCGCTACCCTGTTTTCGCTCCAAACACGTTAAGTGGTAGGAGTTAGCTTCACTTAGTGGCTTTTACGGTAACTAGAAAAGCTCTAGAGACGTTTCATCTAAGAACATGTTTGGCGTAATGTCTTTGACAAACTCTGCCACTTGCTTGTCTAATTCAGCTTGTTCTTCTTTAGTGATGAGTGTTTTAAACACAGGGCGACCTTCTTCATCTGCTAACGGGTATCCATATTCGTCAAGTATATGCTCTTCTGTAATGAGGTCTGCCGGTGTCTCTTCGCCACCCAAAGCACCAGATAAGCGATTATAGTAATAGGCTTTCTTAACGTCTGGGTGAATGAACGTCTGCCCTAAACTATCCTTTTTCCCTTGAGAATAGGCATGGTAGAGACTGGTTGCAGCATCAGGGTAGCCCAGTTTGATTGCTTTGATGTTCCACTTTAGCGCTTCATCCAAAGTCTCAGGCTTCAAAAAAAAGTAGTACAAGGACAGCATCGCGGGGGCGTGGCCCTGGTTGGCTGCGAGTTTTAGGTACTTTATTTTTTCTTCAGTCGATTCCCAAACCACGCTAGAATTTAAAAACCTATACCCACCATTAGGTATAGCTTTGGAGTATATTTCCCTATATTTCTTATATTTATAGATGGGGACTATTTCCCACCAAGGTTTACCTCGTAGAATTAGTTGGTACATTGCTTTTCCATTCCCTTGGGATGCTTGTTTTTCCCATTGGGGAATGGCTTTATCTGTCCAAGCTTCATCACATGGCCATCCAAGATACTTACAAGGGCTATTGCCATTTCCCGCCAATACGTCCATAGCCCAAGGGTCGCCCATATTGGCGGCTTTTAAAAAGGTCTGCCCCGCTTCAAACTGCTGGCGGTTTTTATACTGTGTAACACCTAGCCAGTAAGTCGCGTAAGCACTGCCTTGGTCTGATTGTTGTTGAAAAATCTGCTCGGCTTGTGGGTACTGTTTTTGGTTAAACAGTCGGATCCCTTGTTCAATAGGCGAAATAGCCCACAGCTTACCGCTGCACAAGAGCAGGAAAATAAATAACGTTTTTTTCATGGTTTATCTCTCAGGTAACCAATTACTTAGCTGATAGCCGAGCAACTTAGATTTCTCTAGTTGTTCACTATCTTTTTCTCGGAGCACTGCATATTCCGCTTTCATTTGCGCTCGGGCTGGGTACGTTTTTTCAAGGATAAGGTTATCTTGTGTCAACCAGAACATATTCTCGCAGAATTTGGCATAATCTTTACTTAGTGTTTCCATATAGTTAGCTTTAATTCTATCATTTGGGTTTTCATAAGGCTGTGAAAAGGCTTGAGTAAAAAAATCTCTTAAGCTGATGACATTTTTGGCGTAGCGTTGCCATTGCTCTGCTTTATTAAGTTCAGTGGGGTATGGTAAGCCCATGCGTTGCAGGGCATTTTCAAAGCGCTTGATTTGCCCTGTATCGGCTCGGTTTGCTCCTAGCCAATTGAGTATTTGATTGATCGCTTTGCGCTGATTTTGATTTCTGGTTGCAGCGATATTTCTGCTCTCATTAAAACTTTCGCCCCAGCCAATACTTGGAATATCATTATAATGAATCAACACCGACAATAACTTAGCCAATGTTTCCGCTGGCATATTGGTGATCCACTGCTGATTTTCTTGTTGGTGCTGTTCTGAAAGCAAAAAGTTAGCCACAAAGTAGGCGCTTTCTTGGTCGGTGGCTTGCTTCTCCATATCATCAATGATGTTAAATGGCAGCATCATCACTTGGCCAATGGTTAAGCCAAATGCAGCGGCGACCGTCAGCACTTTATTGAATTCGGCAAAACTGTTGACTTTGCCTGACTCATCGAAAAACTCAAATCGCTGAAACCCTTTATTATTCATCACGCCAAGCAGCGCAGCAAAGAAGTCATCTGCGGCTTTCGGGTTCAGTTCAGTGGCAAATTTCCCACCGAATCCTACCCCAGCCGTGGCCGCCATCGCCGTAATAAAGATAAAACGGCCGTTATTGAACGTGCACTGGAATACACCATCATACCCAATCCCCGCCGAGACTTTAAAGTCAGAACTGACTTTAAACAGGTTTTGTGTTGCGCTTTTTTGATCTTTTGCCCAATCTAGCTTACAGCTCAGAGTGCCCCCCGCTTCCAAACCAGCAAAAGCTTTTGCTTGCGCAGTAGCTCCTGCCGCAAGTGGACTGTTTCGGTTGCCTTCCTGCCCTAAGCCGGACACATTGTAATTGGTATAGTCACTTCTGCTTGGTACTGTTCCTTTGATGCCGAGAGGGCGAACTTCTTGCTCTCCCGAAGATTCTTCCATATTGCCGATGTGTATTTGCGTGGCAACTTTTAAGCTTGCTGCGAGCACACCATAGACTTTACCTTCAAATTCAAGCACAGCAGAGCCAATGTTTTCTGTATGTCGTTTTTGGTTACCACGGGTACGATAAGGGATGTCCAATGCCATGCTGCCGCTGGCTGGCAGCCTGAGTTTTATCTTTTGCTCTGCACTGGCGAGAGAAAAATCGCTTTGAAACTCGGCTTTTAAGGTGCCTTTGTGGAAGGTGTCTTGGTCAATAGCGGTACTGGCACTGTAAGCAAAACGAGCAAATTGCGCTCCTCCGCTGGTTTCTGTCATTGCACTAATACCAAACGTTTCATTTTGGTACTCTTTGCTACTCCAAGGGAAAATAACATCGCTAATATTCGCCCAGTTAATCGATTTTTCAAATTTTAAAGAGCGAAGAACAGCGTCAGAAGAGCCACCAAGTGCCTGCTCAAAGGCTTTAGATAGTGACTCTTTTTGTCGGCTGACAGACGTTGCTAAATTTAGGTTAACAATGGAAGTGCATTTTTTGTTATCGGCTACATCATGCGACAGTACCGGACTATCGGAAAGGATATATAGCAGCTTATCTGGCTTGGAAGAGAGCGCACACTCAACAATCGTCCTTTGGTTCGCTCCGTTATTGGCATAGATATGGTTGTCTAAGTTTTTCGGTTTCCATAGTGCTTCATTGAGCACCACACGCCGATCCGAGGCTTTTTGTGTTGGAACGTCACCAGCAAAGGTAACGGAGGTTCTCTGGTAATCAAAGTAAGGATTGTTGGCGCGGCTTTGCGCGGTGACCAGTAAAGCGTCGCAACGTTCTTGGGCCTTTTCAGCAAACACAAATAGCCGCTTAACGTAATTGCTGTAGTTTTCGTTTTGCCCAAATCGTTCAGAGAAATCTCGAATACGAACCGCGACTTCCTGGAGTAAAACGAGGTTCAATATATAGGCACTGTAGTAACCGAGCTCACTGTGAATAGGCGTCTCTCTATTGAGCTTCTCTAAGCCAAGGAGCAATTTGTCGATGCTTGGACGATGGTTCTCAAGGTGCTGGCGAAGAAACTCGACATTTTGCCAACCTTGAAAGAGTTGCTGTTCACTTAAGCACTGTTCTTTTATGTATGTTCCGGTCTGATTTAAACGATGCACAGCCGCAAAAAAGTGGCGGTATTTAATGTTGTTTTGGTTATTCGCGGTAAAGAACGCCAATGGTTTCCATTCTATTCGCTGGCTATTGAGTTTTGTTAGAACAGAATGAGCGTGTGTGACCCAGTAGTCATAGCCGTTGTAAGCCTCTTCCAGCGAAGGAATTTTGCTGTTGGTTTTTAGATCTTTACTATTAAGAGAGTCATCCAATCCAATCGATTTTCTCTCTTTATGAAGGGTTGTCAAAGCGTCGTAAATTTGCAGTTCGACATTAGAGCTATAGAATCGATAGTTAAAGGGACAGACGCCATTAAAACGCTTATCCTTATCGCGTGTGTCCCGATAACCATAACCAAGAAGTTGCTTTAGGGCTACTTAGACAAGGATTTAAAATGGCTGATCCACATATTCAATCTCCGATGGACCACTATGACCACATCACTGTTATCATCTATCGATTAGGATTTACTTTAGCCTGTCCTGTGATTGCGCTACTTCCCTGGCACAGTGGCTTACCGATAGAAAGCTGGGTGATGTTATGTGCTGTCATGTGTGCTTCTTCTCTACACATCTACATGAAGTCGTTTCGGTTACTGCTGCAATTTGCCACTTGGGTCGGCTTACTATGTTTTGTGCTGGGCTACCCGTATATAGGCTTGGGAGGGGCGTTTATTACTTTGGGCGGGTTGTGTTTCAAAGAGCATTATTGCTTCAAGGTGCCAGGGCTGCGTCTACAGCCTTTAATTTTTGCAGCTTTGTGGCTCTGTTTGATGCTTGATTTCGACATTGCGGCAAAGGCATTGGCAGTAATATCTTCGCTTCTGTTGCTTGTCACCAGTATCTATAAATGGCGCATGCCAAGGCATTATGACATCGGTGATAAATCCAAGTATGAGGTTTAGTGTGTTTACTAAGGCGAGGTTTTAGATAAGGGCTTCAATAAAATGCCCAGCATTCGCTGGGCATACAAGAGTCACGATTTAATTAAACATAGTGCCGACTTTTTCAAAGAAGCCTTTGATTTTCTTATCGTTGAACAGTTTTTCCCAGTTTTCTATGCTCGCTATCACGCCATGATGTCCCCAGCCTCTGCCATTATTAAGCTTAATAGCCCGGTCATACTTGGCTTTTAATTCTGGTGAGAGCTTATTTTCATTATCGCCAAAGCGTATATAATCATCTAAAGACGGAAATAGTTCATCTCCTTCTTTATATTCGATTATAAAAAATAAAGCGTTATAAGCAATTAAGTTTCCGTACTTTGAATAATTGTCTAATAGCTGTTGGTTTTCAGAATCAGATAGGCAAAGGTAGCCGTTGTCATTCGCTAACTGTTTGTCCTTATAACATACTCTGGTAGGTATACTTGCAGCGCCCCAACTATTTCCCTTTAACATCAAGTTCTTTGTTGTTTGGAGCAAACCGTTTAGATCTCGACCCTGATCAATATAATTCTGATAGAGTGTAGATGCGGCAAAATAACTGCCGGCCTCCATCCCTTCCTTCAAAATGGCTTCTCCTTCGACGGTAAACTGATCATCATAGTTACCGATGTAGCCACCATTCGGAGAACTTCGAAACGCACGAAAATACATATTGGGAATTAACGGATCTTTCCGTGCCCAAGCAAGATAAGCGCGCTTTTTCACTTCATTAAAACCAAACTCGTCACAGATATCGCGATACTGTTTAAGCGAGCAGACTCGTTCTTCGCCGTATGTTTCCAACGCATAGGGGTAGCCTTCGATACTTAGCTCTTTCAAGTTTTCTATTGCTTGGTTAATGTTTCTATCTGCCAATGCTAACGCATAAATATAGCGCGCTTCCACATTTCGAGCGTCACCTATATAAGGTTGAAGTAATTCCCTGGCTTGGCTTCTGTCATAGTAGGTCATACCAAATATCGCGGTTCGCATTTTACGGATGTCTTCTTTGGTCAGATCCGGAGACCAAGCAGCAGAACGTAGCTCTGGGAGATATTGAATATCCTCCTCATCCATCGCCCAGCTGACACTTGTTAGCAGCACCAGTGTAAGTAACCAAATTGACTTCATGATATCTCTCCGAGTAGTTCAAATAGGCGCGAGTAGTCTCCACTACCAGCCGCTTGTCGTATTTCGTTTAGATTGTTGATCTTGCCCAAGCCATCGTCAATACCGGTTAACTCTTCAATTAGCTGGTTAACCTCTTGTTTCGCCTCGTCTATACGGTCACTGAACCACTGTTTTGGGTTGCTAAATAACATGGATGCATCGGCATAATCTTGGGGGAAGATCTCTTTACGTGCGAGATGGTAGTAGCCAAACTGCTGGGCTTGATCCAACCATTGCGCTGGAGCCGTTTGTTTTTCCTGCTCATTGATCTCGTTATAGATATAGTAGGTCGATTGTTGGCCTTGAACCTGGTAGGTCTTTTGCTCGTATTTGTTATAGGCGGAAAAATAGTCATTAAAATTTTTGATAATCGAAGAAACAAGTGCAATGTATCTTTGAGTCTCATCAGACATCAAATTGTCTCCATATAGACCATCACCAAGTACTTCAATATCTCGAAGCTGGCATTTAATCATCCGTTGTAGGAAGCCCTTTAATCTTTCCCACACTACGATCGGCATAATTTTATTGCCGTAGGGGTGAGCGAGCATGGTTTGCCCTCGCGAGTTAAAGCGGCTAAAGGTCTCTTCCACTTGGCGATTGAGCTTTCTGTGAACCACCATATGCTCACTGGACCATGCCTCAAGTAAGCGCGCTACGGCGACCCAGCGCGCCACTTCCTGAGTTACACCTGTGCGAAGTTGCTCTATCTCTTCATAACCTAACGGTTTGGCTCTTCTGCCTAAGGTGTTGACCTGTTCAATGCGCTCAAAAAGCTCTGGGGTTAACGCGTCTTCCTCTTTTACTAGGGTATAGAGTAATCGGGCTCTGGCTTCTGGTGGAATATTGTTAAACCAAGGCATGGTTTTGTCTGAACGACCATTCTTTTGAAAATACAACACTACTTGTTGAGCCACCGTATCACTATGCTGATGGAGGAGCATATTCTGCTCCTGCTCGATCACTTCGGTCATATCGAGTAAAGCTAATTGGGTGATATCAAGGCCGGTCACCATGGTCATGGTGATCAAGGTGTTGAGGACTTTAAATCCGTCTAGTGTGCCGTCCTCATCTTGTTCGGTAAACATTTCCACCCGGCGAAAGTCTTCTCTGGCTAAGATTTCAGTTAGAGCATTGACTATGTCTAGTAAAGATTCCGGGTACAAGGCAATGGTGTAATCCAGTGCGCCACCAACGCCATAAGTAAAGCCTCCACCAACTTTGAGTACATACTGCTTATTGACGTAGCCAAACTGGAATGCACCGCGGATGCCGATGCCAAATCTCAATTCTACCGAACGCCCAAGGCGGCCAAGCGTTTTCCAGTTTGTATCAGGGGTCTCACTGTATCGTGTGGTACTCAATAGAGTGTTACGTTGTGCCTCACTCAGGCTGGCGATCCAATTTTTGGTGCTGGCTTGTTCATTCGGCTTGCACCATTTCACCTGAGAGCTGACTGCCTGCCCTATTCTCGCCCCGGCAAACAGGTCGACTTGTCCTTGAATAGAGCCACCATCGGGTAACTTGATAGAGGTGTCTGCGGGGATAACGGGTTGCAGATGAACCGCTGCATCGACCGAAGAGAGGTTAATGGAGCTCGCCAGCGATAACCCGACTCCAACACTGCCATAAAAGGTCATATCACAATCATTGCGCAGTTGCCCAAGGTGAAAGTAAGTTGACGTTTCACTGCCCGCCGATTGTTTTACCGCCGGAAGCATCATTGAGAAGCCATTTCGGCTCGGTAACATTTGATGCACTTTTATAAAGCCAGCGGCAAGGTCAACTTGAGCCCTTGCGTTCAGGGAGGCGATAGTAGCGTCTTTTTCTAGCTCATCGAATGAGGCAGGATAGTCCGATTCACAACGAAATGAGTCGGAACAAAAACGCAGCAGTTCAGCCTGGGCGTTGACCGTATAGTTGAGCCCCTCTCCACCCGCTCCTGTGTAAGAGTGTTGGATTAAAGAGGTATATTGGGTGAAGTTATCCATATCCTGCTCAGAAAGCGTCGAGCTTAACGAGACGTTAGTGGATGAATTGGCTTTTGCCGCGGCCTGAGCATCGCTGATTGCACCAGACAACTTCGATTTCAACTGCGCCGAAGTCACTGGTTTTAATTGGTGAGGATCGGTATTGGTGCTCTGGGCCTTCCCCCGTTCTGTTATGTTCAGCTCGGTGATGAGACCGAGAGCAAGGTAGTCGCTTACCTTCTCTAATTCATTGCTTAACATGTAGCGGGGTTTGTTTTGCTCACTCATTAAGAAGAACTCAACAATATGGCTGTTGCTTTCTTTCCAGGCAAATTTATATTGAGTCAGTTGAATATCCTGACTTGTCCAACTGATGTCGTCGAGCGGCAAGAGCGCCGTTTTCGAGAACTGAGGTGTGTTAAGTTTGCAAAAGTGTATTTTCTCTGACTCCAGGTTCACTTTCGCTTTGTGTTTCAGGTAGTTAATCTGATAGCGAAGAGCCATAAGATAATACAATCCCCCATCCGCATACCCTTGCGCGGATGCGGTTCCACCAATAATTTGTTCGACAAATTGCTTAATGTAACGAGCCAGCTGTTTATCTAGAGTTTGGGCAAGGCTGAGTAGATTGAGATACCCCATACTTTCAATAAAGTCGATTTCACGACTTTGAGTGAGCGCGCTCAATGGCTTAGGTTCGGTATTCTCGCTGTCATAATGCAGCTGATTCAAAGAGAGAGATTTGAACGTATTGCCTTTGGATATCAACTCCCCGAGTTGTTTGAAGCTGAAATCGTTATAGATTCTCTCGAACTCTTTTTGAGTCTCATCGCTGTCTGCAAATAGCTCACTTTTGTCCAAGGTTTGCTCAGGTAACGCGACCCCTCGTCGGTTTAACTCTAAGAACACGTTAAACATGTTGCTGGCGATAATGTTGTAGGATTGACCCGACTGGTGCTTTGCAAACTCTTCTTGCATGCTGCCAATGGTTGATTCATCGAGATATTGCTGATGAAAGTGGGGTAGTAACTTGAGATAACTTTTATATAGCTTTTCTAAGCGAACTTCCTCGTTTTTTACAAAACGAAATTCCTGGCTGCTGTGACTTTTATACCAGGAGTAGCCTTGTTGTTTTGAAGTTTGTTGAGCTTGATGTTCGAAGTCTTTAATCTTTTCTTCAATTGCCTTGATAACATGGTTATTGATAAACGCTACTAAGTCAGAACGTGTTGAGTTACCGATTCGCGTTGTCTGGGCAATAGTGACAAACCTTTGTATCGTTTTTATCGCCTGATTCGCTGGTGCTCCGTTGGTAAGGTCAGCTTCGGTTAAACCAAGTTGAGCGGCATAGCTTTGTATTCCTTGGTCAAAATCCTCTTTAATCAACTCAAACCTAGGTCTCTTAGATGAGTTTGATAGCAATCTGACGTACGTCTTGAGTAACTCTCGCGCATAGATCGCCTGTGCATAAGCCTTTTTATCGTCAATGCTTTTTAAAAAAAACGCATGTGACAGAGTCTTATAGCTTTCCAGTACGCCTTTGTTATTTAAGTTTTGAAGTACAGACTGTTTGACTTGCTGAGTTTCGTTAGCATCCGCTTTACCACTGTAAAGCGCATCAATGAGAGGCTTAACGCTTTCATCCAGTTGATTTGCGATTTCCTTTAGATTGTCTGCATATTTTTGTGGTATCAGGTACCAGCTAGCATTTTGTGGAATATAAAGCACATCATCGTATTGTTTAGCAGCACAAGGCGATGCGGATACACCATTACTTTCGTTAGCCTCACACTCTAAGAAATCCGTATTGTTTAAATCAATATTTGTTGTGGTCATAAGGCTACCTATTAAGGGTTGAACGCGTTGGTTAGCATGGTCCACTCCGACTCACTGAGTTGGAACCATGCTATGTCTTTTTGCGATGGGCTATTTTGCGGCGATGGGTTGAGCAGCGTTTGTTCTTTGCCACTGTAAAACCAATGGATTTGTTCTATTGGCCCTAATAGCACCGCTAACCGTTCCTGTGACAGTTTCGCTACCCATTTGGTGAGGTAGTCGGGATCGTAAAACCGGATCACAAATGGCTTGCCGTTAGGATCTCTCATTAGGCATAAACTCTTTATATGCCTGATAAACTCGTCATCATCTGCGGTTGTGATAAATGCAGGGGCTTGAGGGAAATTGTGTTTAAACTCCTGCTGAGCATTGATTACCTTTACCCACAGTGGCGACACTTCTAATGCATCCCGCAAAGCGGTACCTGCATACCACCATTGGTACTGAAGTTGGTGATTGGCGGCCTCTATTACGGCTTGTTGTGACAGTGGGTAATCGACAAGTACCCAGCGGTTTTCTGGTTTAAGTATAGTCACGCTTTTTCTCCTTTCTCAGCACAGAGGACACACGTCGTTTCACCTTCTCTTTTTAAGCAAACACCAACAGCAACAAATTTGTGTTTCACCGCCGTTACAAGAGATTCGATAGGGGAGTAAACCAGTGGAGCGCTGCTTTCCGGCGCTTGCTGTAACTCTAACCCATTCGGTAGTGCGGCCTGCTGGCCTCCATACCCACTGCCACTGCCTGGGCTACCACCGGAGTTTATATTGATTTTCGCGCCAACTAGGCTAACGCTAGAAGCATCCATTTTGATAAAACTGCCACCGGCTTTTAGGGTTAGCTCTGCCCCCGCTTCGATAACTATTTTGAGACCAGCGTTAAGGTGAACTTCATTACCTACCTCTATCGCGTAGATTTCTCCCACTTTTTGGTGGAAACTCCCTTCCACAATCGAGGTGGCATCTTGTTTGACCAAAGTGCGGCTTTCACCCTCCACGGTGAGGTTGTGGTGGTTTTTAATCTGAGTGAAGTGGTCGTTATCGATTGTGATATGTTGGTCGTGCTTGACATGAGTGGTCATATCATTCAGCACTATCGAGTCAAAATCCTTCTGCGCATGAAGATAGACTTGCTCTTGGTCTGCTTGGTCTTCAAAACTCAGTTCGTTAAAGCCTTGTCCTTGGTGGGTCTCACTGCGCAGGACGGTTTTGGTTTTGTTCTTGGGCAGAACATAAGGCGGCTTATTGACCGCATGATAGGTGCGCCCCGTGATGATGGGCTGATCAGGGTCACCATTGAGAAATGAGACAATCACTTCGTGCCCAATGCGAGGTAAAGCGACCATGCCATATTGGCTGCCCGCCCAACCTTGAGAGACTCGCACCCAACATGAACGATGTTCAGGGTTTCTCTCTTCGCGATCCCAGTGGAAATGGACTTTCACGCGACCATGTTCGTCACAGAAGATTTCTTCTCCCTCAGGGCCGACGACGGTGGCGATCATGGGGCCATCGACTCTCGGTTTGGTCTCGGGCTGCGCTTGCCAATTGAGATGAGCGGGGATGGCTTGCCATTGGTTGGCGTAGGTCGTCTTGCCTTGAGTGCCCTCTTCCTCGAGTGCTTGAGCCTGTTCGCC
>NZ_JBNJOJ010000031.1:0-58423 GCF_050113655.1 Vibrio sp. TRT 29B02
TGGTTGAAAGCACCGGTCTTGAAAACCGGCATACGTTAATAGCGTATCTAGGGTTCAAATCCCTATCTCTCCGCCACATTGAAAAGCCCGCTGCATACGCAGCGGGCTTTTTCGTTTGACCCAACAATAAAATCATTTCTCACTTATCAGTAATACTGCTGATAGATACTTTCCGTTTCTCTATCGAGAGCCATTTGCTCAAGTACTTGCTTCATCGGGTAGGGTTTAGAGTCCGAATCACTATTTCTTTGTGACCAAGTTGGTTGGCCACTCGTCATAAGGGACTGGTCGGCTGTAGAGGAAACCTTGACCAAGTGAGCAACCTAGTTTGGTAATTAGGCGCTCTTGCTCATACGTTTCAATGCCTTCGGCTACTATGCTGACTCTCATTCCTCGAGTCATGTTAACGATCGCTGCAACAATCGACGTATCGAGATTTAGAGGATCTAGGCTACGAACAAAGGCACGGTCTATCTTAATGCAGTCAAACGGTAGTTTATGCAGATAAGCAAGGGAGCTGTAGCCTGTTCCGAAGTCATCGATCGCAATTCTTACCCCTAGATCTCGGATAGCCTGCAAGTTTTGTATTGTTACTGGATCGTTGTCTACGATGCGTGATTCAGTAATCTCTAAGGTAAGGTTACTGGCTTTGAGGTTTGACTGTGCCAGTATTCTTTGTAGGACTTGGATAAAAGTAGGTTGGGAAAGCTGATTAACTGAGAGGTTAACATGCATATTAAATGCCTCGTCCCACTTGCCCTCTTTGAGACCCTGAACAGTATCATTGCACGCTTGAGTTAGAATATGCTCTCCTATTGCACCCATTAACCCGCTTTCTTCCGCTAATGGAATAAAATCCATAGGTGGTAGTAAGCCTTGCGTAGGGGAGAGCCATCTTGCTAGGGCTTCTGCACCCACGACTTTGCCACTGTTCAAATCAATGAGTGGTTGATAGAAAGGTAAAAACTCCTTGTGCTCAATGGCATCTTTTATCTTTGCTAACATCATGGTTCTATTTCGAGAGATATCCGCCATTTCAGGACGGTAATAGCTGATGCTTGTCGCGTCATGTTTTGCATTACTTAGCGCGATGCTCCCGTTTCTTAGCCACACCGTCATGTTGGCATCCGGTCCGTCTTCAACAACGCCGACTGAGACGCTGATTAGCACACTCTCTTGTTCAATCAGAAATGGCGATACGAACATTGCAATGATTTGATCTGCAAGGATTTTAGAATTAGCGCAGGTTTGTCGATCGGGTATGTAGATAGCGAACTCATCACCACCGATTCTGGCTAGATAGTGTTGATTGGTGAAAAGGGATTTGAGTCGGCGAGATATAACACTGAGAATCTGATCGCCTAGACTATGGCCTAAACTGTCGTTGATATCTCTGAATTTATTGATTCCCACCAGTAACAAAATACCGTCCAACTTACCGAGAGAATCACACGTATCAATCAAGCCTTCTCGACTATAGAGGTTAGTTAACGAGTCATAAAGTAATTGAGTTCGTAATGCTCTGAATGAGGCTTTTAAGTTGTTGGCCATTTCGTTAAATGCGAACACCAGCATAGAGGTTTCATAGATATTGCCTGGCTGTGGCATATGGCTATCCCAGTCACCTTTCGCAAGACGTTTGGCTGCTGCTGCTGTTGATGTGATGGGTGTCATTATCTGGTTAAAGGCGAGCAAACCAACAACGATGCCGATAAAGCTCGCTATTAATCCAATAACCCAACTATTTCGCTGACTTTCTGGCAGTTTACCGAGCAGATGTGACTCGGAAATAGCGACACCGATATACCATTTCAAACCATGCTCATCGATGTAAGGGGTGAAATGGTTGAAATAGCGATCTCCACTGATATCGATTGTGAAACGTTGAGTCTGGTTCAGTTGGTATAACTCTTGTGATGCCGAATACTCGGCATTGGCTTTGATTATTGGATTTGTACTTTCTGTTGCGAATAGTCGCTCTCCTTTTGGAGTTAAAGATGTACCCCAAGAGACGACATTACCATTTGTTGAGTGAGCAATGAGACGCTTCTTGTCATCGACAATATAGATCAGTGCGTTGGTGTGCTTTTGCTGTTCTTTTAGGAAGGTATTAAACGTGTCGATTTTGACATCAGTTACTACCACCCCTTGGAATTGATCGCCATAAAATACGGGGGTTAGAGCGGATAAGGTGATCTCTTGCCTTTCATCTGCATTGGCATAGATGGATGACCACATGGGCAGACGCGTTTTGGCTACGGGGGCATACCATGGTCGGACTCTTGGATCATAGTTATCGATCACCGAGCGAACATTTTCGTTAATGACTTCTCCACGATAAATGACCAACTTATATTGGGTACGATTATCCTGAACCATTACGGTGTAGCTTTTATCGGGCTCTTTGCGGAAACCTACGTACTCAGCACTTTCTCCGCCGAAGCCGATAACATCGAGTTGAGGGAAGGTATTGTAGAGATCGCGAAAGGAGGTTAGCAAATACTGCTCAATATTAGATGTGTCTCCTGAACGATAAAGTTCATTGAACCCAATAGAGTGGCTGAGAGCAAGACTTGCCTGAAAGGGTTCATTGAGAAAACTATTAAGCTCAAGTCTGACGTTCTCAGTTAGAGCGGATAGTTGTTTACTGCTGATATCGACGACCATCTCTTCATAGCTGTTCTTCTGTACTGCTATGATCACTCCGATTGTAAAGATAAATATCAATACAAACGGCAGTACAACAGCTGTTCTGAGGGTGATCTTTGTAGTCACTTTCATCCGACCCCTTATGCACTGATCGTAATACAAGGCGAGTGACAGAGGGTAAAAACGGTGATTACCATACAAATAATAGACTGCAATCTGTCCGTAGTAACCTTCATTATCTGAGTCGGTTGTTAAGCGACTTGATGTCAGTAAAGCTCTTTGAGCTTTCGGGTCAGGGTGTTTCGTCCCCAGCCTAAAACTTTCGCTGCGTCTTGTTTATGACCGTTAGTATGTTCTAACGCTGCTTCCAAAAGTATACGCTCAAATTCAGGAAGTGCGTAAGAAAGTAGCTCGGTATCTCCTTGAGCAAGAGAGTTTCTTGCCCAGCTTGCCAATTGTTGCTGCCATGAACCTGCTGAACTGACATTGTTGTGCCTTTTGTCCTCAAGCAATTCAGTGGGTAGATCTCCGGGTAGAATTTCTGAGCCACTCGCCATAACAGTTAACCAGCGACAGATGTTTTCTAACTGACGAACGTTACCTGGCCAATCCAACCGATTAAGCGTTTCTACCGTGCTGGGATGCAGTGTTTTGACATCAACACTGAGTTCTTCAGCCGCTAATGCTAGGAAGTGTAAAGTAAGTTTTTCTATATCCTGTTTGCGCTCTCTCAGTGCAGGGATATGAATTCGAATGACGTTGAGGCGATGAAACAAATCTTCGCGGAAATTGCCTTTTGAAACGAGTTTTTCAAGGTTCTGGTGTGTTGCTGCGACGATACGAACATCCACTTTGATGGGGGAGTGTCCACCAACGCGATAGAACTGACCATCCGCTAATACTCGTAGTAGTCGTGTTTGAATATCGAGCGGCATATCACCGATCTCATCCAAAAATAAAGTTCCACCATTGGCTTGTTCAAAGCGTCCTTGGCGAACGCTGTTGGCTCCGGTAAAGGCGCCTTTTTCATGACCAAACAGCTCTGATTCAATCAAGTCTTTTGGTATCGCCGCCATATTAAGAGCAATAAAGGGTTTGCTGGCTCGAGGGCTATGGCGATGAAGCGCATGAGCGACCAGTTCTTTACCTGTACCTGATTCACCGTTGATGAGTACAGAGATCGAAGAACGAGACAGTCGACCAATTGCACGGAATACTTCCTGCATTGCTGGCGCTTCACCAATGATCTCTGGAGGCGTGTAACCTTCGCCAGCCAGTGATGCTTGCTCTTGTCTCTGCTCCTGGCTATGTGTGATAGCTCGCTCAACTAAAGTCAGAGTTTCATCAACATCGAAAGGCTTAGGGAGATATTCAAACGCCCCTTTTTGGTAGGCATTGACTGCTGCATCAAGATCTGAGTGGGCAGTCATGATAATGACAGGAAGTTCAGGTGAACATTCATGTACCTGTTTAAGGAGCTCAATCCCATCAATGCCTGGCATACGAATATCTGAAACGAGTACGTCAGGCGTTTCTCGTTCAAGTGCCATTAAAACGCTTTCAGCATCTGCAAAGGTTTCACACTTTATGTTGGCAGATGAGAGAGTCTTCTCCATCACCCAACGGATAGAGCTGTCATCATCAACAACCCAAACGTATCCTTTACTCATATTGATTTCCTTGCAGCAAGATTACTTTCCATTGTTTAAATGGGTAAATAAATCGTAAATGTGGTTCTTCCAGGCCAACTCTCAACGTCAATTTTGCCTTGGTGTTGGTCTATTAAATTTTGTGCTATCGACAGGCCTAACCCTGTCCCCCCTTCTCTTCCGCTGACCATAGGGTAGAAAAGAGTGTCTTGTAGGTCGGCAGGAATACCTGGACCGTTGTCTGTAATTTCGATTCGTGCCGCTAGCTTGCAGCGTTGACCGTGAATATTGGCCTGATGCACTGTTCTGGTGCGAATAATAATTTCGCCGTTTTGTTGCCCATTCAAAATTTGTCCAGCATTACTCACAATATTCAGTAGTGCCTGCTCAATCTGATCCGCATCCATAAGAATTTCCGGCAGGCTGGGGTCGTAGTCGCGTTCGATAGTGACACTCTGGTTGGCTTCGAGATCAACCAACTGACGGACTTTTTCAAGGATAAGGTGGAGGTTTTCTGGGCGCTTTTTCCCTGGTCTTTGTGGGCCCAGTAGTCGATCCACTAAGGCGCGTAAACGATCGGCCTGTTCGATAATGATTTGGGTATATTCAGCTAGGCTAGGATCTGGGAGAGTGCGTTCTAGTAGCTGAGCAGCACCACGTAAGCCACCGAGAGGGTTTTTAATCTCATGCGCAAGGCCTCTAACTAGTAGCTTTGCGGCTTGTTGCTGAGCATGTTGATTCAGCTCTTGGGACAAGCGACGTTGCTGGCCTATTTTCCTCATTTCAACCAGCAGCATTATTTTTTTATTCCAAGATATTGGGCTTACAGTCACTTCAAGCATCAATGGTTTGCCATCGACAACAAAGGTAACATCGCTGTCAGTAATGCTTTGTCCACTTTGTAGTGGTTGTGACAGCAGTGCAAGATCCAGTGAGGCATGCTGGATTAAATGTGATAGTGGATGATTGACTATTCGCTTAGCACTTTGAGAAAACAGTTGTTCAGCCGCTGGATTGGCGTACTTCACCTGAAGTGACTCATTCATAATTAGAATCGCGGTCACTTGGTGGTTTAAAATAATGTTATTGAGTTCGCTGTCCACTGCTCTCTCCCTCATCCTTGAACTTGAATAGTGCAGCGCACCAAATTGGTGCGAAAGAAAATTCAAGTATGGCGCATTCACTGTAAGAACTGAAGCTAAAACCTATTGCATACAGGTACTTTAGTGTCGATTTTGTTCAGTTATTCATCATGGCTACTGCTAATGCACGGTTTCTAGAGTTGTTAATGCAATAAGCTTGCCGTCTATAAGATGTTGAATTACAAAAGAGTTGAAGGTGTAAGTAATGTCTGACTCTCGACACCGGAAAATAAAAAGGCTCGCCTAAAAGGCGAGCCTTAATAATGTTCATTGCAACCGTGTGTTGCGCACTAATGTCGATTATACAGAGTAGTACAGTTCGAACTCTAGTGGGTGAACAGCTGTGTTCACACGTTCAACATCAGCAGTTTTTAGTGCAATGTAAGAGTCGATAAAGTCATCAGAGAATACACCACCCGCAGTCAAGAACTCACGGTCTTCATCAAGACACTCAAGTGCTTGTTTTAGTGACTCTGCAACCTTTGGAATCTCTGCAGCTTCTTCAGCTGGTAGATCGTAAAGGTCTTTATCCATTGCTTCACCTGGGTGAATCTTGTTCTTAATACCATCAAGACCAGCCATCAGCATTGCCGCAAATGCTAGGTATGGGTTTGCTGCTGGATCTGGGAAGCGAACTTCGATACGACGCGCTTTAGGGCTTGGTACCACTGGGATACGGATAGAAGCACTACGGTTACGAGCAGAGTAAGCTAGCATAACGGGAGCTTCGTAGTGAGGAACCAAACGCTTGTACGAGTTAGTCGATGGGTTTGTTAGAGCATTTAGCGCGCGAGCGTGCTTGATGATACCACCGATGTAGTAGATAGCCATTTCAGATAGGCCGCCGTACTTGTCGCCAGCGAATAGGTTAACGCCGTCTTTCGCAAGAGATTGGTGAACGTGCATACCAGAACCGTTATCACCTACAAGTGGCTTAGGCATGAATGTCGCTGTTTTGCCGAATGCGTGTGCAACGTTGTGTACAACGTACTTGTAGATTTGGATTTCGTCCGCTTTCGTTGTTAGCGTGTTAAAGCGAGTAGCGATTTCGTTCTGACCAGCCGTTGCAACTTCGTGGTGGTGAGCTTCTACAACTAGGCCCATCTCTTCCATGATTAGACACATAGCAGAACGGATATCTTGTGAAGAGTCAACAGGAGCAACTGGGAAGTAACCACCTTTAACGCCTGGACGGTGACCTTTGTTACCACCTTCGATGTCTGAACCAGTATTCCAAGCTGCTTCAACATCGTCGATTTTGAAGAAAGAGCCAGACATATCTGTTGAGAATTTTACATCATCAAATAGGAAGAACTCAGGCTCTGGACCAACGAGTACAGTATCAGCGATACCAGTAGAACGCATGTAGTCTTCTGCGCGTTTCGCGATAGAGCGTGGGTCGCGGTCATAACCTTGCATCGTTGCAGGTTCAAGGATGTCACAACGGATGTTTAGCGTTGCATCTTCTGTGAACGGGTCAAGAACCGCTGATGATGCGTCAGGCATCATTACCATGTCTGATTCGTTGATGCCTTTCCAGCCAGCAACAGAAGAACCATCGAACATCTTACCTTCTTCGAAGAAGTCTGCGTCGATTTGGTGAGCAGGGATTGAAATATGTTGCTCTTTACCCTTTGTATCTGTAAAGCGTAGGTCAACAAACTTAACTTCGTTTTCTTGGATCAGCGATAGAACGTTTTCTACTGACATCTTGGATAACCTCCAGTGTTATTAAAGCGGTTTAGCTCGATTCGTTTGAAATCCAGCATTGATTAATTTCTTTTCAATCGTATTAATCGATGCCGATTTAATTAAAGCCAAAACCGTGCCAAAAAAATTATTCCATTAATTTCAATGCTTTGGCTTGTTGGTGTTTAACTTGGTGCAATAATTTGCACCAAAATGATCTGTTGTTGCACTATTTTGGTGCTCATTGGGTTTGTTGCACCAATAACAAACAAAATCGTGTTCCATTCAGCCCAGTTTTCCCTTCGATGTCAATCAGGATTTGGTGTTACGTTTGGTGATTTAGTGGTGGCTAGAAAAATATCTGTTGAAATGCAGCGAATCAGATCACATATTTCTGGGTTTTTCGCTAGAATCTGGTACATTATGGCCGTTTTTTTAATCAAGTAAGTGCGCTATCCAAAACTGAGTTTTTGCTAGCGGGCTTCTTCTATCGAGCGAATCAAATCCATGGCTACTCCACAGATTGATAAATTAAGAAATATCGCGATCATCGCGCACGTTGACCACGGTAAAACAACACTGGTTGATAAACTACTACAGCAATCAGGTACTTTAGAGTCTCGCGGTGAAGCTGAAGAGCGAGTCATGGACTCGAACGACATCGAAAAAGAGCGTGGTATTACCATTCTTGCTAAGAACACAGCGATTAACTGGAATGACTACCGTATCAACATCGTAGACACTCCGGGACACGCGGACTTCGGTGGTGAAGTAGAACGTATTATGTCGATGGTAGACTCAGTGCTACTTATCGTTGACGCAGTTGACGGCCCAATGCCTCAAACGCGTTTCGTAACACAAAAAGCATTTGCTCACGGTCTTAAGCCTATCGTTGTTATCAACAAGATTGACCGTCCTGGCGCTCGTCCTGATTGGGTTATGGACCAAGTGTTCGACCTATTCGACAACCTAGGTGCTACTGATGATCAGCTAGACTTTAAAGTGGTTTACGCATCAGCACTTAACGGTTGGGCAGCTCTAGAAGAGGGTGAAACTGGCGAGAACATGGAACCACTATTCCAAACTATCGTTGAAGAAGTAGCGGCACCAGAAGTTGACCTTGAAGGTCCACTACAGATGCAAGTTTCTCAGCTAGACTACAGCTCTTACGTTGGTGTTATCGGTGTTGCACGTGTAACACGTGGTAGCGTTAAACCTAACCAACAAGTAACGGTTATTGGTGCAGACGGTAAAACTCGTAACGGTAAAGTCGGTACAGTAATGGGCTACCTAGGCCTTGAGCGTCACGAAGTTGAGCAAGCTCATGCGGGCGATATCATCGCAATCACAGGTCTTGGCGAGCTAAAAATCTCTGACACTATCTGTGCTCAAAACCAAGTTGAAGCACTGCCGGCACTGTCTGTTGATGAACCAACAGTAACAATGACGTTCCAAGTAAACACGTCTCCGTTTGCAGGTAAAGAAGGTAAGTTCGTTACTTCACGTAACATTCTTGAGCGCCTAGAAAAAGAACTTGTCCACAACGTTGCACTGCGTGTTGAACAAACAGACGATCCAGACAAATTCCGCGTATCAGGTCGTGGTGAGCTTCACCTATCTATCCTGATCGAAAACATGCGTCGTGAAGGTTTCGAGCTAGCAGTATCTCGTCCAGAAGTTATTATTAAAGAAGAAAACGGTCAGCTAATGGAACCGTTTGAAACGGTAACTATCGACGTGATGGAAGAGCATCAGGGCGGTATCATGGAAAACATCGGCCTACGTAAAGGTGAGCTGAAAGACATGTCTCCTGATGGTAAAGGTCGTATCCGTATGGATTTCGTTATGCCATCTCGTGGTCTAATTGGTTTCCAAACAGAATTTATGACTCTAACTTCAGGTTCTGGTCTTCTTTACCATACGTTTGATCACTACGGCCCACACAAAGGCGGTAATATCGGTCAACGTATCAACGGTGTGTTGATTGCTAACGCAGCGGGTAAAGCGCTAACTAACGCACTATTTAACCTTCAAGAGCGTGGTCGCTTATTCATTGGTCACGGTGTAGAAGTGTACGAAGGCATGGTTATCGGTATTCACAGCCGTGATAACGATCTGACGGTAAACGCACTGAAAGGTAAGCAGCTAACTAACGTTCGTGCATCTGGTACGGATGACGCACAGGTTCTTACTCCGCCAATCATCATGACACTAGAGCAAGCTCTAGAATTTATCGATGACGATGAACTAGTAGAAGTCACTCCTGAAAGCATCCGTGTACGTAAGAAATTCCTAACGGAAAGCGATCGTAAGCGTGCTTCTCGTGCAGCTAAGTAATCTGTAACGGATTAAATTGAATAAGCCCTGAGCGATGCTCGGGGCTTTTTTTTATCCGTTATTTTTGGCTTAGTTTCTGTAGGAACTTATCTGATTCAGCAATGGCTGCGTTCATTTGTTTAATTGCGTATTGAATATCTTGCTCTAAGCTTGTGAACTCACCTTGCAGTGCGCCAATGGCACTCGCGTTGAGGTTATGTTTTAAGTAGAGAGTGTTGTCACGCAGTGTATTAAGCACTGGTGTCATCTTATCTTCAGCACGTTTCATCGCCGACAGCATTGTGTTGTATGAGCGTTGAGTCTCTTTTAATTTTTGCTCACTGGCGCGACGGAGCTTGCTGCTAGTGTAGAGTTCGAGCTCGCTTTGCCACTCTGCAAATAAGGCATCAGAAACATCTTCAATGGCCGCAATTCGATCACTCACTTCTTGTGCCGCTTTCTCGCTATCTTGATACTTGTCATTGATTTGGTTGTACACCGTTTCCAGTTCACCACCATCAAAGTGAGTTAAAGCCGAGAGAGCTTCCAAAGCACTGGTAAATTCTTGTTGGGCATCTTGTTGTGATTCTTTTGCATCTTCGACACGATCCACCATGATGTCGCGTTTGTGGTAGCCTACTTGTTCCATTGCAGAGTAATAGGCTGATTGACATCCTGTTAAGGTAAAAATCGACAATACAATCGCCAGTAAGTACGGCATGATGGGTTCCTTTCCTTTAGAATTAGAACGTTAGGATGACTGAGTTAGTTGGGAGATACAAGTTGAAAATCGAGCCATTGATTAAGCAAGCGGTGTTGTTTGTACGCTATCTGCTGACCCGTATGGGACATGATAGAGTCAATGTGAATGCGGGATATCTTGCTTACATTACCTTGTTATCTATCGTACCAATGTTGACCGTATTGCTTTCTGTTCTTTCGTCTTTTGCGATATTTGAAAATGCCGGTGACGCGATGCAAGACTTTGTTATTACCCACTTTGTGCCTGCGGCTGGAGATGCAGTAAAGGGGGCGTTGCTGGAGTTTGTCGCCAACACTGGCAAGATGAGTGCAGTGGGTGGTGTTTTTCTTTTTGTTGCCGCGTTGATGTTGATTTCAAATATCGATAAGAACCTTAACTACATTTGGCGAGTTAAACAAAAGCGCCGCGCTGTATTTTCATTTTCGATGTATTGGATGGTTTTGACTCTTGGTCCAATTCTGGTTGGTGCCAGTATAGCCGCGACGTCTTACGTTACGTCTTTGAAAATTATCGAAAGTGAAGCCATCTCAGGGATTTATGATCTACTGCTGCGTTGGTTGCCGTTTCTGTTATCTTTCTTCGCGTTTGTTGGTTTGTACCTTTTGGTACCGAATAAAAAAGTTCGCATTTCCCATGCTATGGTGGGGGCAATTGTCGCGGCACTGCTGTTTGAAGCAAGTAAAAAAGGCTTCGCGGCCTATATCACTCAGTTTCCCTCGTACCAGCTGATCTATGGGGCGTTAGCGGCTATTCCTATTCTGTTTGTTTGGGTGTATCTGTGCTGGCTTATTGTACTCGTTGGTGCCGAAGTGACCGCTGCTCTGGGAGAAAGAGAGCAGTGGAGCGAGCCCAAAGAAGTGGTACACTCAACAAAAATTCAAGTTAAACCGTCAGAAGGAAAGCACAGTGATAGCCCTGATCCAAAGAGTGAGTGAAGCAGCCGTACGCGTAAATGGTGAAGTGGTTGGAGAGATAGACAAAGGTCTACTTGTGCTGCTAGGGGTAGAAAAAGACGATGATGAAGCAAAGGCGAAGCGACTAATGGAGCGTGTGACGACTTATCGTGTTTTTGGTGATGATGAAGACAAAATGAACCTCAACGTCCAACAAGTTGAAGGTAAAGTTTTGGTGGTCTCTCAGTTCACTCTTCCGGCTGACACAAAAAAGGGCACTCGAGCGGGATTTTCTAGAGGTGCTCATCCTACGGAAGCTGAGCGCTTATATGAGTACTTTGCTGATCGCTGCGCAGAGGTTCTTCCTACGGAACGCGGACGTTTTGCTGCTGATATGAAGGTATCTTTGGTCAATGACGGCCCAGTCACCTTCTGGTTACAAGTATAATTATAAAAAATAGTGGGGAGACATTATCTGTCTCCATAAAAAAGGATTTTTATGTTTAAGCTGATCACGCCAAAAACAGAGAACCAACTCAATAAGTATTATCACTTTCGTTGGCAGATGCTAAGAGAGCCTTGGCGTATGCCGATTGGCTCAGAGCGTGATGAATACGATCCTATGAGTCATCACCGCATGATAGTTAATGGACGTGGCTTACCTATGGCGATTGGCCGTCTTTACATAACCCCAGATAGCGAAGGTCAGATTCGCTATATGGCGGTAAAAGGTAATCGACGCAGTAAGGGGATGGGTTCATTAGTCCTCGTTGCTCTAGAGTCGTTAGCACGCCAGGAAGGTGCCAAACGACTGGTTTGTAATGCCCGAGAAGATGCCATTTCGTTTTATGAGAAGAATGGATTTGAGCGACGTGGTGAGTTGACCGATGAGCGTGGACCTGTTCGTCACCAACAAATGGTGAAGCAACTCGATCCGATGGCTAATGTATTGCGTAAGCCAGAATGGTGTACAGAGTTGCAAGAGCGCTGGGAGAATCAGATTCCTATTAGTGACAAAATGGGTATCAAAATCAACCAATACACAGGCTATCAGTTTGAGTGTAGTGCGCAGCTAAACCCGAACTTAAACCCTCACAATACGATGTTTGCTGGCTCGGCTTTTACTCTCGCCACCTTAACGGGCTGGGGTCTAACCTGGTTGCTAATGAAAGAGCGTAACCTCACTGGGGATATTGTATTGGCTGACAGCCAAATTCGTTATCGTCATCCAGTCACGCAGAACCCCGTTGCATCTACGTCCCTTGATGGCATTAGTGGTGACTTAGACCGACTGGCTTCTGGTCGCAAAGCACGTATTGTGATTCACGTGACCATCTACAGTGGAGACAAAGCTGCGGTGGACTTTGTGGGTACCTACATGCTGCTACCGAACTACAAAGCTGTGCTGGGCCCTGCTTCCAAATCAAAATCATGACTATCGATGGCCTTCGGCAGCGGAGGCTCCTTGTCGCTACAGGTTTGTTTAATCACATTCGCTTTACCTAGAACATCAGACCAAAGCTCTTGGCATTTCTGTTCAGTTTTCAGTAACAAAGTAGCAAATTCAGGTTTGGTGAGATCGACTTCACCCGCTATTTGAGCGTTGTCATTTCCTCCCGCAATCACCATGCGTCCTCTGTCAGCGCGAAGCGTGATCTCGCTGAGCTCTAATGTTTGTTGGTAGTTTTTTTCACCATCAAGGCTGACCGCATCTAGCTGAGTGTGATGTAGTTGAGTGAGAATATGCCCCGATAGGCTATGAGATAGCATCGAGTAGTCACCAGATAACCCTTTAAGTTCGACTTCTGCTTCTGCCAATCCTGATAGCGAGAACGGCATTCGTTGTTGCAGAAGATAGTGGTCTAATGGAAGTCCATCGGCATGTACCGAGAGTGACCAAGGAGCGCTAACAGAGCCTATGTCCCAAATCCCTGACGCTTCGATATAGCCTTGCTCTAAAGGAATAAACGCACGCTCAAGGGTGACTAGATTGTTCTCTGCGTGTGCTTTCACGTGTGCCTGAGTGGCGATCAGTTTGTCGATGCTTGCCGCGTTAGCGCTGATGTCTAAGTCTCCTGACAGCAGTCCTGCTTTGTTCTCGTCGATTAATGTTAGTTGCGAACCGGTCACGTTTAGCCCAGAAACTTGCCAGTATGGGCGTTGTTCTACCTGAATAAATTGGCTGTTCTCAACCTTCAGGGTTTCGATGGTTAACTTATTGAGGTTGACCACCATTTCAGTAAAGGCAGGGATGGCCAGTTCGGTTTGCTCCAGCCACTTTATGCCTACGATCTTGAGTTGCTTCAAAGATACTTGTTTAGGGCTGATCGTCCCCTGTAACTGAACTCTCCCTTGTTGAAAATCTGCGTCAAACTCTTCAATCGTGACTTGTTGTGGTGCAAATGCCAATCTCGTTCTAGGGGAGAAGAGTTGTACTTGTTGATTACTGATACTTTCGGCATCAAAAGAGACATATCCACTTTGATGCTGCCACAGTGAATCATTGAGTGAGAGGTTTTCTAGCGACGCGTCAAGCTGTTCGAAGCGCCAGTGCCCATAGTTAAATGAACTACTGAGTATATCGAGGCTATTAATGTGATTGATCGGCAAGCTAAGGTTATTTAAGGTCGTGACCAGTTGCTCAACTTGCTCGCTTTCTGGCAAAGAGAGTTTGTCGATGGTGACATTAACTAACGACCAACCTTGGGAATACTGCTCTGCTTGCCCAGAAAAAACAGCGCCCCGCCAGTTAAATGAGCCACCAAAAATCGTACTATCTTCTTCCTGATAACGCATATCGATCAGCAAGTTATTCAGCGCCTCGCCTTGCATATAGAGCTGTTCAGCCGAAAGTTGGATATCACCGTAAGGTAAGGATTGGCTGTTGGTAACCCAACGAGGCTGTTCGATTTGCAGATTGACGCCGCGAGCTGACCATCTTGGTGCACTAATGTCGACATGTTTCAACGCGAGCTGGTGGACGTATACACCACCAATGAGTTCTGCATACATTGCCTCAAGATTAATTGTGGCACCTTCTATTAGGATCGAGTCGAAGGAAAGTTTGTTCTGTTGCCACGGTATTTGGCTAAGCCAAAGCGTCACTGCTGGCAGCATGATGGCACGTTGAGAAGATTGAATTTCAACATCACTGAGTTTGAGTTGAAAGGGGGCCGTATATTGCACGCCAGAAGTGGTTATTGAGTAGGGAGTAAGCTTGCTGATTAGTAAGTTGACCGCTTTAGGAGCGTATTGTGATTGCATCACGATATAAAGCGTCAAAATAGACAGAGTGGCAATACTGACAAGCAGGATACTCAGCAGCAACAGTGCTTTTTTCACGATGAATCACTTCCCTTAATGATTAGTGATACTAGCTTGGAACAAATTTTGGTTTCAGGCAACAAAAAGCCCCTCAAATGAGGGGCTTAGATAGACAAATAGTAAATAGGTCACTAATCGAGCTGAGGACCAGCGGCGACAAGAGCCTTACCTTCATCATTATCAGTGTACTTATCAAAGTTATTGATAAAGCGAGTAGCCAGATCTTTTGCTTTGCTTTCCCATTGCAGTGGATCTGTGTAGGTATCACGAGGATCTAGGATGCCAGGGTCAACATCGTGAAGCGCTGTTGGTACTTCAAGGTTGAAGATTGGGATGTGCTTCGTCTCAGCGTGTTCAATTGAACCGTCTAGAATCGCGTCAATGATGCCACGAGTATCCTGAATCGAAATACGTTTGCCAGTACCGTTCCAGCCAGTGTTCACTAGGTAAGCTTCAGCGCCTGCCGCTTCCATACGTTTCACGAGAACTTCTGCATATTTGGTTGGGTGTAGCGTTAGGAATGCTGCACCAAAACAAGCAGAGAATGTTGGTGTTGGTTCAGTGATGCCTCGCTCTGTACCTGCTAGCTTAGCGGTAAAGCCTGATAGGAAGTGGTACTTAGTCTGCTCTGGAGTCAGTTTTGATACCGGAGGAAGAACACCAAACGCATCCGCAGATAGGAAGATAACTTTGTTTGCGTGGCCGCCTTTTGAAACTGGCTTAACGATGTTTTCGATATGTTCAATTGGGTAAGAAACGCGAGTGTTTTCAGTTTTTGAACCGTCATCAAAGTCGATTGAGCCATCCGAGCGCACTGTGACGTTTTCTAGAAGAGCGTCACGACGGATTGCATTGTAGATATCTGGTTCTGCTTCTTTAGATAGCTTGATGGTTTTTGCGTAACAACCGCCTTCAAAGTTGAAGACACCATCGTCATCCCATCCGTGTTCGTCATCACCGATCAGTGCACGCTTCGGATCGGTGGACAGGGTTGTTTTACCTGTGCCAGATAGACCAAAGAAGATCGCAACATCACCGTCTTTGCCCATGTTGGCGCTACAGTGCATCGACGCAATGTCTTGTAGCGGAAGGAAGTAGTTCATCATCGCAAACATGCCTTTCTTCATCTCGCCGCCGTACCAAGTACCGCCGATAAGCTGCATGCGCTCTGTGAGGTTGAATACTGTGAAGTTTTCAGAGTTGAGGCCGTGTTCTTGCCACTTCTGGTTGGTACATTTTGCACCGTTCATGACAACGAAGTCTGGCTCAAAAGTTGCGAGCTCTTCTTCGCTTGGACGAATGAACATGTTTTTCACAAAGTGCGCTTGCCACGCCACTTCTGTAATAACGCGAATACTTAAACGCGTGTCTGGGTTAGCACCACAGTAACCATCGATAACGAATACTCGTTTACCAGAAAGCTGGCTAGTCACAAGCTCTTTTAAATCATTCCAAACAGCCTGGTCGATTGGTTTGTTATCATTTTTTACTGAATCTGAAGTCCACCACATATGTTCTTCAGTGGTCGAATCTTTGACGATGTATTTATCTTTTGGTGAGCGGCCGGTAAAAATACCAGTATCAACAGCGACTGCACCTAATTCGGTGACTACGCCTTTTTCATAGCCTTCCAGATCAGCGCGAGTTTCTTCTTCGAACAACACTTCATAGCTAGGGTTACGAATAACCTCCTTTACGTTTTGAAGCCCGTGTTTGGTAAGATCAATTGTTGCAGCCTTTGTATGTTCCATAACGGTCATAGGTGCTCCTTATCGGAATATTTGTAGGGATTTTGTAATAATTTTTTAATTTTTGTCTGCTCACCATGCTAGCAATGGGCCTCAGATAAAACAGGGATATAGCTCAAAAAATATCCGTAATCTTATTGGGGTTTTAAGCGACACATCACATATTGGTAGAGCTAGTTTATCGTGTGCGCAAAGCTTTGCGCTAGAGCAAAGTCATTATTAATTGTCTAAAATTAATAGGTTAATTTATTACGGCGAAGGCTAGGTATAGCGAGGTTTTGATCACAAAAAGGCCAGCGAGTGCTGGCCTTTTGAAGGGTAAATTACAGACTTGATAAGTCGTAAGAATTAATGCAGCGTTTTGTTACCAGAATTTGCTTGATTAAACAGCTCTGATACTTCTGCTTCGTCGAACGAATAGTTCGTGCCGCAGTAATCACAATGTAAAGAAATTGAACCAATCTCTGCCAAAATGTCATTTATTTCCGTACGCTCTATAGTAAGAATTGCTGCGCCGCTACGTTCACGAGAACAACCACAGAAGAACTCAACCGGCTGAGGTTCGAACACGCGAACTTTCTCTTGGTTGTAGAGACGGTATAGAAGCTCATTTGCTTCTAAGCTAAATAGCTCTTCATCTTTAACGGTGTTGGTGAGTTGCTCTAGGTGCTCGAAATCATCCGGCGTACCAGTACCATCTGGCATAACTTGGATTAGCATACCTGCCGCATGCGCCTTGCCTTCATATTCACCAGTACGTAGCCATAGGCGAGTTTTTAGCTGCTCAGAGTTGGCAAAGTACGTTTCTAGAATCTCAGATAAGTTTTCGCCTTCAAGACCAACAATACCTTGGTAGCGCTCACCTTTCTTAGGATCAATAGTGATCACTAAGTGACCTTTACCCATCAGATCATGAATCGTTGCATCGTCAGCGATGTCGCCTTCAAAACGTGCAACACCACGAATCTTCTGATCGTGATCGCCATTGATGACGGCAAGCGACACAGGACCGTCACCCTGAAGTTGCATTGTAATTGAGCCTTCAAACTTCAGAGTTGCTGTCAAAAGTGTTGTTGAAACCAATAGCTCGCCTAGCAACTTCTGAATGGGTGCTGGGTATTCCTTGCTAGAAATAATACGTTGGTAAGCTTCATCCAATTGTACCAACTCGCCACGAACAGAAAGGTCTTCAAATAAGTAGCGGTTTAAAACATTGCTTGCCATGTGGCGTTTCCTCGTAAATCTGGTTGAGCTTATTGGTGCTTAAATTTAATGATGTCGCGGCGCTGTTTTTTATCTGGACGACGCTCTGGGCTTGGATTGTGAGCATGAAGTCTGCGACGTGTCGCGTTTTCTTCGCGCTTACTAATACTCTCAGCGGTCTCGGAATAGAGCAGTTGAGCTTCGGGAGCTCCACGGCGTTGATCTGAGATTTGCTCAATAACCACGGTTTTCTCTTCTTGGCCCTGCCTTAAAGTGATGATCGCCCCGAGTTCAACAGCTTTGCTAGGTTTACTGCGTTGCCCATTATAATGGACTTTGCCACCATCGACCATATTTCGAGCGATGGAGCGAGTTTTATAAAAGCGCGCAGCCCATAGCCATTTGTCGAGCCTTACCGCTTCGGTTTGGGAACCCATGGTGATTTTTACCCTCTAAGGTGAATATTATTGATGCCCTGTTACATGCACTAACAATGGTGACGAGTGTAGGTTTTTTCAAGCAAGATCATAAAAATTGGCATAGTCTGTCGTGACAATATAAGAGTTTGTTATGTTTGGATGTTGCTTATTTTGATACAATTCAACGCTATTTATCTGATAAATTACGGTAAATTCACCTAACCCAGCAAAGAAGGAACTTGAGTGAAGCACAACAGCATGAATACGCTAATGAAGTTAGGTGAGACATTTAAGCAACAGCAAGTACAGCAAAGAGTAAGCTTTGCGGTCATGTTCATATTGCTAGCAGTCACAGCATGGATAGCAGGACAAATGATTTGGCAACCATGGAGCATACCGAGCGTATCCAAATGGCAGCCTTCTAACGTGGCGAGACAAGAAACGACCAGTTCGTCACAAATAGACCTATCTAGCCTGCAAAATAGCCATCTATTTGGCCAATATCAGAGCAATGCGCCAGTGATTGAGCAACCCAAGGTTCAAGCTGCACCTAAGAGTCGTCTTAATTTGGTATTGGTTGGTGTTGTAACCAGTTCTGTTCCAGAGAAGAGCTTGGCGGTTATCGCGAATAAAGGTACGCAAGCAACCTACGGTTTGAATGAAATGATTGAAGGGACGCGAGCAAAACTGATTCAGGTGCAGCAAGACCGTGTGATTATTGATAATTCAGGTCGAAACGAAACCATCATGCTTGAGGGATTGAAGTTCACTAAGCCAGCCCCTCAGGTAATAGAAAGCAGTAGCAAACAAATAGTATCGAATGCATCTCAAGATACCTTGGATCAGATACGCGAAGAGATTCGTAACGACGCAAAAGTACTCTTTGAATACGTACGAATGTCGCAAGTAAAGCGAGATGAAGAGGTGGTCGGGTATCGATTGTCCCCAGGTAAAGATAAAGCTCTCTTTGAAACTATTGGATTACAAGCAGGTGATATTGCTACGGCGATCAACGGACTTGATTTAAAAGACTCAGCGTCAATGGGTGAAGTTTGGCAAAACTTGTCGCAGGTGAATGAAGTGACTTTGACTGTTGAACGCGATGGCCAGTTATTTGAGATATACATTGAATTATAAGATGGACGTCGTGACGTCCTCTCGAGGAGTGAAGAGTGAACCATTGGCTTAAAAAAAGCGCATGGCTTTTAGCGGGAAGCTTACTAGTATCACCAACAATGTCGGTAGCTGATGATTTTAGTGCCAGCTTTAAAGGCACAGACATCAGTGAGTTTATCAATATAGTTGGACGTAACTTAGAGAAGACGATCATCGTCGATCCTTCTGTGCGCGGTAAGATTGATGTACGTAGTTACGATATGTTGACCGAAGAGCAATATTACAGCTTTTTCCTCAATGTACTCGAAGTCTACGGTTTTGCTGTTGTTGAAATGGACAATGGCATTCTGAAAGTGATTAAAGCAAAAGATGCGAAAACGTCAGCCGTCCCTGTTGTAGGAGATGGCCATATCAATGGTGATGAGGTTGTTACTCGTGTTGTTGCTGTGCGAAACGTGTCGGTGCGTGAGCTTTCGCCGTTGTTGCGTCAATTGAACGACAATGCGGGTGCGGGTAACGTTGTTCACTACGATCCAGCGAACATTATCTTAATTACTGGACGCGCAGCGGTTGTGAATCGCTTGGCAGACATCATTAAGCGTGTAGACCAAGCGGGTGACAAAGAGATCGAGGTGGTAGAGCTATCGAACGCGTCTGCGGCAGAAATGGTGCGAATCGTTGAAGCTTTGAATAAAACGACGGAAGCCAAAAATACTCCAGCATTTTTGCAGCCAAATTTCGTCGCTGATGACCGCACTAACTCGATTTTAATTTCCGGTGATCCCCAAGTTCGTCAACGTCTGAGAAAGCTTATCCAACAGCTAGATGTTGAAATGGCATCCAAAGGTAACAACCGCGTCGTTTATCTTAAGTATGCCAAAGCGGAAGATTTAGTCGATGTCCTAAAAGGTGTGTCTGATAACTTACAAGCGGAGAAGTCGACGGGCACTAAAGGGAGCGGTACTCAGCGTGGTGAGGTGATGATCGCCGCTCACCCAGAGACGAATGCTCTGGTCCTTACTGCTCCGCCAGATATTATGATTGCTATCCAAGATGTCATTGCCCAGCTTGATATCCGTCGCGCACAAGTACTGATTGAAGCCTTGATCGTAGAAATGGCCGAAGGAGATGGGGTCAATCTAGGAGTACAGTGGGGTTCCCTAGAGAGCGGTGCGGTAATTCAATACGGAAATACGGGTGTACCGATTGGGCAAGTGATGGTCGGACTCGAAGAGGCTAAAGATACTACGACAACTGAGAGTTACTGGAACTCGACGACGAACAAGTGGGAGTCTCGCCAGTCGACTGAAAAAGGTAGCTACAGCACATTAGCTTCTGCCCTGTCTGGCGTTAACGGGGCTGCGTTGAGTGTTGTTATGGGCGATTGGACCGCTCTAATTAGCGCGGTTTCAACGGACTCAAACTCTAATATTCTATCTTCACCAAGTATTACCGTTATGGACAATGGTGAGGCGTCTTTCATCGTTGGTGAAGAAGTACCTGTTATTACGGGGTCGACTGCGGGCTCTAACAATGACAATCCGTTCCAAACGGTCGATCGTAAAGAAGTGGGTATCAAACTGAAAGTGGTGCCTCAGATTAATGAAGGTAATTCAGTCCAGCTCAATATCGAACAAGAAGTGTCCAATGTACTTGGGGCTAATGGTGCTGTCGACGTACGTTTTGCTAAGCGTCAGCTAAACACTTCTGTGATGGTTGAAGACGGTTCAATGATCGTATTAGGTGGCCTGATCGATGAGCGAGCGCTAGAAAGTGAATCCAAAGTGCCGCTATTGGGTGATATTCCGTATTTGGGGCATCTGTTTAAGTCAACCAGCACACAGGTTGAGAAGAAAAACCTCATGGTGTTTATCAAGCCAACCATTATTCGTGATGGTGTGACTGCGGATGGCATTACTCAACGTAAATACAATTTCATTCGTGCAGAACAGCTTTACAAGGCTGATCAAGGCCTAAAACTAATGAGCAATGACAATATCCCTGTGCTCCCTAAATTTGGTGAAGAAATCCGACACCCAGCTGAAATACAAGCGTTTTTAGACCAAATGGATAAACAGTAATGGACGTACAAGTCACGCCATACTCAAAGCGTCTACCATTTAGTTTTGCCAATCGGTTCAAGCTAGTGCTTGAACCGACTGAAGCGGGAATGGTGCTCTATTACGTTGAACCTATTTCAGTCCAAGCTTTGTTAGAAGTGAAGCGTTTTTGTGCCCAGACTTTTTCATTGCAGTCGATCAGTATCGAGGTGTTTGAAAGCAAACTAACGGAAGCCTATCAACGAGATTCTTCTGAAGCTCGTCAGCTAATGGAAGATATTGGCGCTGATAGTGATGACTTTTTCTCCTTGGCTGAAGATTTGCCACAAGATGAAGACTTGCTTGAGTCTGAAGATGATGCGCCGATTATCAAGTTGATTAATGCCATGCTAGGTGAAGCGATCAAGGAAGGTGCTTCAGATATCCACATCGAGACATTTGAAAAGAGTCTTTCTATCCGTTTTCGTGTTGACGGTGTGCTCCGCGAGGTACTTTCACCTAGTCGTAAACTAGCGCCGTTGCTAGTCTCACGCGTAAAAGTGATGGCTAGACTTGATATTGCTGAGAAGCGAGTACCACAAGACGGCCGCATTTCTCTGAGAATCGGTGGTCGAGCGGTTGATGTGCGTGTTTCAACGATGCCTTCTTCGCATGGTGAGCGAGTGGTTATGCGTCTACTCGACAAAAATGCCACACGGTTAGACTTGCATAGCTTAGGGATGACCCCGTCAAATCATGATGCATTTCGCGGCATGATTCAGCGACCACACGGTATTTTATTGGTTACTGGTCCGACTGGTTCGGGTAAATCAACAACCTTGTATGCAGGGTTGACGGAGATTAACAGCAACGAGCGAAACATTCTTACCGTCGAAGATCCGATTGAGTTTGATATTGATGGTATCGGTCAGACTCAAGTCAATCCAAAGGTTGATATGACGTTCGCCCGAGGCTTGCGTGCGATTCTTCGTCAGGACCCTGACGTGGTGATGGTGGGTGAAATCCGTGACCTTGAGACCGCGCAGATTGCAGTTCAAGCGTCTTTGACTGGTCACTTAGTGATGTCGACGCTCCATACCAATACGGCAATTGGTGCCATTACTCGTTTGAGAGACATGGGCATTGAGCCATTTTTAATCTCCTCTTCACTTCTTGGGGTTCTTGCACAACGTTTGGTTAGAACCTTATGCCCTAGCTGTAAGGAACCATATCAACCCGATGCCGAAACAAAAAAATTGTTTGCTATCGAGCCTGAAGCAGAGCTGACCTTATATCGAGCTTGTGGCTGTGAAGCGTGTAACTTTAAAGGTTATCGTGGGCGTACTGGTATTTATGAGCTTTTGGTCGTGGATGAAAATGTCCAGGCACTCATTCACAGTGAAGCGGGTGAGCAAGAGATAGAGAAGCATATCCGTCAGCATACTCCAAGTATTCGGAGTGATGGTTTGAGTAAAGTCCGTCAAGGCATTACGTCACTTGAGGAAGTAGTGCGAGTGACTAAGGAAAGCTAATGGCGGCATTTGAATATAAGGCTCTCGACGCTAAAGGCAAAACCAAAAAAGGCGTGATTGAAGGCGACAATGGTCGGCAGGTTCGAGCTCGGCTTAAAGAACAGGGTTTGATTCCAGTCGAAGTGAGTGAAACTCGCCAGCAAGCGAAAAAGAAGAGCGAACAGCCGTCTTTATTTCAGTTTAAGCGAGGTTTAAGTACACCTGATCTCGCTCTAGTGACCCGTCAACTGGCGACACTTGTTCAGTCCGGTATGCCATTAGAAGAGTGTTTAAAAGCCGTTTCCGAACAGTCAGAAAAACCTCGTATTCGCACCATGTTGTTGGCAGTGCGTTCCAAAGTGACAGAAGGTTATACCTTAGCGGACAGTTTGGCGGATTATTCTCATGTATTTGATGATCTGTTTCGCTCAATGGTTTCTGCTGGAGAAAAGTCAGGTCATTTGGATTCGGTTTTAGAACGATTGGCAGATTATGCGGAAAATCGTCAGAAGATGCGCTCCAAATTACAGCAGGCATTGATATACCCTGTGGTGCTGGTGGTGTTTGCGATCGGTATCGTCGCTTTCCTACTCGCAGCAGTCGTACCGAAAATCGTTGGTCAATTTGTACAGATGGGTCAGGAGTTACCTCAATCTACCCAGTTTTTGCTCGCTTCAAGTGAGTTTATTCAGAGCTGGGGGCTACAACTTCTTGTGGCCGTTATTGTGATGACTTATCTGTTTAAATACGCTTTGAGCAAGCCGAATGTACGTCTCAAATGGGACCGAAAAATTATCGCGATGCCACTGGTTGGGAAAATTGCTCGTGGGCTGAATACTTCTCGGTTTGCTCGTACATTATCGATATGTACCTCGAGCGCAATCCCTATCTTAGAAGGTATGCGGGTCGCGGTGGATGTTATGTCGAACCATTACGTCAAACAGCAGGTCTTAATTGCTACGGATAATGTTCGTGAAGGTTCAAGTTTGCGTCGAGCTTTGGAGCAGACCAAACTCTTCCCTCCAATGATGCTCCACATGATAGCCAGTGGTGAACAAAGTGGTGAATTAGAGGCGATGCTGACACGTGCTGCGGATAACCAAGATGCAAATTTTGAATCAACGGTGAATATTGCGTTAGGGATCTTTACTCCAGCACTGATCGCTCTTATGGCTGGGTTGGTTTTATTTATCGTTATGGCGACGTTAATGCCAATTTTAGAAATGAATAATTTAATGAGTTCATAATAGCTTTGAGCTTATCGAAGCTGCTTGTCGTGGAGAAAAAAATGAATAAGAAAATGAACGTTCAGAAAGGCTTTACTCTATTAGAGGTCATGGTCGTTGTCGTCATTCTAGGGATTTTAGCGAGCTTTGTTGTTCCTAACTTATTAGGTAACAAAGAGAAAGCGGATCAGCAAAAAGCAATCACTGACATTGTTGCGTTAGAGAATGCGCTTGATATGTACAAGTTGGATAACAGTGTTTACCCATCAACGGATCAAGGTCTTGAAGCGCTGGTAACGAAGCCATCAAATCCTGAACCACGCAATTATCGTGATGGTGGCTATATCAAACGTCTACCATCAGACCCATGGGGCAACGACTATCAATATTTAAGCCCAGGCGACCACGGCAGTATTGATATCTTTACCTTAGGTGCAGATGGTCAAGAGGGCGGTGAAGGCGCTAACTCGGATATTGGTAACTGGAATATTCAAGATTTTCAGTAAGACATCCAAGTTAGGTTAACTATGCGTCGTCACGCAGGCTTTACTCTGCTAGAGATATTGTTGGTATTGGTGCTGATATCTCTGGCATCCGTAGCCGTTATTTCAACACTGACCGTCAGTGCCGAAGATGTTGCAAAGAAGCAAGCCCAAGCGCTGTTTTATCGCATTCAACTGCTCAATGAAGAGGCGATGCTAAGTGGGCGTGATTTCGGCTTAAATATCAATGAGGAAAAGTCGACTTATCAATTTATGCATTTAACCTCCAAGGGGTGGCAGAAACTGGATGAACAACATATTCCAGAGAAAACCGAGTTGGACTCGGGATTGGCATTGATGCTGCAACTTGGGGGGGATGTCTGGAGCGATAAAGAGCGACTTTTTGAGCCAGGTAGCCTGTTCGACGAGGAGATGTTTGCTGAACAAGATGACGAGAAAAAACGCCCACCTCCTCAAGTCTTCATTATGTCGAGTGGAGAAATAACACCTGTATCAGTTGCTATTTATCCGCAGCAGAAAGATGCTGAACGTGATGCATGGCACATAGTGGTTAAAGAGAGTGGACAGATACTGTTGCTGGCTCCAGGAGAACGTGATGAAGGCGAGTAAACGTGGTTTTACCTTGCTGGAAGTATTGGTGGCATTAGCGATTTTTGCGACCGCAGCGATAGCGACGATTCGTTCTGTTAGCCAGCATATTAATACGCTCAACTTCTTGGAAGAGAAAACTTTTGCGAGCATGGTGGCAGACAATCAGATGGCGAAAGTGATGCTATCAGGACGAAAACCAAGCAAGCAAAAAGGAACTGAAATGTTAGCTGAACGTGAATGGTTTTGGTCGGTAGAGCCTGTTTCTACAGCGGGTGATCTTCTGCAAGCATTTGACGTGAAAGTGGCAGCAAGTGCGAAAGGAACACCCGTTGTGACGGTAAGAAGCTATGTACCGAAGTAGTCAGTCTTCCTCGCATGGTTTCACCTTAATTGAAGTTCTTGTCGCTATCGCGATTTTTGCCAGTTTGAGTATTGGAGCCTATCAGGTGCTCAATCAAGTTCAGCGCAGTAATGAACTGTCACTTGAACGTAGTGAACGGCTAAAAACGCTACAGAGAACGTTAGTTTTTATGGACAACGATTTTCGCCAAATGGCGCTGCGTCAATCGCGCACCAATGGTGAGGAGCCATCTCTAGAGCTGATTCATTGGCAAGATTACCTACTTGATTCTGATGCTAAAGGCGTAATGTTTGTGCGCTCTGGCTGGCATAACCCCCAACAGCAATTCCCGCGAGGGGAGGTGAGCAAAGTGGGGTATCGATTAAAAGAAGGCGAGTTACAGCGGGTGTGGTGGCGATACGTTGACACTCCAGTTGGCCAAGAAGGGATAGTGATGCCCTTGATTGATAAGGTCGACTCCTTTGATTTACGTTTTTACGATGGCAACCAGTGGTTAGAACGCTGGGAAACGAATTATACCTTGCCGAAAGCTGTGCTAGTGAAGTTGGTATTTGAGGATTACGGAGCAATAGAACGTATCTATCTAACTGCTGGTGGTGCTTTAGAGGTCGACGAGGAGCAAAACGCGGATGGGTCGTAAGCAGCGTGGTGTGGCTCTGATTATTGTTTTGTTGCTCTTGGCGGTGATGGTCAGTATCGCTGCGAGTATGGCTGACCGTTTGTTTGGTCAGTTTAGGCGCGCGAGCAATCAGCTCAACTACCAACAAGCTTATTGGTATAGCGTGGGCGCGGAAGCGTTGGCTGAAGCAGGGTTGAAACAGAGCTTTAGAGACTCAGATACCATCAATCTTTCTCAGCCATGGGCACTGGAGGAACAAACCTATCCATTGGATTACGGAACTCTGAAAGGGCGCTTAGTTGATAAACAGGCCTGCTTTAACCTCAATGCTTTAGCTGCCGTCACTGACCAGCCTAGTTCCAGCCGTTCGCCGTATTTAGTGGAAGTCTTTCAGCGTTTGCTCGAGGAACTAGAGGTGGAAAGCTATCAGGCAGAGATAATTTCTCAATCGTTGTGGGAATATTTGGATAGTAATGATGTCAGCAATTCCTCTGCAGGTGTCGAAGACAGTTACTATGAATCTATCTCTCCGGCTTACCTTACTGCCAATAGTATGTTGTCAGATAGCTCTGAGCTGAGAGCGGTGAATCAGGCTTCTGGTGAGGTGGTGCACAAGGTATTGCCTTATGTGTGTGCAATACCTACGTCTGACTTTCGCCTCAATGTGAATACACTGCAACCTGATCAAGCAGAGTTGCTGTCTGCACTGTTCTATCCACATTTGGCGACCAGTGAGGCAAAAAAACTCCTTGATAGTCGCCCTTTTGATGGCTGGACGACGGTTGATGAAATGCTTAGTGAAGGGGCCTTTTCTGGTATTGATGAAAAGGTGCTGCAACAGGCTAAGGGTTACCTTGCCGTCACAAGTGCTTATTTTGAAATGGATGTGGAGATCGTCGTTGATGACTCCCGAGTAAGAGTTAGAAGCTTGCTCTTTAGTAATAATCAAGAAACTGCGACGGTTATTCGCCGTCGCTTCGGAGGTATCGGTGAACGAGTTTCTGATCGTTCGACTGAGCAATAATCCGACCTTAGCTGTTCAATGGTTAGTATGGTCGGTGACACAGCAGGAAGTGATTGCGAGTGGCGAGCTTGCGAACCAAGATGCTATTGCGGACATCGCGCCGTATGGGGAAAACCGACGTACGATCGTTTTGCTCTCTGCTTCGAGCTTAGTGCTAAACGATATCGCGATCCCCGCGGGTGCCAGTCGTCAGCTTGAAGCGATGCTGCCGTACGTAATGGAAGATGAGCTGGCACAAGATGTTGATCAGCTCCACTTTACCATTTTTCATAAAGGTAACGGACGTGCTCAGGTGTGTGCGGTTGATAGCGAATGGTTAACACATATTCTGCAACGTTTGACAGCGATTGGTTGTCAGATTCAAAAAGTGCTGCCAGACGTATTAGCTTTGCCCGAGTCAAAGGGGATTTCCGCTGTTGAACTTGATGGACAATGGCTACTGAAGAAATCGACGTATTCAGGGATATCAATTGACAGCGAGTGGTTGGCTCTAGTGGCGCAGTCTGACTGGGTGAAACGTGAGGATGAGTGTTTGCCGTTAACGGCCTATTCCGCTTTGCCTGAATTGGAATTGGATGAAGAGCAAGATTGGCAAGAGACTCAGCCTCAGTTGGTGATGCAGTTACTTGCTGAACAAGCCGTTGCCAGCAAACTGACTTTGCTCACTGGGCGATTTAAGCCTAAGTCTTCATTTGGTCGTTACTGGAAAACATGGCAGAAGGTAGCTGTAGCTGCAGTATTGCTGCTCGCTGTCATCGTGGTCGACAATGTACAGAAGATACAGCGTTATGAAGCGCAAGCCACAGCGTATCGAGCGGAAAGTGAGCGTATTTTCCGCCAGTTGGTGCCAGGCAAAAATAAAATACCGACAGTCAGTTACTTAAAGCGTGAATTGGAACAGCAAGCACGATTGATGTCAGGGTCTGGCCGCGATAATTCCATATTAAGCATCCTTGCCACCTTACCGCCAATATTGAGCCAAGTGCCCTCTTTGGATCTGGTGAGCTTTAAGTACGACAGCAATAGAAATGAGGTAAGAGTGCAAGCTCAAAGTAAAGACTTTCAAACCTTTGAGAAAGCTGCAGAGTTGTTAGCCACTCGATTCGAGGTTGAGCAAGGGCAACTTAACCGCTCTGGGAGCCTAGTCAATGGCTCATTTATTTTGAAACCATTGTGAGGTGTATTGAGTGAATAATTTACTGACGTCCTTACAAACGTGGTGGCTAAGTATCTCTCAGCGAGAGCAACGCTTAGTGGTTGTGTGTGTTTTTTTTGCTGTCCTTGGAAGTGTCTACTGGGGGATCGTACAACCCATCGCTCAAAGGGCTGATGATGCACAGATGCGTATCCAAAGTGAGAAACAGCTTTTGGCTTGGGTTAAAAGCAAGGGTGATGAGATCAGCAAGCTAAAAGCACAGGGCGGTCTGACGGTGTCGAGTATGCCAATTAACCAGGCCATTTCATCAAGCGTTAAACGTTTTAATGTTGAGCTTATTCGTGTCCAGCCTCGTGGAGAGCAATTTCAAGTTTGGATTGCGCCAATGCCATTCAATCAGTTTGTTAGCTGGATTGCCTACTTACAAGAGACATACGGGATTGAGGTCGTATTTCTGGATGTAGATAAAGGCGCTCAAGATGGCGTGGTCGAAGTGAATCGATTGCAGTTAGGTAGGGGTTAACAGAGTGAAGAAAACCATTCTATCGGGTCTATTCATCAGTAGCGTGTTTGTCGTAAGTGCGATGTTTCACATGCCTGCACAGTTCATTCTTCAATATGCGCCTTTACCCAGTGCATTGCGCGTAGCTGATATCGAAGGGACGGTATGGCAGGGAAGTGCCCAGCAAGTTCAATGGCAGGGCACAAATTATGGGGCACTCAACTGGCAGTTTAATCTGGTTAAGATGCTCGCGGGTTCTCTAGAGGCGCAAATTCGTTTTGGCAGAGGCAGTGACCTCTCACTCCAAGGTCGAGGTGTGATTGGTTACGACTTCAGTGGCTTTTATGCGCAAAACCTTATTGCCGCTATTTCCGTCGAAGAAATGATTAAGTTTATCCCTCGCTTACCTGTACCGTTGGATCTCGAAGGTCAGGTTGAGGTCAATCTTCGCTCCTATCGCTACGCCCAACCATATTGCGATAGCGCTCAAGGAAGCTTAGTGTGGAATACTCAAGTGGTGAGTACGCCACTGGCAGATCTCTATCTCGGGCCGGTCATTGTACAATTTAGTTGTCAGCAGAGTCGTATTGATGTGCAAGGAGAGCAGCAGAGCCAAGAGGTTGAAAGTGGCTTCAGTGCTGAGGTTGGGGCGAGTAGCTACAAGCTGAGTGCTTGGTTTAAGCCGTTAGCGGAGTTCCCTCAAGCGTTACAACAACAGCTCAAGTGGCTGCCAGAGCCTGCGGATAGTGATGGTAAATACCATTTCAACAATCAAGGGCAATGGTAACTGCTAGGTATCGAGCAACAATGTATAAGGGCAGCGTGATTCACGCTGCCCTTTTGATTATTTGCTGGCGGGAAAACTGATTTGTACTCTTAAACCGCCACCACTGCGATTATTAACGATAACCGAACCGTTATGTTGGCTAACAATTCGTTTGACTATCGCAAGTCCAAGTCCAGTACCTTCGCTTCCTCGAGCGGTATCACCGCGAGTAAAAGGTTCAAACAGTTTGCTAATCTGGTTCTGTTCAATGCCAGGGCCGTTATCTTCAACACAGACCCAAACCAGTTTGTTGTCTGCGGTGATGCCGGTGCTGACCTTTATCCATCCATTTCCATATCGAATCGCATTCACAACGAGGTTACTAACGGCCCGTTTAATCGCGATAGGGCTGCCGAGCGTCTCTTTAAGTGGTTGAACCAAAGCGGTTTCAATTTGTACTTCATACCCACCTTCTGATGAGGCGACATCGTTAGCAATTTCATTCAAATCGACAGAGACAAATGACTGCTTGTTCACGGGCTTTAGATAGTCCATGAACTGGCTGATGATTTCATTACACTCTTCGGTGTCGCTAATAATGCCTTCTGCAAGATAGCTATCTTCTGGTGACATCATTTCGGTCGCTAATCGGATGCGGGTTAGAGGGGTTCTTAGATCATGGCTGATACCCGCCATCAATAGGGCGCGATCTTCTTCTAGAGCCTGAATGCCTTTTGACATCTGATTAAATGCGCGTGTTACGGAGCGAATTTCTGAAGCGCCTTTTTCCGGAAGTGGTGGTGGAATCTCCCCTCGTCCTACGACTTTCGCTGCCTTTTCTAAAGCAATAAGTGGTCGATTTTGTAAACGAATAAATAACCAACCACCGGCTACGATAAGTAGCGCCATGATCAAGCTGTTACGAAACAGCGGTGTGAAGTCTTCTTCCTGTAGTTCGGAGAGGGGAATACGTAACAGCGACCCTGGCAGAGAATCGATCTTCATCCATAACACATAGCTGTCGTTACCCAACATCATTCGCACATCTGTGGGTGAGCCAAGTTCATTGCTCATCTCCTCACTCATCAAGTCGATCGACACTGCATGGTAGTACTCGTCAGCAATCGGGCTATCTTCAGCATGGATGGTGACACCAAGCTGCTCCAAAACTCGTCTGCGTAGAGGTGCATCCATTGCTAGTTCATCCTCGAGGCTTGCCGAGTCATCAAGCATTAGGTTTATTTCATGCCCGAGGATTTTATTGAACTGTTGCAGGCTAGGCATTAACGCGTAGTTGAACACGGCGTAGTAAGAATAGACCTGACTTGCGATTAGTAGAGTAAGAAAGATAAAGATGGATTGTGTAAATGAGCTGCGAATGCGCATAACGCCAACCTTAGTGGAGTAGAAACGAAGAGTGCGAGACCGGGTCTCGCACTCTAGTAAATCTGGAAACTGTTAGGCTTCTTTACCATCAGGGACAAAGACGTAGCCCAATCCCCAAACGGTTTGGATGTAACGAGGTTTACTTGGGTCGACCTCGAGCATACGGCGCAAACGTGAGATCTGTACGTCTATCGAACGTTCCATTGCTGAGTATTCACGACCTCTAGCCATGTTCATCAATTTATCGCGAGACATTGGTTCACGTGCGTTTGTCACAAGTGCTTTCAGTACAGCGAATTCACCTGATGTTAGGGGCATCGATTCTTCGCCACGGAACATTTCACGAGTTCCTAAGTTGAGACGAAATTCACCAAACTCAACGATCGACTCTTCGCTGCTTGGTGCGCCCGGTAACTCAATGGTTTGTCGACGAAGAACCGCCTTGATACGCGCGAGTAGTTCTCGTGGGTTAAAAGGTTTTGGTAGATAGTCATCTGCACCGACTTCAAGGCCGACAATACGATCGATCTCATCACCTTTCGCTGTCAGCATTAGAATGGGTAGCGTATTATTCGCATTACGCAGGCGACGGCAGATGGATAAGCCATCTTCACCTGGCAGCATTAAGTCGAGAACCATCAAGTGGAAGTTTTCACGAGTTAGCAGGCGGTCCATTTGCTCGCTATTGGCAACACTACGAACTTGGAATCCTTGCTCAGACAAGTAACGCTCTAGTAGTGCACGAAGACGTGCATCATCATCAACAACTAAGATCTTGTGATTTTCTTGCATGTAATGGTTCCACCTATTTGATAAGCACGCACTAAAACAGGGTAGAGGAAGACTTACCCATTGCGCAGCTTAAAATGTAACACTGTTCACGCTCTAGTGGAGCAAAGAATTGTTAACGTTTATTTCCTTTTTAGCTAATGTATATCGTAACTTCAATCTAATAACGTCAAAAATATGAAAACAAACCTAATAACCCGAGAAGGCTACGACCGACTCAAGCGCGAGCTTGATTTTTTGTGGAGGGAAGAGCGCCCTGAGGTCACTAAAAAAGTGACTTGGGCTGCGAGTCTTGGTGACCGCAGTGAGAACGCAGACTACCAGTACAATAAGAAGCGCCTGCGAGAGATTGATCGTCGCGTTCGTTATCTGAGAAAGCGACTCGAACAGGTTAAGGTGGTTGACTATTCGCCCCAGCAGGAAGGCAAAGTCTTCTTTGGAGCGTGGGTTGAAATCGAAAATGAAGCTGGTGAGGTCAAGTCATTCCGTATCGTGGGGCCTGATGAAATTTATGGGGACGCCAAAGGGTATATTTCGATTGACTCTCCGATGGCTCGTGCGTTGCTTAAAAAAGAAGTTGATGATGAATTCTGTGTGAGAACGCCCGATGGTGACAAAGAGTGGTTTGTGAATCGCATTCGCTATTCAGCTGATTAAGGAAGGTTTCACCCACAGTATAAGTCCCGCCTATATAGCGGGACTTTGTATTTCGGTTTCTATTGAGCAGGCTCACTAACGAGATAGTTGCTTTCGCTGGCAACTACGGCCCCATACTTGAGGAAGTTCTTACCCAAAATCATGCTGTAATGGAAACGACTCCGATCCTGTAAATTGACGCGAATGTTTTTCTCAAGATGGCCAAGCGATACATGCATTTCGACAACAGGCCGTGTTGTCGCCTCTTCGCCCTTTTTGGCTGTAATCGTCATGTTATCGACCACTTTACGAGTGAAATCCTGTTTGACACCCTGATCGTTTTCATAGGTAAAGCTCACCATTTGCTGACCATTGCGTTTAAACAACTTGATGTTTTGCGCATTGATGGAGCTGACGTCGGCTCCAGTGTCTAACTTCACAGGGATACTCATACCTTCGACTAAAGCCTCCTCAATATGCCCGGCTTTAAACAGTGGATAAACATCAAGTAGGTGTTCACTGCGCGTATTGATGAGGACACCATCTTTTGACATTTTCTGGCCGATGACAAAGTAATCTTCTGACTCATTTTCATCTAACACGTCTATCGCATAAGGAAGTTCCACCGGCTCTCCGTAGAGCATGAAGGTACCGAATACCACTGGGCGAATAGAGTCGCCGACCTTGAGTTTTTTGTTGATAGGCTTTGAAAACTGCTTGGCTTCCCCTTCATGGTTGGTCAGATAGTAGGTCACCCAGTCTTTGCCATTCTTATCGAACATCTCGAAACTGCTGACTTTGAGTAGCGGTGTTTTGACCGTCAAAGATGGTTGAGCTTCTAAGATAACGTCATCTAAATCGATAGATTCGCTGCCTGAAACTTGCATTGCTTTAGAGCGAGGGTTGAAGAACTTAGGGCTGCCAGACAGTAAGGACTTTTGTTTGGTATCAACCATAAAGTGTCGATTCAACGTCTCTTTGCCTAATCGCAGTTGAGATCCATATTGACTTCGGTCACTCAAATAGACCAGCCAGTATTGAGTCGGTTGATTGGGAGTATCTATTGGTACAAACACCATTGGACGCGGTTTGCCACCGACACTGAGTTGCCTAATGACAGGTAGCGTCAGCGCTTTTTTCTCGCCTTGGCGGTTTTCAATTGTGAAAGTCACCCGTTGAGTCTTCGAGTCTACGTTGACGTCTTTGGCATGCAAAACGCTGTAGTTACTATGAAGTGAGTAGCTAATCTTTTGTTGGATACCTGCGATGGTGACCGTTTCTGCCCGACCGAGAAGCTGGGCCTGTTTTTGCTGTTGTAGATAGTCATATCCAGCAAGAACCCATGCGTTGTTGCTAAGGAAGGTTTTGCCAATCAGAATCGGAGAGGAAAATTGGCTTCGGTCGGTTAAGTTTACCTCTGTCATTACCGTTTTATCTGCGATGGTTAGAGGTAGGGTGACCGTTGGTCGCAAGATTGGCTGCTTCTGAGTTCGGTTTCGAATCACGCTGACACGAGTAATCGGTCTAGTAATTTCTATAGCCTCACCAGTGTATGGGTGAGTGATGGTGAAAGACACGCTGACTTGATAAGGGGCAAACAGCCCTGCATGCCACTTATCATAGTGAACGTTATCAATTGCTGGATGAGCAATGAGTGCTTTCATTAACTCTTGATCGCGCAATTGACTAAATTCTGGATGGCGACTGGACACATGAATATTGGTGGCATGCATTGAGGTGGTATCCGCACCGGTATCAATCTTGCCCGCAAAGGCTATCGTTTTTAGCGGCTCTACATCACTAAGGTAGACACTTTCTACTCGACCCAGCACCAATTTATCCTCAAGAGTGTAAAGAGGATGCTGTGTGGTTGCACTCAGCGCAGAATTGAGAGAGCTATTATCCGCGATAGAGAGTGACGAAAAGAAAACGGATAATACAGAAAAGGCCAGCAAGATTTTTTTCATAGTGGTTCCATATATTCATTGTTCGTTCAAAGACTTGAACGAAGTTAGTTCCAATTTTCAAATTTTAGTTCGAATGATAGCAATAGTTCTGACATAACTTTCACACAATTGCCAACCTATCGTTCTAACTATTGCGTAACCTTGCTAGCGGTAGCAAAAAGTGTTGGTTTTTACCTTTGTTACCCCAATATATTAGACGTTTAACTTAGAAAAGAGATTCAACGGATGAGCCAAGCTATCTGTAATTTGATTGCTCAGGAACTCAATGTTCGCCCTGAGCAAGTCACTGCGGCTGTTAACCTGATTGATGATGGTAATACCGTTCCGTTTATCGCGCGTTATCGTAAAGAGGTGACGGGTGGTTTAGATGATACTCAGCTGCGAAACCTAGATAGTCGCTTATCCTATTTGCGTGAGCTAGACGAACGTCGCCAAACTATCCTGAAGTCGATTCAGGAACAGGGAAAAATGACGCCTGAGCTAGAAGCTGAAATACATCAGGCAGATAGTAAAACTCGCCTAGAAGATCTTTACCTGCCGTACAAACCAAAACGTCGCACTAAGGGACAGATTGCGATTGAAGCGGGACTTGAGCCGCTAGCCGATAAACTGTGGAATGAGCCGCAAACCGATCCCGAAGTTGAGGCGGCGGGTTACATCTCTGCCGAGAACGGCATTGAAGATACTAAAGCTGCGTTGGATGGTGCTCGTGCGATCGTGATGGAACGCATTGCAGAAGATGCGAACTTGCTAGAAAAAATTCGTCACCACCTTAACCGCAATGCTGAGTTGGTATCTCGTGTTGTCGCAGGAAAAGAGCAAGAAGGTGAGAAGTTTAAAGACTACTTTGAGCACAATGAAGCCCTAAACAAAGTCCCTTCGCATCGTGCATTGGCGATGTTGCGCGGCCGCAACGAAGGCTTCTTAACCTTGGCGATGAACGCAGATCCGGCGCAAGATGAAGGTGTCCGTCAATCGTATTGTGAGACGATTATTAGTGACCACTATGGTATTTCATTAAGTAGCGCTCCAGCTGATGCTTGGCGCAAACAGGTGATCAGTTGGGCATGGCGCATCAAGGTGTCTATGCATATGGAAACCGAGTTGATGGGCGCGATGAAAGAGCGCGCAGAGATTGAAGCCATCGAAGTGTTTGCTACTAATCTCAAAGACTTGTTAATGGCGGCTCCGGCTGGTCCTCGTGCGACATTGGGCCTTGACCCTGGCTTACGTACTGGCTCCAAAATTGCGGTTGTAGACTCGACTGGTAAAGTCTTGGCGACAGAAACGATTTATCCTCATCCTCCGCAAAAACAGTACGATAAATCGGCGCAAATTGTTGATGCTTTGGTACGTAAATACAATGTTGACTTGATTGCGATTGGCAATGGTACTGCTTCACGTGAAACGGACAGTTTCGTGGCTGATCTTATTAAGCGTGGCAATCTTAAAGTCCAGAAGGTCATGGTCAGCGAAGCGGGCGCTTCGGTTTACTCTGCATCTGAGTTGGCGGCGAATGAATTCCCTAATCTTGATGTTTCATTGCGGGGCGCGGTGTCTATCGCCCGTCGTCTGCAAGACCCGCTTGCTGAGTTAGTGAAAATCGATCCTAAATCTATAGGTGTTGGTCAGTATCAGCATGATGTGAGTCAGTCGATGCTGGCTAAACGACTTGATGCGGTAGTTGAAGACTGTGTGAACGCGGTGGGTGTTGATGTCAATACGGCATCGCCAGCACTTCTTACACGAGTCGCAGGTCTATCAAGCACTATTGCACAAAACATCGTTGATTATCGTGATGCGAATGGCCGTTTTGAAGCGCGCTCGACCCTTAAAAAAGTGGCACGTTTAGGGCCTAAAGCCTTTGAACAGTGTGCTGGTTTCTTGCGTATTATGGATGGTAAGAACCCGCTTGATGCCTCTTCGGTTCACCCAGAAGCGTATCCAGTCGTTAAAGCCATTGCAGAGAAAAACCAAAAAGATATCAAAGCTCTGATTGGTGACACTCAGTTCCTACGTGGTCTGCATGCGGTGGATTACACCGATGAAAACTTTGGTGTGCCAACGGTTACTGACATCATTAAAGAGCTTGATAAGCCAGGTCGTGACCCTCGTCCAGAGTTTAAGACGGCGACCTTTGCTGATGGCGTTAATGAGGTATCCGACTTAGAGATTGGAATGGTTTTGGAAGGCGTGGTTTCCAACGTGGCTAACTTTGGTGCCTTTGTCGATATCGGTGTTCATCAAGATGGTTTGGTTCATATTTCTGCTTTAACTGACCGTTTTGTCTCTGACCCGCGTGAAGTGGTCAAGGCCGGTGATATTGTTAAAGTGAAGGTCATGGAAGTCGATGTACAACGCAAACGAATCGCGCTTTCTATGCGTCTCAATGATGAGCCGGGACAAGACAATCGAGCTCAGCGTTCTGCGTCGCCGCGTGGGCAGCAGCGCCAGACACAGGGTAGCCAAAGTCGCCGTGATGAGTCACAGAACAATGCGATGGGTGGCGCGTTTGCCGCAGCCTTTGCCAAAGCCAAACGCTAATTGAGTCACCGCAAGTAAGAGAAAAAGCAAATCCCCGCAGTAGAGATACTGGCGGGGATTTTTTCGGCATTACTTAATCGAAGTAAACCTCGATTGAGTACTACAACACCGCAATTACATCAGAAGGTGTATTGGGAGCAACCGCATCGCCGTAATGGAATTTAATTACGGTTCTACGTTTGGCCATTTTCCCTTCTGTTATCGCCGCATCGATTATGCGTTTCGGCAAGCGAAAACGCATGGCGTAGCCTTTACCTTGATGTTCGCTGTAACTGTCTAGCGCCAGCAACTGAAATAGCCTTTCGAGTGTGTCCTTGGGCTCTTCCTGATAAAGCGAAATTGCTTCACCACTTTGTTCCGTCTCATAGCTTGGGTGCTCTGAAGGATCCCATGATGATTGCTTTCGCCGTTTATCGTCCGCTGTTACCTTTCGTTCTGCGTTGCTCTTGGTCAATGCAATCGTAGGAGCAACAGGTTCGCGAACTTTGTTGTCGCGTGCCGCTTGTTCCGTTTGCACATTAACCGATGGGGCGATGAGTGGAACACTTACGTTCGTAGGTGATACGAGCATATTTTATCTCCTCACGCCCAACCTAGAGAGTTGTTACTCCGTTCGGTTAGTCTATTTATCGACCAATTTAGTCAGATGTTTAGCGACGTTTACAATTTGTTGCACAAACCCTATTTTTGGGTGTCTTGAGAAACAAAAAGCAGCACTTGCTGGCAGAAGTTACCCAACTCGGTCATAAAAGGGGCGTGAGAGGAGTCAGAAAAGACATATTGGTCGCTGTGGGGCATTAAGCGTTCCACGTCACTGGCGACTTTGATTGGAACTAATCCATCTAGCCGCCCATATAGGCGAAGAACGGGAATTGTCAGTCGTTCTAGTTCCGCTCGGTAGTCAATGTCCGCTAGGAGTTTGAGCCCAGCCAGCAGCGCATCTGGGTTGGGAGTAGGGCGCGATAACACGGCTTTTTTAAGCTGCTTTACGTCTTGTCTTGCAGATGGACTGCCCATTGCCTGCAATGCCATAAATCGCTCAATAGTAAGTTGAAAATCCTCGACCAGTTGTTCAGTAAAGGCGCTCAGAACGTTTGGTTGAATACCTCGCCAAGGACGCTCAGCGGCAAATTTCGGTGAGCTTGCGACAGTGATCAGTTTGGTGACTCGTAGGGGGTGGTTTAGCGCAATATGTGTTGCCAGGAGGCCACCTAGTGACCAGCCGATCCAAGTCGCTTGTTGTGGCGCGCTAGCAAGCACTTGCTGGGCAAGATCGTCCATGTTGATGAAGCTGGATTGATGGCTATGGCCAAACCCTGGTAGGTCAACAACGTGCACGCGATAATGCTTGCTGAGTTCAGTCACGGTTTGTTGCCAAACTGCGCCATTCATTCCCCAGCCATGAATGAGGACGATATCCGCTCCTTCGCCACAACTGTGCCAATATAAAGCTTCGGTCTTGCTCTCAGTCTCTGCCACTTTTTCCATCCCTAAAATCCTTACTCTATCGCCACAATTAGAATGTCATCGTTGTTTGGAGTTGAGGTATGTTAGCGCAAAGGGTAGGAAAATACATCGCGGACCTGTTACCTGTGTATTGTGGTATATGCTCGCTGGAAGTGGACTCGACGACAGAGATTCAAGGTGTCTGTCGACATTGCAGCCAATATTTTGAGCCTTTACCACGTTGTCTGCGTTGTGGTTTGCCTATGGTTACCGAGGCGTTCGCTTGTGGTGAGTGCCTCAAGCGTCCACCCATTTGGCAACGAGTCTATTGCGTCGGAGATTACCAGTTTCCCCTATCCAATTACGTTTATCGCTATAAGTACCGAGGGCAATTTTGGTTGAGTGGTCAATTGTCTTCTATGCTGGCGGCAAGAATTGAACAACCAGCACAACTAGTGACCAGTGTGCCGATGCACTGGCGACGTTATTGGGTGCGCGGCTACAACCAAAGTGATTTGCTGGCGCAGGCGATAGCCCGCAAACTCAACGTATCTTATCAACCTCTTTTTAGGCGATTAAGAGCAACACCACCGCAAGCAGGATTAAGTAGAGTTGAACGAAAAGAGAACTTACTCAATGCGTTTGCTTTGCAAGGTCAGCAAGCCCTCACGCAACATGTGGCAATTGTTGATGATGTTCTCACCACAGGTAGTACGGTGTATCATTTATGCAAACTACTGCTTGAAGCCGGAGTCAAAACCGTTGATATTTACTGCATCTGTCGGACTCCTGAACCCGCAAGTTAGCTGAATTTAACTAAAACGCTAGATCTCTCAGCTTTCAGGAGTAGAATGGTCAACTAATAGCCTACAAAATTACTCAGGTATTCGTCGTGTCAAATACAATTACTATTACTGAAACTGCCCAAAAACACTTTGCTAACCTATTGGAACAGCAACCTGACGGCACTAATATTCGTGTATTCGTTGTTAACCCTGGAACCCAGAATGCAGAGTGTGGTGTTTCTTACTGCCCACCTGAAGCCGTTGAAGCTACGGATACTGAGCTAGCTTTTGACGCTTTCTCTGCTTATGTCGATGAGTTAAGTCTTCCATTTCTAGAAGATGCAGAGATCGATTTTGTCACCGACAAAATGGGCTCACAACTTACTCTTAAAGCGCCTAATGCTAAAATGCGCAAAGTCTCTGATGATGCACCGCTCGTTGAGCGTGTCGAGTATGTCATTCAGACACAAGTGAACCCACAGCTTGCTGGCCACGGCGGTCACGTAAATCTTGTTGAGATCACCGAAGATGGCATTGCAATTGTTGCGTTTGGCGGTGGGTGTAATGGTTGTTCAATGGTTGACGTAACACTTAAAGAAGGCATCGAGAAAGAACTGCTACAACAGTTTGAAGGTGAATTGTCTGCCGTACGTGATGCAACGGAACACGATCGTGGTGAGCATTCTTACTACTAATCACGTTATTTAAACCGAATGAAATACATAGGGTTGGCCGTTGAGCTGACCCTTTTTTTGTTTTCAAAGCGGACTAATTTCTCATATATTAAGAACTTCAATTTTTGCATAGGAGCAAGCTTGTGGCTAAAAGGACTCCACCAGAAATTCTGGCCAAGAATACGGTCGCGCAATCACGATTATTCGCAATTGAAGCGTTAGATCTCCGCTTTAGTAATGGTGAAACGCGCACTTATGAACGAATGAAACCTAGTGGTCGCAATGCTGTGATGATGGTACCTGTGACGGCGCAAGGGGATATTTTACTTGTTCGTGAGTATGCCGCAGGAACTGAGCGTTATGAGCTTGGCTTTCCGAAAGGACTGATTGATGCTGGCGAATCACCGCAACAAGCGGCTGTGCGTGAATTGAAAGAAGAAATAGGTTTTGGTGCTCACAAACTTACTCCTTTAAAAGAGGTGGTGCTTGCCCCATCCTATTTCTCCAGCAAAATGACCCTATTCATTGCAGAGGATCTATACTCAGAGCAATTGGAAGGTGATGAACCTGAACCGTTAGAAGTGGTTCGTTGGCCTTTAGCACAAGCTGAAGAGTTGCTAACGCACCTCGATTTTAGTGAAGCGCGGAGTATTACTGCGTTGTTGCTGGCTCTACAAAGACTAAAACCATAATCAACGCCCCCTCAATTTAGACAACAGGGAAGCAGATACGTAGAGCGCTAAGGATTTTTTATGCCAATAACTGAAGACTATTCGCATCATTTACCTGCAGTGATAGAGATTGCTCGTTCAGCAGGGCAATTGATTCTCGATATTTATGAGAAAAAAGAGTACGAAGAGTACACCAAGAGTGACGAGACGCCTGTTACCAGCGCAGATATCGCCGCACATAAGCTAATTGTAGAGAAACTGTCTGATCTGACTCCTGATATCCCAGTGTTATCAGAAGAGGCGGCAGATATTAGCCTGGAGAAGCGTTCACAGTGGAATTGCTATTGGTTAGTGGATCCACTCGATGGTACACAAGAGTTTATTGCCCGTAGTGGAGACTTTGCGACCATTATTGCGCTGGTGGAGAACCATAAGCCCGTAATGGGAGTGGTTTATGGCCCTGTCTCTGGTGTCACTTATTACGCCTATCAAGGCAAAGGCGCGTGGAAGATCCCGGATCTTAGCGAAAGTGTGCGTATTAAGGCTCATCAGCATGACGGGAAGGCAAGTCCAATTGCGATCGCGATTAGTCGCCGTCAGGATATTAACCGTATTACCAATCGAATGAGCAGTAGTTGGAACTATGATTTGATTCCTCTTGGCTCAGCTGCGCTTAAAGCATGTTTAGTTGCTGAAGGGGCTGTGGATTGTTATTTGCGTCTAGGTCCGACGGGTGAATGGGATACAGCGGCCACTCAGTGTATTGTTGAGGAAGCGGGGGGAAGAATTTTAAGTACGCTCCTTGAACCCTTGTCATACAACGAACGAGAAACATTAGAGAACCCGAATTTTATCGTGCTAGGTGATGAGAGCCTACCGTGGGATGAGATTTTGCAAGTTAAAGGCTAGTTGCAAGCTTTTAGCCGCGAGCTTCGAGAAGGAGAGCTTGATATGATTGCTCTCTACGATAACTTCTCGTAGCTCGTAGCTCGTAGCTCGTAGCTCGTAGCTCGTAGCTCGTAGCTCGTAGCTCTTCACTTACGCCTTCGAATACACATCCCTCTCTCCTAACCAGCGATCTATGATTGCGACGGCATTGTCGGGATAGTTGTCATGAATATGGCGTGCGATACGCTGAACTTCGGGGATTAAGCGTTGATCTCGTACCAAATCGGCAATTTTGAAATTCGCCATTCCTGTCTGTTTGGTCCCGAGTAACTCGCCTGGACCACGTATTTCCAGATCTTTTTGTGCAATCACAAACCCATCGTTGCTCTCTCTAAGCACACCTAAGCGTTTTTGAGCGGTTTTCGATAGTGGTGAGTGATAGAGCAGAACACAGTGGCTTGCGACGCTACCACGTCCAACACGGCCTCTCAACTGGTGAAGTTGGGCCAAACCTAGACGTTCTGGGTTTTCGATAATCATCAAGCTTGAATTTGGCACATCTACACCAACTTCAATGACTGTGGTTGCCACTAACAGATGGAGCTTATTGTCTTTAAAATCCTGCATCACAGCTTGTTTTTCTGCCGGTTTCATTCGTCCATGTACCAAGCCAATTTTTACGTCAGGTAGCTTTCGTTGTAGCTCTTCCGCGGTGTCCGCGGCCGCTTGTGCTTCAAGGACCTCAGATTCATCAATCAGGGTACAGACCCAGTATGCTTGTTTGCCTTCATTGAGGCAGGCGTTTCGTACACGATTAACGATGTCATCGCGTTTCGTATCGGGTATCGCTACGGTCTGAATCGGCGTTCTACCTGGAGGCAGTTCATCGATAACTGATGTTTCTAGATCCGCATAAGCGGTCATGGCTAAAGTACGTGGAATAGGTGTAGCCGTCATAATCAACTGATGTGGATAGGCACCTTGCTTGGCGCCTTTTTCACGCAGTTCAAGCCTCTGGTGAACACCAAAACGGTGTTGCTCATCAATAATCACAAGCGCTAAGTGATCAAATGCCACATGTTCTTGAAACAGAGCGTGGGTGCCCACGACCATTTGTGCTTCTCCACTGGCGATCTTAGCCAGTTCAGTTTCTTTGGCTTTGCCTTTTAGTTTTCCAGCTAGCCAGCCGACTTTTATGCCCATCGGTTCCAACCAGTTGGCAAAATTGAGCGCGTGTTGCTCCGCGAGCAGTTCCGTTGGTGCCATTAGCGCAACCTGATAACCGTGCTCAAGTGCGCGTAGTGCGGCAAGGGCAGCAACTAAAGTCTTACCAGACCCAACATCTCCCTGTACCAAGCGCATCATTGGGTGTGCTTTTTCTAAGTCCTGTTCTATTTCTTGTACGACACGTGTTTGAGCATTGGTGGGTGAAAAAGGCAGTTGATCAAGTAATTGCTGTTTGAACTTATTGCTGGCAGGTAAAGGTAGTGCCGCATCCTGCTGTCCTTTACTACGCACAGATAGCATAGAGAGATTCTGTGCCAATAACTCTTCCATAATGAGGCGAATTTGTGCAGGGTGTTTACCTTGGTCAAATTGCTCCAGATCGATACTTGGAGGTGGTCGATGAATGGTGTGAAGTGCTTGAGCTAGCGTTGTTTGATGGTCATAGAGTCCGCTAGGAAGCAGCTCTTGAACGGCGCTTTTATCGAGTAGCTCTAACGCCTGATCCGCTAGGTTACGTAGTGTAATTTGTCTAAGGCCATCTGTAGTCGGGTAGACAGGGGTCAGAGTCTGCTCAACTTCAGCCGTTTGATTGGGTGCATAGAATTTGTAGTCTGGGTGAACAATCTCTAGACCGTAACCTCCACGCTTAATTTCTCCATAGGCGTGAACCATCTTGCCTTGGCTAAAGTTGTTCTTCATCGCCGCAGTGAAATTAAAGAAGCGCAGGGTGATTGTGCCGTTTCCATCACTTATTTTGACCGTTAACATTTTCCGTTTCCCAAACAGTGTATCAACACTCATCACGGTTCCTTGCACTGCTGCCCATAGGCCTGCATGCAATTTAACGATGGGATAGATCCGGGTGCGATCTTCATAACGCAAAGGTAAATGAAAAAGCAGATCTTGGACGGAGTTGAGCCCTATTTTAGCAAGCTTTTCTGCGACTTTGGCACCGACACCAGTCAGTGAAGTCAGGGGAATGGCAGATAAGAGTTGGGACATAACTAAGCTCGCTAAGTTATTCAATCGGTTAGTAAGGCTATCAGCATTAATAGTTAACCATTGGACTGTGTTTTTGTACAGGAAAAAATGAAGGGCGAAGATCGGGCTGCGCCCTGAGAGAATCTAGAACGCTTCGCTTCTCGCTACTTCTTCTGCATTTCCTTCCACCACTCGTCATCTGCGACAATTTGCCCTTGGTCATCAAGAGGCGGGTAAGGCAATTTCTTTCGTTTGGCTACTTTCGCGAGCACAGGGTGGCCGCGCTCAAATAACAGGCGGTTGATGGTTTCTTCAGGAACGGAACTGATTTCATTGTCATACATACCCGCTGCTTGGCGTTGGCGTTGTGCTTCATAGAGAATCACGGCACTAGCGACAGATACGTTGAGTGATTGAACCATACCAACCATAGGGATGATGATGTCTTGGTCGGCCATTTTCTTAGCTTGCTCAGAAGCACCTACTTTCTCACTGCCCAGAATGATAGCGGTTGGCTTGGTGTAATCAATGTCACGGAAGTCGACCGCTGATTCGGACAGATTGGTCACCAGAACCTGCATTCCTTGAGATTTAAGCTCGCTGATTGCTTGCTCGATTGAATCATGGGTTTCGACATCTACCCAGTTACGTGCACCTGCTGAAGTATGGCTAAGTGTTCGCATTTTGTTTGGCCAGACAGCATGTATCTTATGAATGCCCGTCGCATCTGCGGTTCGAATAATCGCTGAGACGTTATTGGGCTTATGGACTTCTTCAAGGCATAGAGTCAGGTCAGACTGACGAGCTTTGAGTACTTGTTGGATGCGGTTGTAGCGTTCTAAATTCATAATCTTATACAAAACAAAAGCCCTTGAAACGGTGATTTCAAGGGCAGTGGATAATCAAATCGGAGTCTTAGTTCTTACGTCGACGAACTTTAAGCGTCTGCGGCATCGCTTTTATCTTACGCATAATTCCTGCAAGATGGACGCGATCTTTTGTCGTGAGCAATACCGTGACTGTATACAAGCGACCATCTCGTTCTTCGGTCGACAGACCATGAATGTTTGAGCCGGTCTTAGAGATAACGTTGGTCAGCTCTGCCAATGCGCCTTGACGATTTTGTACGTCTACCGTCACTTCCGTAATGAACTCTTTATCGTAATCTTTCGACCACTCAACAGCCATGTACTTGTCAGGCTCTTTTTGATATCCACGTACGTTAGGACACATTTCACGGTGAACCACGAGGCCGCGACCAGGTGATACGTGAGCAATAATGTGATCATCTGGGATAGGGTGACAACAGTTGGCAAAGGTGAGCAAGATGCCTTCAGCTCCACGGATTGGTAGCTTTTTCTTGTTGCCATTATTACCATTATCAACTTCAGTAAGTTCATCGGCATCGCCTAACAGTCGACGGGCAATAACGATACTCATCAGTTCACCCAGACCAATATCAGCAAGCAAATCTTCAATTGTTGCGATTTTTAGGTCACCGAGAACATGAGCGATGTTCTCTTCGCTTACATCCGATAGAGAGCGTTCACCAAGAGCGTGGTTTAGTAAACGACGACCAAGCGTAATCGACTCTTCACGGCGCATGGTTTTAAGAACCTGACGGATCTTAGTGCGAGCACGCGAGGTAACAACATAGTTGAGCCAAGCTGCGTTAGGGCGAGCGCCCGGAGCACTGATGATCTCGATAGTCTGACCGTTTTTTAGCGATTTACTAAGCGGGTATGGATTGCGATCGACACGTGCACCAACACAGGTATTACCGACATCAGTGTGTACCGCGTAAGCGAAGTCTACCGCAGTTGCGCCAACTGGCAGTTCGACAATACGGCCTTTCGGCGTAAAGACGTAAATCTCATCAGGGAACAGATCAGATTTGACGTTTTCAATGAACTCAAATGAGTTGCCGGCGCTTTGTTGTAGCTCCAGTAGGCTTTGCATCCAACGTTGAGCTTTCACTTGAGCAGTAGTGCCAGTGCGCTCTCCGTTACCTTTGTATGACCAGTGGGCTGCGACACCTTTGTCCGCCATCTGGTCCATATCTTCGGTACGGATTTGTACTTCAACAGGTACGCCGTGAGGGCCGACCATTGAAGTGTGAATGGATTGGTAGCCGTTAGCTTTTGGTACCGCGATGTAGTCTTTCATACGCCCTGGACGTGGCTTGTAAAGACTGTGTACCTGACCTAGCACTCGGTAGCAGGTATCTGCATCTTCAACGACAACGCGGAAAGCGTAGATGTCCATAATGGTATGGAATCGTTGCTCTTTGGTCTTCATCTTGTTGTAGATGGAGAAGAGGTTTTTCTCTCGACCAAATACACGCGCGTTCAGACCTACCTCTTCGAGGCGACCTTCAATCTCATCGTAGATGCGCTGAATCATCTCTTTACGGTTACCACGAGCCGATTTTACTACCTCTTTTAGTACGCGATAGCGATTAGGGTAGAGGGCTTCAAAACCAAGTTCTTCGAGTTCAGTTTTGATGTTGTGGATACCAAGGCGGTGTGCCAGAGGTGAGTAGATTTCTAGAGTTTCACGAGCGATGCGGCGCTTTTTGTCTGGGCGAAGTGCGCCCAAAGTGCGCATATTGTGTGTGCGGTCAGCGAGTTTGATGAGAATAACGCGAATGTCTTGCACCATGGCAAGCACCATCTTGCGGAAGTTTTCAGCCTGAGCTTCCTTGCGATCGCGAAACTTGAGCTTATCAAGCTTAGAAACGCCATCCACGAGCTCCGCAACCGTAGTACCAAATTGAGACTCTAACTCTTCTTTGGTGACTTCAGTGTCTTCAATGACATCATGCAGCAGAGCGGCTTGTAGCGTCTCGATGTCTAGGCGCATTTCAGCCAGAATACGAGCAACAGCAACAGGGTGGATGATATATGGTTCACCGCTAGAGCGGGTTTGCCCTTCATGGGCGTCTTTCGCTACCACATAAGATTGACGCAGAGCCTCAATTTGAGGCTCTGTTAGGTATTCTTGGGCAACGTCTTTGAGGCTATCAAATAGATACAAATTTTAGGCCCGGAAGATAGTTGTTATAGAGAAGCGTTAATTAACGGCTGTGAGCGATGCTGCTAACAGCGGCTAGTTCAGCGGCTTCTTGCTCTTGCTGCTCTTGACGCTCACGTGCATCAAGGATCTCTTTAGTGATAAGACCTTCTTCGATCTCGCGCAGAGCGATAACCGTTTGCTTATCATTCTCTTCTGGCACTAGTGAATCTTTGCCACCAGTTTGCATTTGACGAGCGCGGCGTGCCGCAATTAGAACTAGGTCGAAACGGTTGCCTACTTTTTCAACAGCGTCTTGAACAGTTACGCGTGCCATGAGAACTCCAAATTAGTTAACTTAAATTTTGAATGACGAGAAATTATACAGGTAGAGTGGCTTAGATGCTAGTCACTAGTTACGAGCCACTGGTTTGTTGAAACTCTCGCCTATTGGTTAATAGAACTATTATCTTTTCGAAACTCGAAACTCGAAACTCGAAGCTCGAAACTACAACTTATTCAGCTAAAAGAGCATCCAGCATGCCTTTATATTTATCAGCTTGCTTGTCTTGCTTCAATCTTTCTGCGCGAATGATGGCCTTAAAATCCATTAGTGCGTTGTCGAAATCGTCATTAACGATCACGTAGTCGTACTCACTATAATGTGAAATTTCAGACTTCGCTTCTGCCATACGCTTGGCAATCACAGCATCGCTGTCTTGACCACGCGCGTTAAGGCGACGCTCTAGTTCACCGTTTGATGGTGGCAGGATAAATAGGCTTTTTGCCAATGGCATTTGTTCACGGATCTGACGAGCACCTTGCCAGTCAATATCTAGAAAAACATCGATGCCTTTTTTTAGGTTGTCTTCAATCCAAACGCGAGAGGTGCCGTAGTAGTTCCCGAATACTTCTGCATATTCTAGAAACTCACCTTTTTCAATCAGCTCTTCAAAGAGCTCTTTTTGTACAAAGTGATAGTGGACACCATCTTGCTCACCTGGACGCATACCTCGAGTTGTATGTGATACCGACACTTTCATCGCGTAGGTTGGGTTGGTTTCTAGCATGGCCGAAATCAGACTAGATTTTCCCGCACCGCTTGGTGCAGATACGATATAGAGAGTGCCTTTACCCATAGGGACGATTCCATATTTGGTTTGATGACCGTCAGTATCTAATGACTGACATATTAAAGATAGCACTGACCCACTAAAACACCGATGTGGTTAAATTTAGGCCAGAAAAATGGAGGCGAAGAGTAGCACAATCTATCACTCAGAAACAAGTATCTGGGCCTTTGGGTTTCCTTTGTCACTCTTGGCGGTTAGTCCGGCTGATATTACGTATTTTCTTGTTGCGGGGATATTTCTTATGAGCTATGCATGGTTGTATTGCTTATGGTTCGGAATATTCCTGTAGGCTTAATCTTATTTACTGAACTTGGAGTGATTTCGCTTCATATCTCTACTTAATTAAGTTGTTTATCAGTAATTAGGCTGGGAATATTTATCACCAATGTGAGTGAACAACAAAGTACATCAAGCCCAATCATCAAGGTCGTTGCTATCGCGCTCCTTTCGGTCTACCTTCTCTGTTATCGCTCATATTTCACTAGTTATTGATATTAAGTGTTAAGAGTGATGTTACGTGATATGAAAAAGAGCCTTCACTGCTTTCTATGCCTAAGTGCTTTGTTATTACAAGGCTGCTTAGATCAATCGGAGCAAGAACAGAGAGGTGTCAACCAGTCTCCTGTCGCTAGAGACTATACCCATCAACAACAATTGAAATACGGACAACCAGTATCTATCGATCCAAATTCAGTCGGGAGTGATACAGATGGGGATAACTTGCAGTTTGCATCGCTTGAAGCCGGGGATGATGTTTCGATTAGCATCGCTGGCAATGGCAGTGCCAGAATTACTCTTCTATCTCCGGGGACACATAAGGTTTCCTTTACCTTGAGTGATGGGAAGTCCGAGTCCCGATCAGCGAATCTCACTTTCTCAAGTAATGGCGTTGATATCCAGCAAGCTCATCGGTTTTTTTTACAGTCCACCTTTGGCCCCACTCAAGAAGATATAGAAAATGCCACTCAACTTCAGCCATTAGATTGGATAGAGGCGCAGTTTGAACTGCCAGCAACGCTCCATTCACCGTTAACCCCTAATTGGGAACATGAAGAGCGTAATGACGCATGGTTCAAGTTAAGCCTTTATGCGCCAGACCAATTACGTCAGCGAGTCGCATTTGCTTTAAGTGAGATGTTTGTGGTCTCACAGTTTGGAGTGTTAGCAAAACGACCAGCTGCAGCAATCTCGTATTACGATGCCTTGGTTGAGGGGGCATTTGGTAACTATCGAGATCTGCTCGAAACGGTTTCTCTGCACCCTGCGATGGGGCTTTATCTTACACTGGTTAACAGTCGTAAGATGGATGAGGCGAAGGGCTCTATGCCTGACGAAAACTATGCTCGTGAAGTGATGCAGCTATTTAGTATTGGTCTATATGAGCTGAACTCGGATGGCACACTACAGAGAGATAGCGAGGGGAACACCATCCCAACCTACACTCAAAAAGATATCCTAAATGTTGCCCGTGTATTTACAGGTTGGCGAATGGGCGCAAACCATACCGTTCCCATGGTAGCAGAGCCCACCCACCACGATACAGGTAGAAAGCAGGTGTTGGGTCATTCGTTTGCTGCTGAGCAAACCGCCTTAGAAGATATGCGTCAGATGCTGGATATACTGTTTGAGCATTCCAACACGCCTGTTTTTTTTGCCAAGCACATGATCCAGAGGTTAGTCACATCGAATCCTTCTCCCGCCTATGTTGAAAGGGTCGCTGGGGCATTTATTGATAATGGCAAAGGAGTACGTGGAGACATCAAAGCGGTTGTCAAAGCCACTTTATTAGATGAAGAAGCCCTAGGTGTTTCTGATGTGGCGCAGCCGATTAAATTCAAAGAGCCTATCGTTGCTATTCTCAACCTGTATCGCGCTAACCTGAGTTTATCGAACGATCCCACAGTGAGTTTGACTTCATTGACTGACTATCCAGCTGTTAGTGGTAGTAAATATGCCTACAACCCCGCGGGTCAAGGACCATTGCGTTCGCCATCAGTGTTTAACTTCTTTTCTCCTGACTATCAGATTGGCACAGAGCGTAAATTGTCCCCAGAAGCTGAGCTTCTTACTTGGTCAACATATAGCACTACCTATAACTATATGCGCAAATATATCAGGGGCAAAAACAAGACTGGTCAGCCTGATCTTAGCTACTTTACTCAGCATTTCGATGACCCGGATAAGTTAATTAAAGCCATTGGCGATCTCTATTTTGGTAACAGTATTGAACCTGTCCTTGAGGCTGAACTTCGAACAACTATTCAGGATGGTGTCAATGCGTCTAGTTATGACTTTTACGCAGAAAGGTTGGCAGAGCTGGTTGTGAGTTCCGAAGAGTTTTTTATACAGGATTAATGTTATGTCGCTATCAAGAAGAACCTTTATCAAGGGCCTAGGCGCAACAACTATGGTGTCTCAGTTTGGTTGGGCTACACCATCGGTGAACTTAAATGACTATCGAGCATTAGTGTGTGTTTTCCTCAGTGGTGGTAATGATGGCTTTAATACAATTATTCCGATGGACGATGCTCATTATTCTGAGTACGCATCGATAAGAGAGTCGATCAAAATCGAAAAAAATGACTTACTGCCAACCAATCTAACTTGTTTTGATAATGATGGTATGGAAGTTCAGTTGGGTCTTCATCCCGCAATGACTGGGATACAAGAGTTATCTAATCGAGGCTATGTTAACGCTGTGATTAATTGTGGAGTGCTCAAGCAACCAATGGAGCGAGGGGACAATGGTAGCGAACCGAGCATGTTGTTCTCGCACAACTCCCAATCTCAAGAGTGGTTAAGAGGGAATGCTGCTGATCGGGCACTGCCGAGTGGTTGGGGGGCGCGCTTAATGCAGCAGCTACTATTAACCAGTAATCATTCGCCACTATACAGTTTCTCGGGTAACTCTCGATTGTTTCGTGGTGGCATCAAATCGAATAGTTTATCTCCCTCCGGCGCTAAAGGTATGACAATGCACCCCAGAACATTAGAGCAGTTTAAAAACACTTTAGATAATCCACGTCCTGAATATTTTAGAGAGTATATGCGTGGTTTGATGCGTGATAGTGTTTACGCTAGTGAGCAGCTCGACGCTATTTTAGAGGTAGAGTCGCCGGATCCTTATGGGGCATTGCGGTTAGATACTGAAAACTCACTGAGTTTGCAGTTGGATGCGGTGGTTAAGTTTATCGATAGCAGGGTCGTTTTAGGTCAGAACCGCCAGATCTATTACGTCAATCTTGGAGGCTTTGATACCCACGCGAATCAGGTGAGTGATCACCATATTTTGCTGGAGAACTTCAGCCGCGCGATGAAGAACTTTTACGATATATTGGATGCGAAGGGGCTAGCTACACAAGTTACCAGTGTCACTATGTCAGATTTTGGCCGCCGTATTGTCCCGAATCATACGGGAACTGATCATGGCTGGGGCAACAATCACTTTATTATTGGAGGCGCACCTTTTACATCGAATACGACAGGAGTGTGGCCATCATTAGTTCCAGGCAGCCGGGATGATTTTTCAACTGGGCGTTTAATACCAACTACGTCTGTTGATCAAATTGGCGCGACTATGGCCCAGTGGCTTGGTGTTCAAGACTCCCAGTTAACAGCGGTATTTCCAAATTTAGATAAGTTCACTCCATCGATACTCTCTTTGTTCGCTTGATAGAGAGAAGACTTATCCAAAGCTAAGGCAAAAATCGACTAAAGGATGAGCGGAATCTAACCTCTTTTGGTACTTCGCGTGATAGACTACTTATTGAATTAATGTCTTATCGAGAAAAGAGGTTATGCCTTCCAATCTACCTAAATCTTTCAGTAAACCATTTCTCAAGAGTTTTCACGTTTTAGAAGCTGTCCTCTTGATTGCGATAACGTTAGCGACCTTGTTTGCTATGGTGGAAGAGTTTGTTCATGTCTTTACTGAGAAACGTGTTTTACTGACAGACATTCTATTGATGTTCATCTATCTAGAAGTACTGGCGATGGTGAAACAATTCGTGATGAACGGTAAGATCCCTGTACGCTATCCTATATACATTGCTATGATGGCAATAGCTCGTTACATCACATTAGGTATGAAGGAGCTTGATGCGACTCTCGTTGTTTGGCTTTCTATTGCTGCATTTATTCTAGCAGCTGCCACTTTAGTGATTCGAGTTGGTCATCACTATTGGCCTTATGTTGATCACACGACAGAAGAGAAGGATGAGTAGACACTAATCCACTTCTTCATCTCTTGCATCCTCAGGCTAGGAGCAAACATCTATGCTTCTAGCGCTGTGAAAGCGTAAGTCTCAGGTTACGTTTTTGCTTCCTTAAAATCTCAAAAAAGCTAAATTTTTGTATGCAAATATAAAATAATCGCATGTCTCACATGTGAGACATTTCTTGTGTCCTAATCTGCCGTCACACAATTTGCTGCCGCTACACCAATAGTTTAATTTAGTGATGGTACGACGTTCTTTAAAGTATATTTCACGATAGACTCTCAGACTGTGAGCTAGACTTAGTCTGATCATCAAGGTTCGGTTGTTATGTGTTTACAAATGCACCACACGCATTTCCCACTACTGTTTAGAGACGATGTATGCCTTCTACTACCTTCCTATATTGGATTGGAAATCAGCCTCAGCAAACCACTGAGTTTGATCAAATTGTTTATGTTGAATCCATAGAGCAACTGCCGGAGAAGATTGGCGGAGCCGTTTGTTTTGACTTCAGCGAACCTGACAAATTAGATGATGCCATCAAGACGTTTTATCACAACCGCTGGCGTTGGTCTTGGTCGCTATTTACTACACAGAAAACGTCGTTCTCTGACTGTACAACCGATGGGCTCTTTGAACCCGATCTTTGGACCTCGGTTACTAAAGAGGCAGAACGACGGTTATCTATGACGGCTGACATTGAGCAGCTTGATCCACTAATAGGTTGGTTGAGTTTAAATCGAGAGCGTAAGGTGTTGTGTAATAAGGATGTTCACTCAACTTCACTTTATCGCTACCCGATTATTGAAGCGCTGTACCCTGAGTTAGAGTCAACGTATCGATTTGTTTTAGCAGAAAAAAATCGAAGTATTCTTGACGCGGAACAGTTGGTGGATCGTATCCGAGTTTGCTCAACGTGTAATAGTGGCCATCTCAATTATGTCGATGTGTGCCCAAGCTGTTCTAGTATTGATATTGAATCACAAAGCTCTTTGCACTGTTTTACATGCGGGCATGTTGATGATCAGCAGAGCTTTCTTCGTCGTGGGAAGCTTGAGTGTCCGAAATGTATGACTCAATTGCGCCACATAGGGGTGGATTACGACAGACCGTTAGAAAATCATAAGTGTAACAGCTGTTCCAACCTTTTCGTTGAAGCGGCAACCTTAACCCAGTGCATGAGCTGTGATAGCAAAGTACCAGTCAATGAACTTGTCGTAAGAAAAATATATCAGTATCGGTTAGGTGAGGCGGGAGAATATATTTTTAAACATGGAAAATCTCAGCAGGCACCTCAGTTATCGATCAAAGGCAAAGTTGAAAGTGGCTATTTCCAAAACCTACTGAGCTGGGTGAATAAAGTGGCGATACGTCATAAGGAAGAGCATCTGTTGCTGGCCCTCTATCTTCCTTCTCTGGGCGACTACGGTAAACAATATGGAGATGCAAAGTTATTTGCATTGATAGAGCAGATCACTACGCGCTTGAGCAGCCTTTTCCGCGACACGGACATTTGCTGTCAGTACAAGCAGGATGTATTGCTAGTATTGATGCCAAATACGACAAAGCAGAGCTTATCCGCTCTTCAATCAAAGCTTTCAGAGCTGAGTGAGTTGATTGAGGAAGACGATTTTGAGCTGAATGTGCATGTAAGAAGTATTCCCGAGCCTGAGTTAAGTGTTGATGTTGAGCATTGGCTAGAGACCTTACTGAGAGATATCTATGCTGCAGGATAGTTTAGTTCTACTTGACTACCTCAAGGGAATGCTACTGCATAATCAAGAGCTTTGGTTACTGATTTTTCCTCTGATGATTGTTATCGAGTTGCCGCTCTATCTATTGGTTTTAACCGGAATTTTCCGTTGGGCATATCGTCCTCAGCCCCCGGAGCCAATAGCGTTCCCATCAGTGAGCTTTGTGATTACGTGCTACGGTGAAGGGGAAGCGATTGGTATTACCATAGATACTTTGGCTGAACAGGTTTATCCAGGTTTAATCGAGATACTGGCCGTAGTTGATGGCGCTGTACAAAATCGGGATACCTATCAGGCAGCGGTAGATGGAGTGAAGCGTCATGCTGGTCGGCATAACAGAATTGTTCGAGTTGTACCTAAATGGCAGCGTGGTGGGCGTGTTTCGACACTGAATGCGGGACTATCGGTGGCCTGCGGCGAAATCGTGATAAATGTCGATGGAGACACTTCATTTGATAACGACATGGTCTTTACCATGATGAAACAATTTAACTCATCAAACGTTATTGCGAGTGGCGGTGCGTTGCGTGTGCGAAATCACGATAAAAACCTGCTGACGAAAATGCAATCACTGGAATACATGCTCTCCATGCAAGCTGGTAAAACAGGAATGGCTAAATGGGGAGTTTTGAACAATATATCTGGTGCCTTTGGCGCGTTCCGTAAGAACATACTTCGTCAAGTGGGGGGATGGGATACCCATACCGCGGAAGATCTCGATTTAACCATGCGCCTTAAACAGTATAAGCGTCGATACCCACAAAACCAGTTGGCGTTTGCTACCCAAGCAATAGGGCATACAGATGTTCCAGACACCCTAAAAGGCTTAGTTCTGCAGAGATTGAGATGGGATGGTGACTTATTGTTTCTCTTTCTTCGTAAGCACAAGCAGGGTTTAACACCTGCGTTGCTTGGGTGGGGGAACTTTATTTTCACTTTAGCCTACGGCGTTATTCAAAATGTTCTTCTACCTCTTCTGGTGGTGTTTTTTACGCTGTTTATGATCGTCAGTTACCCATTGCCGTTTGTTATCGCGTTGGCGCTGATGCTTTATTGCGTCTACCTGTTTTTATCGTCGTTACTATTTATCGTTTACATAGGCCTGATTTCAGAGCGAAAGATTCAGGATTTAAAGGATGCCAAATGGTTATTGATTTACCCAATATATCAATACTGTATGCGCTTGATTACTGCATTCTCAATGATCAATGAAGTTATAAGACGAAGCCATGAAGAGTCGAGTATGGCACCTTGGTGGGTGCTGAAAAAAGGTAAAAGATTTTAGTATGAAAGTGAATTTTCATTTAGAAAAGAAGGACAAACCACAGTCCGAAAATGGTATTAAAGTAGTCTATGGTCAAGCAAAGCGAGGAGGCTATCGTGTACGTTGGTATTTGATACTAGCGATAGTGGTCAGCCCTTTGCTAGCGATGGCGTATTATTTATTTCGTACTCAAGTTTTAGTTATTGCTCCAGCAATCCTTACCACTAGTCCCGTAACGATTAATGCCCCTCACCCAAGTGTGGTTGGCCCAATACCATCGATGGTGGGTAAAGCCGTGTTGGAAACAGAAACGCTGGTGTTACTAGACAACGATACCTTAGAGCAGCAGATCGACTTTATTCAACAGGAGTTACTTAAACTGCCACATCGGATCAACGACCAAGTGAAGAGCTTACATCTGCAAGCGATAAAAGAGTCGAAAGAAAGCTTGGAGAAAGTGAATGAAATCCGAGAGAAATATGCAACGTATCGTGCTAAGGGCCAAGTTTCTGATGTCGATTATGCTTCAATTATAAGCACTTACAATGCTCTAAATAGTCAACTCAATAGTCAAAAAATTGCTTATGAAGAGGCAAAAAACAAGCAAGCGGAGAGTGATTTGGCTGGTCCTGTCGCGGTCACATATCGTTCTTTAATGAAAGAAATGGTGGTATTGCGAGCAACTCAGAATAATTTGACGATAAAAGCCCCTTTTACTGGGCGCGTGATTGATGTGCATGTGCGTGAAGGAGAACAGGTGGATGTAGGAGACCCTTTGGTCACAGTATCGAAAAACATAACGCCAACGATCACCGCTTTCCTTGATCCAAAATTTCTTAAACACAGTCATTTAGGGAATAAAGCAACAGTCAAATTCCCTGATGGCAAAAAGTATCAAGCCACCGTTTCTAGTGCTGTAGAAGTTGTGAATAAACTACCGCCAGAGCTACAAAGTCCGTTTGAAGGCCAACCTGCTTATCTTAAAGTCACCTTAAGTTTTGATGAGAAACTAGAAGAGAAGCGTTGGATAGAAGGTGTAGAGGTTGAAGTCATATTTTAAATACTCTGATCGGCTTTGATGCGTAATTCGAGGCAACTAAATCAGACATTTACGATCTGAGTTGTGTGTGAAGTGATTCGTTGAATTAAAAGGCCCTAACATCTGCAAAGCGATTTGGACGGGAAAATAAAAAAGCCCTGTATTTACAATCAAATAACAGGGCTTTTAAGACATTCTTGGACGGGTAGCTTGCTACCCAAGAATCTATTCGATGTTTTGGATCTGTTCGTTGAGCAATAAGTTTTATTGCTTAAAAATCATAAACTTAGTGGTTTTGTGTTGTCTGATTTAGAATTTTACTACCCAATATACTACCCAGTTGGTTTAAGTTGCTATGTTTCTTACGTTGACAATAGTTCTGTTTTTGATGAAATAATCTTCACTCAGTCACTCTAAGTTGTGACAGTATCCTGTAGTTCAACTATCGATTACTATGTCGCCAGAATATTAATGATAATGATGTTCATTTGCATGTGTTCTGTTTGACTAATCGAAGCACCAAGCTGTCAGAGTGAGTTATATTTGTATACTGAGGTACTACACATAGTGTCATGTAATTCTGCCGTAAACAACTGTGCCTTTGTTTTAGGTGTTGCTACACCAGAGCATCTAGAGCAGAGCTCGATAGGCGTGAGCTTTAACCACCTCCACCACCTTTGGCTTTCTTACTAAGTTCAAGAGTCTCACTTTAAGAGTGTATATTTTATTTTGATACCAGAAGAAGCCTTCCTTACCATGTAGATAATAATCTGGCTTTTTGGCAGTTAAGTTTTCCTCTGTGTCATCATAGATGCTTTCTTGAGCGGCAATGCTTTTTATGAAGTTGTCATAATCTTGTTCAGGGGCAGTCTGAATCTTAGGTGTACCTGCTTCTGGCTCTTCTTTTGGTATTGTTTTCCCTTTTCTAAATAGAGACGTAAATTTCAGTACAAATGTGCTGGTAGGTTCAATAAAACAAGGAAGAGTCACCTTGTCGATATCTGCCCGTCTTTGGTGAAAAACGATTAATCCCATTTCTTCGAGTGATTTGATACTGACGGTTATCTTACGGCTGTTAGTTCCAAGTCTAGTGGCCAGCATTTTTATCCCCATTGGGATTCCGCCTAGTTTCTCATCATAATTTTTTGCTAGCAACATACACAAACAAATGAGAGTAGATTTTGGCTGTTGCCTGATGCTCTTTTCTTCGAAATAACGATAGATGTTTCGATACTCAACGAATTCATCAGCTATGGGTTTATTTCGAAATCTTGATTCGCTTAACGGACTGAATGGCATCAGGTAAGCGTCATCAAAAGGGGTGAACCCCGGCCATATTGACTTTAGTTGTTCCCAGTTTTTTATTCCCAAATAACGTGTGGGAGAGTGACGATTTTTATCAATAACTAGCGTCTTTGAATACCCTCCTGAAAGCAAAATATAACTGTCTTGCCTATCAAACGGGTTGATGAAATTGTGGAGCTGGTAGGTTGTATCTGTTATCTGATTTGGGGTCATAGTGATCTACTTATTGGTAGCTGTTTTTAGCTGATTATTTATGTTCATAAAGTGTAGTCCGATTGATATATCTAAATAAATTATTTTTTGGATTGTCACTTTTTATGTGAGTGAACTCCAGAAGTAAAAATGCATGAGCCGTGATTTTTGATAAAAAATGAAGGTTAGCTGGTTGGATTTAGCCGATGTGAAGGCTCAGTAATCACCTAAAAACAGAGTGGGAGTGAATCGAGGGGGATCGGTAATTAATAATATATATACCTCTCCATCTACTCATCTAATCCCACACCTCAACCAACGACCTCATCACTCGATATCTTGGTAGGGGATGGGTTCCCCTACCCAAAGAGAGACTTAGAAAATAACGTCACTATCAGTACCTATGTCATTAACAAAACATAGGTCTCTATCATGTCTAAAAATCTAACCATCACACACGAATCCACTTTCAACGGAAACAAGATATACATCGACAAGGAGGGTTTGGTCGTTGAATACCTAGAAGGGATAGAGTCAGTCCTTGAGAAAGCTCTAGAGCAATACGCAAGACTTTTTATCGTTCGAGTGGACCTTAACTTACCAACAGACTTTAGAGGGGATGATTCAGCAGTGATGACTCGTTTCTTCCGCTCTTTGAAATCTCAGGTAGCGGCATATCGAAGACGTAGTGCTCGCCTAAATGGCAAACCCTATCGTGAAACCACCATTCGATATGTATGGGCTAAAGAGTGTGATACCTCATCAAGCAGCCATTACCACGTTGTGCTTATCTTTGACCGGAATATCTTTCGCTCTCTGGGGGATTTTGGAGAGTATCAGCAAAGTTTGGCGAACCGTATTCGTAATGCATGGAAGCGTTCAGTGGAAGCCATGTACTCAGGCAAAGAGAAACCAGCTATCCATTTCTCCAAACAAGGTCAGTATCACTTGCTACGTAACTCAGAGGAGTTTGATGAGGTGTTTCAGTCCGTCTTTTACCGACTAAGTTACCTAGCGAAGAGAAGAACCAAGCACTTTGGCAAACGTATGAACAACTTCGACCATAGCCGTAAATAGCTTAAAAATTACGGTAGTTACAGTTCCTGTGGGAATCACAACAAACCACAGGAACTAATCATGATTCATCAACTCAACGTAGCTCATCAAAGAGTCCACACCATCACTCATGACCGAACCTTTAATGGAAAGCCACTCTACTACCACAAGGATGGTCTCGTTCTCGAATACCTAGAGGAGATAGACCGAGTGCTGACTGAAGCACTAAACCAATACCCAAGAATCTT
>NZ_JBNJOJ010000032.1:0-53689 GCF_050113655.1 Vibrio sp. TRT 29B02
CTTATCCTTATCGCAACAGGTTCTGAAGTAGAGCTAGCGGTAGAAGCAGCAGCACAGCTAACAGCAGAAGGTAAGAAAGTTCGCGTTGTTTCTATGCCATCAACCGATGCTTTCGACAAGCAAGATGCAGCATACCGCGAAGCAGTACTACCATCAGACGTCACAGCACGTATCGCTATCGAAGCGGGTATTGCGGACTTCTGGTACAAGTATGTTGGTTTCGGTGGCAAGATCATCGGCATGACAACATTTGGTGAATCAGCGCCAGCTGACCAACTGTTCAAGATGTTTGGTTTCACTACTGAAAACGTAGTAAACACAGCAAAAGAATTGCTAGCGTAATCAACGCACTCTTCTAAGTGGAAGCCCTGCTCAAATGAGCAGGGCTTTTTTATTTCTCTTCAAATCGTTTGGCTAGTTGATAGAACTCACTGACCTGCCCTTTAAGCTGAAGTGCGTTTTCCTTGACGGAATGCGTTGCAGCAAGGTTCTGCTCTGCGGTAGAAGCAATCGACTGAATGTGCATATTAACATCCGTAGATAGTTGGCGCTGTTGACCTGCTGAGTCTTCTACAGCCTGCATCAGTTCATTCATTGCCTTCATTAGCGACTCAACTTCTGACAAACGCAGAGAACTCTCCTTAGCAACTTGGCTACAAGCATTGGTTTGTTCTTGGTTAGCAATAATATCTTTCTGCCACGCTTGGATCGTATTGAGCATCGTTTCGATGCTATCTTTGATTTGTATCGTTGCTTTTGATGTTCGACCCGATAAAGCACGAACCTCGTCAGCCACAACGGCAAAGCCACGACCCTGCTCTCCTGCCCTAGCGGCTTCGATAGCGGCGTTAAGTGCTAGTAAGTTTGTTTGCTCAGCAATACCACCAATTTCTTCCATCATCTGGCTTACTTTTTGTGCTTGTTCACTCAATTGGTAAGTCGTACTCGTCGCCTTTTCTGCCTGAACATTAAGGCTCTCAAGATTACTGTGCGTTTGTCGAATGCTCTGCTGTGCGTCAGCACATGTGTTTAAGGTGACATCAACTATCTGGTGTGCTTCCTGTGCTTTTGAAGACACATCATTTGCTGAGCTCTCTACTTCTTCAGTTGCATGGCGTACCTGAAGAATATCCTTAGTTTGCTGCTCTAATGCCTCAGTCACCTGATAAGAAGTCGCACTCAAGTTATCTGAAAGATCCTGTAAAGGTTTAGCTGAATCTTTCATACGACCCAGTACGGTACGAATTCGAGCGGACATCAGTTTTAAATGGAAATCAGCTACAGAAAACTTATCGCCGCCGGAGAATACCAGTCGGCTGATACTGTCATATTCACTCTGGAGCTTTTTAAGCTTCACTGGTGTATCAATCAGCTCTTGGCGGAACAGTAAGCCAAGCACTGAGATAGGAAGCAGGCTGGCGACTAAACCAGCGTGACTGCCTAACTCAGTTAAATGAGTAACAAGTGGAGCCGACACCGCGCCAAGCAATACTGCATAACGTAACGTATCACCCAATTGTAGAGACCAACGTCGACCTGATTTTTCTGCTTGGAGTAGTGCGCGATAGGCTTTGTCGGCAATCTTTACCCATTCGGCTTTTGGTCTAACTCGAACGGACTGATAGCCAACAATCTGATTCTCTTCATAAATAGGTGTCACATAGGCGTCTACCCAATAGTAGCCATTGGACTTAGTTCGATTCTTTACAATGCCACGCCAAGCCTTGCCTTGTTTAAGGTTGCTCCACATGTCCGCAAAAGCGGCCTTTGGCATATCACTGTGGCGAACGATATTGTGGTTCTGGCCTAACAATTCATCAACCGTGAACTCAGCAACCTGCGCAAAAGCTTCATTACTATAGGTAATGACCCCTTTCAAATCGGTTGTGGACACCAATTGTTGATCTTTTTCCAATACTGTTTCACGTTGTAAAGAAGACTGACCTGACATTTATACTACTTTCGAATTATTAATTTGCTGCCGAATATAAACAACTATTTATTTTATGACAAAATATTAATAGAAATGTTTTAGGATTTTTTGACCTAATTCACTTCCCACATCCATACAAAAACCCCTACAGACAATTGTGAAGATTCGCGCTATAAGCCCAGTGCAGTTGTGCACCCCATGTGTTAAGTCAGGTGAGTGCAATCGATAAACAAAAACAATTTGCTGGTGAGCATTCCGTATCGTTCTACAATTAATACAAAAGCATGATTAAATGTTCATTCAGTCACTAAAAGGTGTGATCATATTGATCCAACAATTCACTCAGTCTTTAAAGCATCTCAGCTTACGGTACCTAACGATTCTAGGCTCCACGATAACTGTCGTTTTGTTTCTGGTCTTGTATTTCTCATTCAAGATTTTTTGGAAACATGATCTAGATATCCAGCAATCGTTAAACAGACAAATGTTTGAAGTGGAACGTGTCGAGACAGTACTACAAATGGAAGAGTTAGAGCTCAAAACGTCACTCGAAGATTATGCGGCTTGGACGACGATGGCGAATTTTGTTCAAACACCTTCACAGGAGTTTATTAATGACAGCATCGGTCCGCATGCTTTTGTCTCTGCTCTAATCGATAGTGTGATTATTTTTTCTCCTCAAGGTGAAGTTGTTTGGAATGGTACCTTTGATGGTGAACATGTCACCGATCGTACCCTAGTGGACGTCACAGACCCTACGATAGTGAACAGTATTTTGTCAGTTGCCCATCAGGCATCTGAGCAAGAGATAGAGTCCTTTGTTGAGTATGCTCGAATTGGTCAATCTGCAACGATGATCGCCTCATCGCGAATTTGCTTGAGTGATGCCACTCAATGCAAACATGGTTACTTGGTTTTTATTCGCAAGATTCGAGATGAGTTCATCGCGCAAATCGAACTCGCAACGGGAGTTGGCATTCATATACTCACAGCAGAACATCCCCCTGTAGTGAAGGAAAATACACATATCCTGATTCGAAACGATATATTGTCTAATGGCGCGATCCGTATAGAAGTGGAGAATAATGAGAAGCTTCCACCCTTTTTCTCTTGGCAATGGGCGATCGCTTTGTCTTTGTTTAGCGTGATTATGTTTGTGGTTAATCTGCAAGTTATGAATTTTTTCATCAAGCCTTTTACCAAAGCCCAACGATATTTAAAGCAGTTCCAACATTCAGGAGGCAGTCTGCCAAATGAAGACACCTTTATTTCTAAAGAGGCTCGCGATTTTGCTCGCCAACTGAACAGTGTCATTTCGGAGCTCGAAGAGAGTAGAGCTCTACTTAAAATGCAATCGACCATCGATTCCTTAACCGGCATAGCCAATCGCAGGCACCTTTACGATACCGCAAATACCTACATCGAGCTGGAACAGTATCATTACATCGCTGTCGTTATTGTCGATATAGACCACTTCAAGCTTTACAATGACACCTATGGTCATATCGAAGGCGATCGCGCCCTCGTTGAAGTGGCAAAGTGTCTGAGCGCGGTCGAGACACCCTATCAACATCTTGTTGCCCGCTACGGTGGCGAAGAGTTTTGCATCATCATGGCCAATGACATGCCCATCGATCTTGAGCCCTATGTAAGTCAATTAGTCGCTTCGGTTAATGCACTAAACATACCGCACCATACCTCGTCAACAGCAGAGTTCATCACCATCAGTGTTGGTGCTACAACCGCCCATATTGATCATTACGACGAACTTTCAGCGATGATTCAAGCCGCAGATCGCGCCCTGTATCGGGTCAAGGAAACGGGACGAAACCATTATAGAATCGAGCCTAAACATGACACATCTCCCGTTTAGCGCTTTACTATGGGCAATTTCTCCTTACAATTGTCGCAAGTTTGAATTTCAAGGTTAATCCTATGTCTATCCAATGGTTTCCTGGGCACATGCACAAAGCCCGTAAAGAGATCGAAGAAGCAATTCCTCAAGTTGACGTCATCATCGAAGTGTTGGACGCTCGCATCCCTTTTAGTAGCGAGAACCCGATGATCTCCGAACTCCGTGGCGACAAGCCTGTCGTTAAGGTTCTCAACAAACGTGACTTGGCAGATCCTGAGTTAACTCAGTTGTGGATTGACCATTTTGAGAAAGAAAACAACGTTAAGGCGATGGCCATCACCACCAGCAACACTCAAGAAGTCACAAAGATCCTTGAGCTATGTCGTAAGCTCGCACCTCATAGAGAAGAGATTGGCAAAAACATTCGTACCATGATCATGGGTATTCCGAATGTGGGTAAGTCAACCATCATTAACACGCTTGCGGGGCGTGCAGTTGCCGTTACAGGCAATCAGCCAGCCGTGACTCGCCGCCAACAAAGGATCAATCTGCAAAACGGCATCGTTCTCTCTGATACACCGGGAATTCTATGGCCAAAAGTTGAGAATCCACATAGTGGTTTCCGCCTTGCCGCCACCGGCGCAGTTAAGGATACGGCGATGGAATATGATGAAGTTGCCTTCTATACGGTGGAATACTTAGCTAAGGCCTACCCTGAACGTCTTAAAGAACGCTACCAAATCGAAGAACTTCCGGACAGTGACATTGAACTGATGGAAGAGATCGGTCGCCGCCGAGGAGCATTACGTGCTGGCGGGCGAGTTGACCTACATAAATGTTCAGAAATCTTGCTTCACGAACTGCGTAACGGCACGTTAGGGCAAATCACCTTAGAATTACCTGAGATGATTACACAAGAGCTTATCGAAGTTGAAATCGAAGCGGCACATAAAGCAGAAATGAAAGCGAAGAAGAAAGAAGAACGTCGCAAACGGTATCTGAAAAACAAGCGCTAAGCGATTGTTATAGGGCAGCTTCTCCGCTGCCCTTTTTGTACTCCACCACCCGAGATTTCTGTTATATTATAACAAAAATCACACAGGAACATGATTGATGAAAATTCCTACCAACATCATTACAGGCTTTCTAGGCACTGGTAAAACAACAGCTATTCTCTCCCTGCTTAAAGAAAAGCCACAAAACGAGCAGTGGGCCGTTTTGGTCAACGAGTTTGGTGAAATAGGTATCGATGGTGCCATGATGACAGATCAAGGTGCGTTAATTAAAGAAGTTCCTGGTGGATGTATGTGCTGTGCTGCTGGGGTACCAATGTCTGTCGCGATAACCGCGCTACTGCGCACGAAACCCGATCGTTTAATTGTCGAGCCTACGGGTTTAGGCCATGCTCACAAGGTGCTGGCAACGTTAACATCTGCTCAATTCGCTGACTATATCGATCTGCGTGCAACAATAGGCTTAGTAGACCCGCGCAACTTATCGAACCCCAAATATACCGAGAATAGCAACTTTACCGATCAACTGGCCATTTCGGACATTATCATCGGTAACAAAGTTGACCAGTGCCATGTGAGCGATATTGATACCTTTAATGACTGGGTCACCGATCAAAATCCACCTAAAATCTACAGTCAGCTAGTCAAACAAGGACGCTTTCCTATTGAGCTACTTGATAGTCAACGCCGCAACAATGCTCCATCTTCTGAGCTAGCGCAGCATCATCATGAACACGCAGAGCAAGAACCTCAGTTTGCGTTGGCTCCCGATCAGCTCTACGTGCGTAAGGAAAACAAAGGTCAGGGCTATTTCAGCTGTGGCTGGCTATTTGGCGCGGAAGTTGTTTTTGATTTTGATTTATTATTCTCGATGCTTTCTGATCTCACAGCGGAACGCGTGAAAGGGGTATTAAATACCACGAACGGTTGCTACGCATTCAACGTAAGTAATGGCGTTGTGTCCGTTAATGAAATGTCACTACAAGGCTTTGAGAGCCGTATCGAGGTGATCGACAGCCAACTACTCCCTTGGGACCAGCTAGAGTCCGTCTTGAAAAGAATTGCCAACCTTGAGCAGTAGGCCTCATTAAACGACAAAAGGCGCACCATAAGTGCGCCCTATCCCTCGTTACTCAATCGTGAGTTTGCGAATCAGGAAGTCATAAGTTGCGACCTGATCAATGACGAGGCTTTCAAATATTTCGTTGAATCCATCCAAATTGTAGGTAAGGCGACAATTTCCTCCATGCGGGTCGGTTCAGATTGCCTTACACTTAAACTATGGTTCAAATCCCCAGTTTTGCAAGCTTCAGCAAGACATTTATACGTCACTATTGTGAACTCGCTTCAGTATTTATTCACTTTCCATCCGTTCGCTTGTTGTCTTTTTATCAATTATGAAATTCAATATTTCAATCTTGTCGCTATAGTTAGTCTAAGACCGGCGTATAATTCGCGCTATACCTCATCTATCCTCAAATTACGGAGCCCTCACGTCCATGACCAAAAGAGAAAAGTTGAAGCATTCCTTCCTTGCAAAAGTTCCTAAGGATGCAATTAATCAATTTCTCTCCAAGGACAAGACTCCGATTTCCGTGTTGTTTCTTTCACTCCTAGTTGGAGTGCTAGCTGGGCTCGTTGGCACCTATTTCGAAATTGCAGTTCACTTTGTATCAGAAACCCGTACAGAGTGGCTAAAAAGCGAGATTGGCAGCCTACTTCCATTGTGGTTAGCGGCATTTATCATTAGCGCGTCACTCGCTTTCATTGGCTATTTTTTAGTTCATCGATTCGCTCCAGAGGCTGCCGGTTCTGGTATCCCTGAAATCGAAGGCGCGATGGATGGAATTCGTCCTGTGCGCTGGTGGCGAGTGATCCCAGTAAAGTTCTTTGGTGGCATGGGTGCATTAGGCTCTGGTATGGTGCTGGGACGCGAAGGCCCAACGGTGCAAATGGGTGGAGCGATAGGCCGTATGGTGACCGACATTTTTAAAGTCGACAATGACGACACCAAACACTCTTTGCTGGCATCAGGTGCGGCCGGCGGCCTAGCGGCTGCTTTTAACGCGCCTCTTGCGGGGATTATGTTCGTTGTTGAAGAGATGCGTCCGCAGTTTCGTTACTCGCTAATCTCTATTCGAGCGGTGATTATTTCCGCCATTTCCGCCAACATTGTGTTCCGCTATATCAATGGCCAAGATGCAGTCATCACCATGCCCCAATATCAAGCGCCAGATCTCGAGACCTTGTGGCTCTTTCTCCTTCTTGGTGCCCTGTTTGGCATGTTTGGGGTTGTGTTTAACCAGTTGGTGACTTTGTCACAGGATCTGTTCGTTAAACTGCATAGAAACGACCGTAAACGTTACTTGATCACAGGCTCACTTATTGGTGGTTGCTTTGGCATTATGCTGCTCTACTTCCCTGAAGTGACGGGGGGTGGTATTAGCCTTATTCCCAATATTACTAATGGTGGCTACAGCGCGTCGATACTATTGCTGATGTTCGTCGCACGTATCGCTACAACCATGATCTGTTTTGGTTCAGGGGCACCAGGTGGCATTTTTGCGCCAATGCTGGCACTTGGGACGCTGTTTGGATACGCCTTCGGTCTCATTGCACAAGGACTATTTCCAGAGTTACCGATTACACCCGGTATGTTTGCAATCGCGGGTATGGGAGCCCTATTTGCTGCGACGGTTCGGGCTCCTATCACCGGCATTTTGTTGGTGATAGAAATGACCAACAACTACTACCTAATCCTGCCATTAATCATCACCAGCTTGGGGGCCGTTATTTTTGCACAAATGCTAGGTGGACAACCGATCTACAGCCAACTGCTGCATCGAACTCTTAAAAATGAGAAGTTAAGACAGAAAGATCTCCCGACAAATGCGCAATGAGATTTGCCTCGCAACCGTTTGGCTTGCTATTATCGCCGCAGATTAAAGCAAGGCAAAGGAGTGTCTCAGTCAAAAGATAGCTTTGCTTATCACGCCGATTTAGCAGCATATAGGATGAATCTTTTTGAACTGGCGACGTTTTACTCAATTCCAGAGTGTCCCTCCGTCTCAAGCCGCTTTGGCTCTGGGCATGATCGGTCTTGGTCATGCTTGGGCACTCTACATTCCAGAAATCGGTGAGCTAATACGCCCTTACCTTGCAGGTTTTGGGGCACTATTGCTTTTTCCGGTTTTGGTAAAATATCTCACCAGTTACTCCACTTTTATTAATGACATTCGTCACCCGTTGAGTGGCAGTCTTATGGCTCCAATGAGCATGGCACTGTTGATTTTGTGTGATTATCTCGCCCTTATTTCGCCGGTGATCGCTTACCCAATTTGGTTTGTAGCCCTACTATTGCATCTGACAATGATGACCTTGTTCTTCACTTTTCAGTTGTTGAACTTCAAAATGTCCAACATCGTACCAAGCTGGTTTCTCTATCCAGTTGGCCTGATCAGTAGTTCGTTAGCTGGCACTCGATTTGGTCACAACGTTTTTTCTGAATCACTGGTTATGGTTTGCATTGGCATTTACTTCTTTATGCTGCCGTTGGTTCTCTATCGTCTCGTTTTTGAAGGAATGTTGCCTAAGCGTGCCAAACCTACACTTGCCATAATGGCGGCCCCCATCAACCTTACATTAGCGTCTTACCTGGTTAACTTTCCTCATCCAGATCCGATTTTGACAGGTGCACTGGCGGGAATCGCTATTACTATGACGCTACTGATTTATCTCTGTTACATACGCTTGATGCGTCTCAAGTTTCAGCCTTCCATCGCAGCAGTCACCTTCCCTTCCGTGATTAGTGCGATTGCTATGCACCGTCTCACCTCTTTCTTTGGTGAAAACTATCCTCACTGGTACTGGTTACATCGATTTGGTCTATTTGAACTTTCCGTCGCCACCGGATTGGTGGTCTGGGTAACGGTGGGTTATTTCAAAATGTATTGGCCGGAAATCTTGTCTGACAATAGATAGATTTTTTAAAATAACACACAATGGACGGTATTATTTTATCGCCCTAAGATGGCTAAAGCCTATATAGGAAGAGCAGCTATAAATATAGGCAATATTTATCTCTGTAGCCAACACTACAAATATTAAATACCGCACTCGCATAACTTCATCATTTGATACATATATCCTTTGTCAGCTGGCGTTGTCTCGTAATAAAAAGGATATTCAAAAATGAATACATTACACAACCAATCGACCTTGCCACAATTTATTCACGACAAGCTTAATCATCATATTGAAGATCTTATCAATCAAAATGATAATTCGCGGCATCTTGTTCTCGGTTTAACACCTAAACAAGATGATATTGTTCTTCAGAGCAATGATTATCTTGACCTTGCTAATCATGATCTGATTGTTAAACAACATATCAATGCGATAGCGAGTTGCCAATCCAGCCCGTTAATGTCTGGAATATTCCTACAGAGTGAGGAGCGTAAACCGAGTCTTGAGCATCAGTTAGCGAGCTTCACTGGGTTTCAATCGTGTTTACTTTCTCAATCTGGTTGGGAAGCGAACATCGCTCTACTGCAAACAATTTGTCACCAACACACGAAGGTTTACGTCGACTTTTTTGCTCATATGTCATTATGGGAGGGAGCAAGAATTGCTGGGTGCGATGTCCACCCATTTATGCACAACAACGTCCGTCATCTTGAAAAACTACTTAAACGGCATGGCGCAGGTGTTGTTGTCATTGATTCGATATACAGCACTATCGGCACCATTGCCCCAATCAGCGATATGATATCCATCGCTAAAGAATATGGCTGTGCGATTGTTGTCGATGAGTCTCACTCGCTTGGTCTTTTTGGCGCACAAGGAGCCGGTCTACTTCACCAACTTGGTCTTACTCATTTGGTTGATTTTATGACCGCAAGTCTCGCCAAAACATTCGCTTATCGTGCTGGTGCTATATGGTGTAATAATCAGGCAAATCAGTGTATCCCATTCGTTGCTTACCCTGCTATTTTTAGTTCTGCACTTTTACCCTACGAAGTTGAACGGCTTGATATGACCTTACAAGTTATAAAAGCGAGCGATGAGCGACGTCGTCGATTAGAGGAGATCAGCCATTATTTAAAACATGAACTGGTTAAAAAGAACATTACCATTCGTAGCCATTCTCAAATTATTTCACTTGAAACTGGTGACGAACGAAATACAGAAAAAGTACGCAATTTTTTAGAACATCATGGTCTATTTGGTGCCGTATTTTGTCGGCCGGCAACAGCAAGAAATAAAAACTTGATTAGATTCTCTCTAAACAGTTCTCTTAGCGAAAAGCAACTCGATAAAATTATTTACGTATGCTCCAAAGCAGCTGAGCAATCAGACATGTATATTCTTTAATCTTCAGGCCCTTTATAGGGCCTGAATTAAATCCAATTGGCAATCTTATCGAGAAGTTTATCTGTTGCCGCCGGTTTAATAATGTAATCATTCATACCCGCCTCTTGAATTTGAGCAATCACGCTTTCACTCGAATTACCGGTATGCGCCAATATAGGAATGGAAGCATAGTGCTGCTGCGAAGCGCGGATAGCACTGGTCGTTTCCAGTCCATTCAATTGAGGCATTTCGAGATCCATGATGATTAAATCGACATCTTTTTGCTGCAGTTCATCAAGTACCTGCTGGCCATTACTCGCTTGGAGAACAGTGAAGCCCTGCTGCTCGAGTAATACCGATGTATAAAATCGTAGCGACTGGTTGTCATCGGCCACAACAATGGTTTTGCCGCAATCAAACGATTTTCGTGGCAAGACGTTTCTGTTCGGCTCTATGTCCTCGAAGAATAGCTCATCAATAATGTTACTTGCACTAAGCATCATCCTATGTTTTTCAATTGGATAAACGACTAAGTGACGCTCAATATCATTATGATACTGACTATTTTGATCATATAAGAAGACTATCCGTCCTTCTGTAAAATGCAGCTTACTCTCCAACTCTATCAAAGAGAGTGGTTTATCAACGGCACTGTCCAAGTCGATTAAGATCAAATCAAATTCGAACTCGTACTCTTCTTTTTTACTCGCAGCATCTAAGTCCAGTATTCTAAGCCGGAAATCTTTGTAGAACGCCTCTTGGTTAATTTGTCGCATCAATGCATTTTGCTGACCAATATATAACACCGATTTTGACTTCATCAGATCCTGTTTGATTTGCTTAACTTCCGAGGAATCGTACTTAGGGAACATCAAGGTGAATTCAGTCCACTCTCCGAGTTTAGAGCGGCATGACACATTGCCACCAAGCGCTTTCATCACTTTGCGGCAAAATGGTAGACCTAATCCATAGCTGCCTGTTTTACCAAAGGTATAGAAGTCGTTGAAAATATGCTCAATAACTTGGGGAGCGATGCCCACTCCGTTATCGGTAAAGGTCAGTTCGTTGTGCCATTCATAACTTCTAAGTTCGATAACGATTTCAAACTGGTGGTTGTTTTGGTAATAGAACGCGTTTTTCAACAAGTTGTACAATGCGTATTTTATTAATGCATCGCTACCAAAAAATTCAAAATCGATGCCTTCAGCTAACACTACCGCTTTCTTATCTTTTAGGCTCTTGTAGGCAAAGCTGTCTAACGCGTTTTCAGTGATTGCTCTTATCGAGTGCTTTTTAAATGTCGTGCGTGAAACGCGATTCTCATCAATCGAGGTAAGCAACAAGTCGATGGTCTCATTCCCGGTTCTAATCACTTCGTCGGCATCGCTAATCACATCGCGTGCTAGCGCCAACTCCTGTGAAGACAACTTGTAACCTGACTGACGGCTTGTGCTCTCATTGGGCAGCAGGGAATTAAGTACATCAAGAGAGGCTTTCAGTGCACTAAGCGGATTACGCATCTCATGAGCCATTCCTGCACCGAAAGACTTCGCCAGTGACACTTTACTTTCATGTTCCACCTGATTCCTGAAATAAAACAGGTTTCCGAACACATAGGTAAAAAGGAATATTGGCATATATGCCCATACGACTTCTTGCTGTACGTATTCGGTATCAAAGCCGTACGCGGTAAGATAGGCAAGCACGATAGCCACTGTCGCCTGTACCAGCATCAAGCTCGTCTGGTGAACAAGCAGCACGTGAAGGAAAATAGACGCCATGAATGACATTGCCCAAACTGTCGACCAATGATTCATGAACATCATGTAGCTAAAAAAGTAGGGCAAACATATCCCTATGGCAAAAAAATAGTAATGCGGTAGATAGCGTTCAAGGTGCTTAGGGACATAATTGCGTAGCGCTAAAACTGCAAACAATGCTGAACACGCCAATCGCATTGACAATGATTCGTACGGCTGTGGGAACAAGTAGCTCCATACATAATAGTATGTCGGAAAGCCAAGCAAGCCCATCCAACCAACTAACGTTAGATTGGGTTCTGCATATTGGTAAACTTTACGAACCGATTCCGATATCGAGACCATTGTTAGCCTTAACGTCACCTAACCACACAATAAGACAAAAGTTTAGAATTGTTCTACCTAACTAATTCTTAGCACACATAACGACAGCTAACCAATTAACGCCACAACAGATCTGGCGTTATGTGACCACGAGTCTGATTGTGCTGCCGACACGACTTGCATGCACATCAATTCTTTGCGCTATCTGCTCTTTTAGCTCACTGACGTGAGAGATTAGACCGATCATCCGCCCTGCTTGCTGTAAATCAACCAGAGTCTGAATAGCCAGATCCAATGACTCTGGATCTAGGCTGCCAAAACCTTCATCGATAAACAACGTATCAAGACGAATACCACCACTGTATGACTGAACGACATCTGATAGCCCAAGAGCCAACGCCAACGCTGCCATAAAAGATTCACCACCCGATAAAGTCGCCACATCACGGCTTTTTCCGGTATAGCCATCCTCTACACTCAAATCGAGTCCTCGCCCTGCCGAACCTTTAAAGCCATCCATCTTTCGCACTAGGTGGTAACGACCTTTACTCATGATGCTTAATCGTTGTGACGCTTGAATCAACACATCATCAAGCAATACACCTAGCACAAAGCGGTGTAAGCTAACTCGGCTGCCTGTTTTACCGCTGGCGACATCGTAAAGTGTTCCGTAAACTCGGTATTCAGCTTCCAGTTGTCTATTTTTTTCATGCAGAATCGCAATGTCTTGCTGTACTTTTTCGACCCTTTGAAACAAAGAACGCACGGCGTCTAACGCTGCTCTCACCTGCTGATACTCTTGCTCAACCTGTGATAATTGAGACTTTTTGCTATCTAAATCAGGCTTCTCACCGTTCGTCAGGTGTTGTTCTAAGTCAGCGACGGTTTGTTGCAACTTAACCGTTGTTTCTTGATACTCATTCGCCGTCTTTTGCCACAATACGATTTGAGGTTCTTCTGCTCGACTTTGCAAAAAGATGTGTTCAGATTCGAAGCCCGAACGCTCTAGCTCTGAATTCCATATCTGTTCGCACTGATCGCGTTTTTGCTGCGCTTCATGACATAGCTGGTTATTGGTTGCCAACTGGCTTTGTAGGTTTGTCACTTGTAAAGTGAGCTGCTCGTTCGTCTGTTTGGCTCTTTCTAACGCCTGCTTAAGCTGTTCGATAGTCGCTTGATTACTTGCATACTGCTGTTCCACTGCCTCTACAGAGGGGTAATTGGCATCGATCGCCGATGCAACTTTGTCAAGCTGCTGTTGTTGTACCTTGAGGGCTGATTCGTTTGCCGCGATTTCCGCTTTGAGTTGGTTGATTTTCTCATCACCGTTGGCACAACGCTGATTGAGTTCAACCACATCCTGTTCCATCTTCGCTAAATCAATGGTCGATAACGCCTCGACTCTCTGCCTGATCTGAACTAATTGATCCTCAAACTGAACAACATCTGCTGTGACATTATCTTGTAACTGACTCGCCGCTTCATTTAACTGTCGTTGTTGCAGTTCTAGCGTATTGTTATGCTGGCTGTACGCGTTATTGACAAGGTTGAACTGCTCTAACGCATGGCGCTCTTGCTGTCGCGCACTCTGAACTTGTTCCTTGGTGACGCTTTCGCTGCTTAATTTGGCGGGTTGAGGATGCTGGCAACTACCACAGACTGGGCAAGGCTGATCCTGTTCCAGTTTCTGCGCAAGAATCGATGCCTGTGCGTTGTGCCACCCAAGCTCCAATTGGTCGGCATAGTTCCGCCTTTCCTCAAAAGTAGTTTTTGCTGCCGCCAGTGATTGTTCGTGCTCACCTGACAAACCGAGTAGACGATCGAGTTCAATCTTGATCGCATGGTATTTCTTCAAGTCTGTTAACAGATGCTGGTGGCTCAACATCTTGTTTTCTAGCGTTGCCTTCTCACTGATGTCCTGACGAGCCTGTTGCAAAGAATTAGCAGCGATATCGGATTCTTTAACCAACTTATCTTTCAGTCCGAGGTACTGGACCTGCTTTCTTGCTAACTCGTCACGCATTGCGATGAGTGAACTCACTTGCTGCTCTAACAGCTGCTTTTCTGCAAGTTTTATCTTTGCTTGTTCAAGCTGAAATTGGCATTCATTCAGTTTGGTAATTTGATCGGCGTTTGTTTGTGCTAGCTCTAGCTCCATTTGGCTTTTGCTATGAGCCAGTCGGGCATCTTCTATCTGTCCGTTTAACGTGGCAATACTGCTCGCGAAATCGTCGATCTGTTTCTTAATGGACGCAAGATTTGCATATGGCACCTCAAGCTTAGTGGCAATGTGTGCTGCGTGAAGCTTAGTGTTAATCTCTGCTATCTGATGACTATTGGCACGGTGATTCGCCAACGCGTTACGACTAACTTCCAGCTTGATGAATTGATCATGAATCGCCTGAGCTCGAAGGAGTTCGCTTTTGACGAGGTTAAGCTTTTCATGCGCGCTATGTTCTAGGGCTTTCGCAGATTCTAGCTCAGCCCTCAAGGCTAGCTCACGTGCTGCCAACTCTTGCTCGGTAGTGACTTCGGCGACCTGTAAAGCGCCGCGAATTTGGTTATCAAATTCATCTTTCGCTTTACTAATAGCACTCGCTTTGTCTTTAAGGGCAAATTCAATCTTCTTATAGACATCTGTTTGAAACAGTTGCCCAAAGATTGCCTCACGATCTTTCGAACTGGCGAGCAGCAATTCACGAAACTTACCCTGAGGTAACACCATCACTTGACGAAACTGAGTTTCATTTAGCCCGAGTAAGCTTGTTATCTCTGCTTTTACTTGTACCGTCTTACTGGTAATCAGTTGCTCACCATGGGTGATCTCATAAAGCGACGCGGTATGTTTGCGGGTTGTCGTTCCTTCTCCGCGCGCTTTAGGTGCTTCTTGCTCTGGCGAGCGAGTAACGCGGTAATGACGATCATTTAGTGTAAACTCCAACGTAATTTCCGTCGGCAGTTCCTCTTTGGCTTGGTCACAACGCATCTGGATACCCTGACGCTCGTTACCCGTTGTTTCTCCATACAAAGCGAAACAGATAGCGTCGAGAATCGATGTCTTACCCGAGCCCGTAGGACCATTGATAAGAAACAGAGGGTTACTTCCTAACTTAGTAAAATCGACAATTTCGCGCTCAGCAAAAGGCCCGAATGCTTGCATGGTAAGTTGAGTCGGTTTCATCGTATACCCTTAGTGCTGGTTTAGCTGTTTGACGATATCTGTGATCGCTTGATCTTGCTCTGGTGTCAGTTCGCTATCCTGAGCTTCAATGAAGAAATCTCGAAACATATCCACCTCGCTTCGAGCAAGTTTGGCTGCGGCCATTTGCTGCTCAACACCGATCAACATCCCCGGTTTCTCTAAATGCAGCACGTTGGGATACACGGCTCTTAATTTTTCCATAGGGTTGAGAATAGCGTGCTTGTCCATTAAACGAACCAGCAGATAGTCGTTAGACTGCGGATCGGTTTTCGCTCCAGATATGATGGCATCAAGCTCGCCTTCGATGATTCTCATTTGATGAGGCGCAACAAGATCAATATGGGTTGCTGACTTGAAACCATTGAGATCGAACTCCACCAATGTCATGCCTTTTTTCTGATGTTGCTCAGAGAAGCTGTACTTCATTAAAGAGCCGGAATAGCGGATAAACTCTTCGCCCTTGTACTGAGGCTGATGGAGATGGCCTAGTGCCACATAGTCAAAATCGACAAAATGCTGATGGCTGACCCGATCAGAACCACCGATAGATAGTGGGCGTTCTGACTCAGACTCAATGGCACCATCAACAAAACAGTGACTGATTAGAATGTTCTTAGAACTTGGCTCGACGCGCTGCTTAATCTGCTCACAAAGTAGTGCGTGCGCCTGATCGTAAGTCGATACCGCTTGACCTAAATGGTGACGAACCTGTTCAGGATCACTGTAAGGCATACCATAAAATGACACACGACCAATGTCAGTCTCTAATTCAACAGGTTGCAACATATCCTGAAAGCTCGACAGAATGTGTAAACCCGAGCTTTTCATCTGTTCAGCGCCAAATCCTAGTCGCTCTGCGCCATCATGGTTTCCCGAGATCATAATGATAGGAAGCTGCAATTCTCCACACACTTTTGTCACAAATTGATTGAGCACTTCTATGGCTGCTGTCGGTGGTACGGAACGATCGTAAATATCTCCCGCGATGACCAAGGCATCAACAGAATGAGTCTCGATATACTCAATAATTTGCTGAAGTACGACTTTTTGATCGTCTAAAAGTGAGACGTTGTGAAACTGGCGGCCAAGATGCCAATCAGAGGTGTGGAGGAATTTCATACAAGCCCAGCGTTGTTCTTATCGTTAGGCCAATATAATAATATTAATGCTAGTGAAAGTCGCACCTTAAGTGCGACTTTTGCTGGTATATAAGGGAGTTAAGCGCGCTTTTTACAATGCTCGATAGCATTGCTCAGCAGCTCAAGTGCGCTCTGATTACATTCAGGTAGAGCCGCGTTACTTTCTCCTACAGGGGTTACTCGGTCACCCCACCGAATATGGCAAGCGCCCCAAGTGAGGCCAGCACCGAATGCAGCCAATAGTAGGTTATCTCCTGGCTTAACGAATCCTTGTTCTAGGGATTCACATAACGCGATTGGTACCGTCGCCGCTGACGTATTGCCATAGTTGTGAATATTAACGAACGCTTTATCTTGGCTGATTGAAGAGAGATCACATAAGGTTTGGATAATGCGAATGTTTGCCTGATGCGGGATGACCACATCAATGTCGTCAGTGGATAAACCACTACGCGCCAATACGTTTTGCGCTGCGGCACCCATACCTTTTACAGCTCGTTTAAAGATCTCTTTACCTACAAAGTTGAAATCCCAATAGCCATTGTCGGCAGCAAAGCGATCCATTGATGTGCCAAATTTAGGAACAGAAAGAATGTCACGTCCAGCAGAGTCACAGCCTAGTTGTGCCTGCTGCAAGCCCACTTGCTCTTCTGTACGAGTTAACACAACTGCGCCCGCGCCATCGCCAAACAGCACAGCAGTATCACGCATTGTCCAGTCAATAAAGAATGACAAACGTTCAGCACCAACCACTATCGCATTTTGATAATTACCCGCCTGCATCAGACGTGTTGCTGTTTCTAAACCATAGACAAATCCCGTACACGCAGCATTAAGATCAAACGCAGTTGCGGCTTTAATGCCAAGATTCTGAGCGACTTTAGAGGCAATATTCGGAATGAGTGAGTCTGGTGAACAGGTGGCAATAATGATGAGGTCAATCTCATCAGCACTTTTTCCCGCGCAAGCCAACGCATGCTTTGCGGCAACGGTGGCCATGTCAGAGGTGTTGACGTGACTAATACGGCGGTTTTCAATACCAGTTCTGGTTCTAATCCATTCATCTGATGTATCAAGAAAAGTGCTTAAATCCGCATTAGAGAGCGTAGCTGGTGGTAGGCATTTCCCCCAACCAGTAATTTCTGCATAGAAATTTTTCATTCAGGGCCTTTGAATTTGTTATTTGTATCACTCGATTGTTTCAGAGTATAACTATCGATGACATTGACTGTCATCTTATAGAAAAAATAACGAGAGAAAAACTATGTCTACCTTTAATACTCGATGCCCATCTTGCTCAGGTATCAATCGGGTGCCGACCGAACGTATTGCCGAATCTCCAGTTTGTGGGAAATGCCAAACACCCCTACTCGTTGGGGCACCTATTGAAGGAACCGATTTAAACTTCACTGCAATTTTAAACAGTGGCGTACCCGTGGTGGTCGATTTTTGGGCACCATGGTGTAACCCATGTGTCGGATTTGCTCCCGTATTTGCAGACGAAGCCAGTGAGCGAGCAAATAATGTTCGATTTGTAAAAGTCGATACTGAAAGCCAGCCAAACCTCGCAGCAATGTATCAAATTAGAAGCATTCCAACCGTAATGGTGTTTAAAAACGGCAAAAGAGTCGACATGGTGAATGGCGCCTTACCCAAGAGTCAGTTTAATCAATGGCTTAGCCAAGCCATTTTAAAATAACCAACCATCAAAACCCTCAATTACAGCGGTTAAAAATGCATATTTTGGCCGCTTTTCTTTGCAATTATTCAGCCCCATTATTGATAATGGTTTTTTATCGTCAAGATTAAAACCTTTCGCTTTACCTTCACCAACTTTAGTCCGATAGTCGCGCCAAATCCTGTTCATATTTAATCCGTACTTTGAGGCCACGACATTGGAAAATACCCTAGCCCCTGCTCCTAAAGCTCGCATTTCAGTGCCTGTCATTGCGCTTGCTCTATATGCAGTCGCTTCAGGCTATTTAATGAGCCTAATTCCTTTAATGTTGCCTGAATATGGACTCGAAGGTTCTCTAGCAAGTTGGTTGGCAAGCGTGTTCTACGCTGGCCTACTGATCGGGGCTATTGGTGTTGAACCTTTAGTCAAGAAAGTCGGTCATCGCTCAGCGTTCGTTTGGTGCTTAGTGGCATTTATCATCACCATCATGATGCTGCCTTTGTTACCCAACGCCACCGCGTGGATCATCGCCCGTTTTGTCGCTGGTATGGCCGTTGCGGGCGTATTTGTCATCGTCGAGTCGTGGCTGCTACATGGTGATGAAAAAGCCCGTGCTAAGCGTCTTGGGTTGTACATGGCATCATTGTATGGCGGTAGTGCGCTAGGACAACTTGGCATTGGCGTCATTGGCATTTCCGGCGGTGTCCCTTTTATCACCATAGTGACATTGCTCATTGTCGCCGTAGTGGTATTGCTATTCGGTGAAAGTGACCAGCCAGAAAGCGCGCACAGTATTCCGTTATCTCTAAAACAGATTGGAAAACTGAATCACGCTGCGATGATTGGTTGTGCGGTATCCGGACTGACCCTTGGTGCCATCTATGGTCTTATGCCTATCGAATTGCAGACTCGCGGTATTCAAAATAGTGATATTGGTGGTCTGATGGCGATTATTATCCTTGGCGGAATGGCGGTTCAACCTATCGTGCCATGGTTATCTAAATTCTTAGGCCGCACATTGTTGATGGCGCTGTTTTGCATGTTAGGTGTAGCAGCAATTACATTCACAACCATGGTTGATGGCCTGCAAGCTTTAGGCGCTGGCTTGTTTTTATTAGGTATGGCGACATTCGCACTCTACCCTGTCGCAATCAACTTAGGATGCGACAAGTTAGAGGCGAACTACATAGTGTCTGCCACTCAAGTTATGCTCTTTAGCTATAGCATCGGCTCTGTTGCTGGCCCTGTTGCCGCTGACTGGTTTATGGCGGGTACACAAGGCTTAATGGGCTACTTATTCGCGACTCTATTGGCAACGTGTTTGTATATGTTGATTGCTAGTATCCGTACGAAACGTCAAGCAGTCGCTGGCGAATAACCACCACAAATAAGGACACGATTTGTGTCCTTTTCTTTATCTATTGAGTCTCTGAAATCGATTGGAAGCATTAGGCTCAGGCTTGTCAGGTACCGCTTTGCGTTCGTGAAGTAGGTGACGAATTGATAGCAATGGATGTGGCAATAACATTCTTGGCCCTGCATATCGCATCACAAGTTTCATCTGTTGCTTCGGTTCAGGTTTGTAGCAATGAATCGGACATCGATTACAAGTAGGTTTCGCCTTACCATACGGGCAACGATCTAACTTAGTTTCGGCGTAATCACGCAGTGCCTGACACTCCACACAGAGTACCCCGTTTGTCTTGTGATGATCACGACAGTAAATGACGATCATGGCACAAACTGTTTTGAACTCGGTAAGCAACTCGCCCTGTAAAATGCTCGATATGGCCATGTTTATGCTCTGGTCAGGTTCATTTGATACAAAAGTAAATCTACTGTATCACTTATTGGCTCTTGAACTTTGACATAGGTAAAACCTAGTTTAGTTAATAAAGCTCGGCTTCCAACGTTGTCGCTCGTTGTGATCGCCACCAGCTCATCTATGTTTGACCTCTGTTTGGCGTAATTAATCACTGCCTGACCTGCTTCATAGCCAAATCCTTGCCCATACGTTGAAGGCAAGAAACCATAGCCAATGTCATATGCACTCAATTCAGGCCTTTTGATTAAACCGCATACGCCAAGCTTCTCGTGACTATCGAGTCGCTCTACCAGCAAAAGACAAACACCATGCTGTTGATGCATGGCTAGAATCTTCTCTTCGATATACTTCACTGCATCTGCTTGCGAGCGTATCTGCTTATCACCAATAAATTGAAGGAAATCAGGTGTGTTGTACAACTGCTCAATAAAATGAGCATCGCTTTGTTCAACCATTCTCAACCTTAGTCGCTCAGTGATCAGTGAATGCATAAATTTTGTTTCCTATAATTTTACTTAGGTGTGAGCTTAACATCGCCAAGTTACGTAAAACATCTATCAATGTCGATTGTTGTTAGGTATTCACGGGAGATGAGAACTGATGCGTATTTTCCTTCTACTCGCTGCCCTGCTGTTCGGTCCCATGGCTTGGGCCTATCCTGCTTATAGCCACCCAATGCCTCACCGTAGTCTGATCTATTTTGCTCCGACTAACGACTCTCACGTCAAACAATTTGTTCTGGAAAGCTTAATCAACGAATGTGAGCTAGAAGAGCGAGACTTGGTCACGCTTGTCGTTACCGCGGATGGCTTTACCTCTCCAGCATGGATGAAAGAGGAGTTTGACCTGCCAGCGTTATTTGACGCTTACAAGGTTAAGCCTGATTCACATACCATAATATTGCTCGGCAAAGACGGTGGAGAGAAACGTCGCTGGGACAAAAAAACGGACTGGGAACTCGTCAAACACATTATCGACCTGATGCCAATGCGGCAGCGTGAAATGGCGACTAAAGTGAGCCCGTGTTCCGCTTAGTTGATATCTATCGGCACGTAACGAGCGTCAATATCGCAGCCTTTAAAAGTGCAAAGGACTATGCCGCTCTGTGCCGATTCTGAACAAAACACCTGCTCACCTTTGGCGTTCCATAGCGAATTTTTACCACATGCTTTCCAGCCACCCGTTGTCGATATGTGATTACTTAGCAGTACTGGGAAACGGCATTTAGTCGCGATGTCAGCGAGAAGATTTGCATCGGCTTCAAAGCCTTGCTGAGAAATAAGTGCGCTAACCAAATAAAGGGTTGCGTTCAGCTGATGCGCGGCTTGTGAGTGCTCTGGTGCTGAAAAATCTGCACATATTGCTAGTGAAATCCTATGACCGGCGATTTCAAGTAGATAATCCTTGTTTCCAGCTGAACAATATATTTCCTCACCTTGGTGCAAATATTGTTTCGAATATAATTCCACCTTTCCGTTAGGAAGACAGATCACCGCAGCGATCGTGGGTTTTATCGTCGCAGATGTTTTTAAAGGAAAGCCAGCAATAACAGCGGCGTTCTGCGCAACGGCAGAATCTGACAAACGGCTAAACACGTCAGATTGAGTCGTCATTGCAAGCTCTTCAGCCATTTCGAGCTCGTAACCGATCAGCGACAACTCTGGAAAGACAACGACATCGGCGCCCTTTTGTGCAGAGATTGCGATCATCTCCAAATGCCGTGAAAGATTGGCTGGCAAGTCACCTTTCGTGACTGGGATTTGCACCAAGCTGATTGTGAGTCCAGTGTTCAAAGTTCCTCCTTAACCAAACAAATACTCGATGAGGCTTATAGTGCCGTGAGTTCTGTTTTCTCGCAATGGTAAGATGGTTTTGAATGGGTGTTTTAAGTGGATACAAAAAAACCAGCCCTTGGCTGGTTAATATATGAAATGGAGGCGCGTCCCGGAGTCGAACCGAGGTCCACGGATTTGCAATCCGCTGCATAGCCACTCTGCCAACGCGCCTCAAATTTTCAGATGGTGCCCCGGGCCGGACTTGAACCGGCACAGCGCGAACGCCGAGGGATTTTAAATCCCTTGTGTCTACCAATTTCACCACCAGGGCAACGCAATTTGCGATGGTACACCATCATCCGAACGAGCATGTCATTCGAACGAGGTGTACTTTAATCGATTGTTCGCCAAGGTCAATATAATTAAGACTTAATTGAGTTTGAATGCCGAAAAATTCAGCTTAGCGGTTACAAAACAACACAAACAGCTAAGAATCAGACAGTTCCCTGTCCAGCAGTACGTTCAACAATTCATCGACGCAGTATGCAAGTGTTAATTTTTCATAAAATAATTTTGGCCGTCTAAGGGACGATGGTTATGGCTCTGTCCTTAAAGATGACGTTCTCGATATTGACCAGCGTATCTTTGCCTGTGACATTAGCAAAACTTGTATGCCCCGTAACGAGACGGGAGCAACTGTGACAAGTCACATACTTTGGTCGCTTCAACCACTTCCATCACACTCTCCTTAAAACGGCGAAAGCCTCTCTCACTAACGGAGAGAGGCTTCGCTGCCTGTGACGTTGTTATCTCTATTTTGGCCGCCGTTTACGGAGGCTAATATTGTAGAGCAAATAGAGTGCCAGACACTTTCACCTTGCAAATTCAACAACTTAAACCAACACCAACAGAATTATCGCACTAGATGTGTGCAACAACGTTCGATTCGGTGCGAAGCGAAGCAACACTTGGCGCTGTTGTCTGATTTTCACCTTCGCTTATCCCACCATAGATATTCACCAGACAGATGAGTTATAGTGGCTCAAGGCTGATTAGTCGCTATAGCAGGGAAGGTGATGGACGACTATAAACAACAAATTGAACAGCTCAAGCATGAGAATGAAGCGTTAAAACGTGCCAACCAGCGTTTGCAAGAAAAGCTCAACGTTGCACTCGATGGCAACGGGCTTTGCCTATGGGAACAGCATGTACCATCAGGAAGGTTGACCATTTTTAACATGGAATGGGGAAAGATGCTCGGCTACCAACCCAATGAACTCACCGCCACGGTAGAGACATGGAAAAGTAAGCTGCACCCAGACGATTATGATTTGGCTGTTGGCGCTTTTGAAGACCATATTGCAGGTAAAACCGACCTTTATCAGGTCATTCATCGTATGACCCATAAAGATGGCACCGACAGTTGGGTTTCCGATCGTGGCAGAATTGTTGAGTACGCAGAAGATGGTTCGCCGCTGCGTATGATGGGCACTCATATCGATATCACCCAAGAAAAACGCTATGAAATTCAGCTCGCCAAACTCGCCAATAGCGACCCTTTGACTGGTGTGTTGAATCGTATCGCCATTGAGGATGCTTTTGATCACCAACTCACGTTCAATCAACATAAAACCAGCGCACTGATCTTTATCGATATCGATAACTTTAAAAACGTTAATGACCAATCCGGCCACCAAGCGGGCGACAGGTTATTGATTGAAATTGCTGAAGGTGTGACCCGTCACATGCCTAAAAACGCTAAAATCGGCCGTCTTGGTGGCGATGAATTTGTCATTCTTTGCGGTAACTCCACCCGCGACCAGATCACACACCTTTGTGATTCACTGTTGGTCAATGTGATGCCATCGATCAATACCAACAACAGAGCCGAGATTGGTTTAAGTATAGGAGCTTGCCTATATGCAGGAAGTCACCATCAATTCGCTGATATCTATCAACGCGCTGATCAGGCCATGTATGAGATTAAGAAAAACGGCAAAAATGGTTTCGCACTGGTTGAGTTAGACGACTCAAATAAACCATTGGCAGAAGTGTAAAAACAGCAGATACAAAAAAACCAGCAACAAGCTGGTTTTTTTTATTCGAATGGAGGCGCGTCCCGGAGTCGAACCGAGGTCCACGGATTTGCAATCCGCTGCATAGCCACTCTGCCAACGCGCCTCAAATTTTGTAGATGGTGCCCCGGGCCGGACTTGAACCGGCACAACGCGAACGTCGAGGGATTTTAAATCCCTTGTGTCTACCAATTCCACCACCAGGGCACACAAATCTAAACTTGTGATGGAGACACCATCTAGGATATCGATATAAAAATCGCTACCAAAATAATCTGGAGCGACACACGAGGTTCGAACTCGTGACCTCAACCTTGGCAAGGTTGCGCTCTACCAACTGAGCTAGTGTCGCAAATGGAGGCGCGTCCCGGAGTCGAACCGAGGTCCACGGATTTGCAATCCGCTGCATAGCCACTCTGCCAACGCGCCTTTTTTTTCAACGCTTTAGGTTACCCACCGCGGCGTTCGCTGCATACTTTACGGATTGAGCGATGAGAGTCAAATAAAAATATCACATTTTATTTTGATTGCTGAGTTTTGAAGCAATATGGCGCTTGTTTGATCTATACGTTCACTGATTGTACTTACACAATCGCTAGCTACCGAGTGAAAGCTGTTGCAACTTAGGCAACTTTTTCACGACGAGCTGATAAGAACGCTCACACAAGTCTTCAATCATACCGTCTTCCACATCTCCCGGATAATAAACCGTAACCCAATGACGTTTGTTGGTATGATAACCAGGTGTGATGTCACTGAACTGGCTCGTCAACACCTCACCATCTTCAGGCACCACTTTGACTGTCACATACTCCCTTCCTTCCCTTTCCGCCAATATGGCAAACATCTTACCTTTAACTTTGTACACAAGCGCCTGAGGGCCGAATGGATAGTCCGCTTCTGCACCGACGAATCCATCTAGAAACTGGACAAGTTGAGTATTGTTCATCGTATTACTCCCAAAAACAAAAAAGGAGCCTGACGCTCCTTATTTGGCTAAGACTTAGCGACTAATGCATTGCCTGAAAATTCAATCCCTTGCCATCCGTATTGAATAAAATTACGAATGTTGGCGTGATCTTCACCTTGAGGATTACCCAAAACATCATCACGGTAATATCGACCAAAGCAAGCAAGCGTTGCCGCAGGTTGCAGTTGATTCAACTGAGCAAATGCAAAGATCTTACAAGACCCATTGTTTTGATCGGCTTGATTGTGGGTATTGCCGTTAGTGAATGCCGTTGGGGTAAAGCTGTAGTTCGCATCAATAACGGCCATCGTCTCTTCAAACTGAACGCTTTCAGGTGCCTGAGCAAGTTTGTCTAGAAAAGAATTAAGTTCCATATCAGTGTGTACTCCTTTGATTTCGGAACACTTTATAATATGGAGTGAGAGAATGAAAGACACAGGCACTCACAAAGGGTCGGCCTTACATCCGAATCCCCCCATCCACTTCAATGACTCTTGCGTTGACATAATCGTTTTCGAAGATGAACTTCACCGTATGAGCAATCTCTGATGTTTTGCCCATGCGTCCAGCAGGAATCATCGCTTCAAGCCGCGCTATTGCCTCGGGCTTCATCTGCGCAGCCATTGGGGTTTCAATAACGCCTGGCGCTATCGCAACGGCGCGTATCCCATAACGCGCTAACTCTTTACCCCACGTTGTCGCGAGTGTCGCGACGGCAGCCTTAGACGCGGCATAGTTGGTTTGTCCGATATTTCCTGCCCGAGCGACACTCGATATATTGATGATCACGCCCTGACTATCCGTTTCTATCATGCGGAGTGCCGCTTCCCGTCCACACAAAAACGTTCCCGTGAGGTTAACATCAATGACAGCATTAAATTGCTCCAACGACATTTTACTTACCACGCCGTCTTTCACTTTGACCAGCAATCCATCTCGCAGAATGCCTGCGTTATTAATTAAGCCATTCAATTGCCCAAAATCAGTGACAATGTCACTAAAAACGTGTTCAACTTGCGCTTCATCGGTTACATCAACACGGTAAGTCAGTGCTTTTACGCCCAACATATGGCACTGGTCTTGGGTACTTTTCAACGCCTGTGGATTAACATCTATCAGAGCCAGTTCAGCGCCAGCGTGGGCGAGCGTAATCGCCATCATCTGACCTAGCCCCTGTCCTGCTCCGGTAATTGCAATGACACTCTCTCTTAACTCCATGGCTTAGTCCTTCGTATCGTGGTTAGGATTTCGATTGATAGAATTCAAACAAGCTAGAAAAATCGAGTAGCTCATTACCCTTTGCATTATGAAGAGCATAAAGGTTCCGCGCTAAAGCTCCCATAGGCACCGAAGATTGGCTTTTTGCAGCCGCCTCGATGCCGAGGCCAAGATCTTTGAGCATAAGTTTACTCATAAAACCAGGCTGATAACCTTTTGAAGCGGGTGACGTTGCCATAACATCGGGACATGGGTTGTAGAGCTCCAACGCCCAATTGCGTCCTGAGCTTTGTAGCATGATATTGGATAACACCTTTGGATCTAAGCCGTTATCCATCCCTAAGGTCAGCGCTTCGCACGTTCCTGACATCAAAATACCCAGCATCAGGTTATTGCAGATTTTGCCCATTTGACCGCTACCCACAGAGCCAGCATGAAAGATGTTTTTACCCATGTGTTTCAGCACTTTCTCAGCATGTTCGAATGCCACATCACTTCCGCCAACAATAAAAGTCAAAGTCCCTGCTGCTGCGCCAGCAACACCCCCCGACACTGGGGCATCAACGAATTCGATCCCTTGCTTCTGTGCAGCTAGGCCAACAAGGCGCGCCGACTCCGGATCAATGGTCGACGAATCAATCAGTAAAGTGCCCGAAGTAACATGAGCCAATAAACCTTCATTGTTTTCCGCACCGAGATACACTGCCCTAACATGCTCACCTGCTGGCAGCATAGTGATCACCACATCTACATTGGTAACCACATCTTTTAGTGAATGACACAGTGTCGCCCCCGCCTCAACCAGTGGACGCGTCAACGCTTCCACCAAATCAAACACCTGAAGATGACAACCTGCGTTGATCAGGTTTTGAGCCATTGGCGCACCCATGTTACCAAGTCCAATAAACGCTATCCTTGCCATGGTTTTCTCCTTTAGTAATGACCCAATTGTGCCAATGGGTGTGCCTCTTCACTCCATAATGAAGTAAACATTTGATCAATTGCAGCGGTATCGACAGCGGCCACGTTGGGGAATCGCCACTTAGGTTGACCATCCTTATCGACGAGTCGCGCTCGTACCCCTTCCTGAAATTCCCCCATCAACGCACTTCGTACCGAGAGAATCAATTCCAGACGAAAGCAATCCGCTAGTGAGAGTTGGTCAAACTCGGTCATCTGTCGATAACAGAGATGGACAGTAATCGGGCTGCCAGAAACCAGATTGGCTTTCGCTGTCTCTAACCATGCATGATTGCCCTTTAAGGCAAGAATATTGTCGGTAACTTGCAGTGCACTGTCGCCATCGCACGCCTGTTGTATCTGATGAAAATAAGGCATGATCTGTAAGTCAGGTTTATAAGTGCTGCTTTCTGCCTCGAAACTTTCAAGTATTTCGGTTACGACCTCATAAGCATCATCCACACACTCCCAGTCGGCGACTTGCAGTTGTTCGAGTAGCACTGATTTATGCTGAGAAAGTGCGATATGATCGGCCAGATGAAGCTCCAACGCATCCGCTGAGTTGACCATGATGCCTGTCATACCAAGAAACATCCCGATACCTCGATCCAGTCGATTCAGGAACCAAGTTCCTCCTACATCAGGGTAGAGACCTATCGTGACCTCCGGCATCGCCAAGCGAGATTCTGGGGTAACGACCTTGTGGCTAGAGCCCATATACAAGCCCATACCGCCCCCCATGACAATACCCTGACCCCAAGCAATAATCGGTTTGCAATAGGTATGGATCAGATAGTCACATTGATATTCAACGCTGAAAAATTGGCTGCAAAACTCTTGAACTTGCTGTGGCGTTTTGTCACGCATAACCTCATGCATGGTACGAACATCACCCCCTGCACAAAATGCTTTTTCTCCACTGCCGTCTAGCAATACGCACACGACCTGATCATCTTCGTGCCAACGCTCTAACTGCTCTTTAAGTACAACCAACATCTCATAGGTGAGCGCATTGAGTGATGATGCGTTATCTAATGTCGCTACGCCTACCTTGTGGTTGTTATCGCTACAGGTTAATTCAGTGAAGTGAACTGTGTCCTTCATGCTGATTCCTCCTATCTGTTTTTCCATTGTGGTGGGCGTTTTTTCAAGAACGCATTGACGCCTTCTTTCTGATCTTCGCTGTTAAATAAGCCAATAAATAGCTCCCTCTCCATGACCAAACCATGAGATATCGGGCTTGTACGCGCATTCTGAATTAACTGTTTACAAGCCGACACTGAGGTTGGTGACTGATTGGCGACGTTGTTCGCAAGTGCAACTGCGCGACTTAACGCTTCACCTTGTGGAACCACTTCTTCAATCAATCCTATTGTTACTGCTTGGCTTGCATCGACTTGCTCTCCACACAAAATAATCCGTTTGGCCCACCCTTCTCCCACCAATGCAGTGAGGTTCTGCGTTCCTCCCGCACAAGGGAGAAGTCCGACTTTCGCTTCAGGTAGTGCCATTCGTGCCTGCTGCTCGGCAATCCGTATATCACAGGCAAGCGCTACTTCTAGTCCACCCCCCATGGCGTAGCCATTGATCGCGGCAATGGATACACCTCGAAATGCAGAGAGTGTCTCAAATGCTTCCCCAAACACCCTTGCCATATCGATGGCGACACTTTTGTCACCCGATGCAAAAAGATTCAGATCCGCTCCCGCTGAAAAGAACTTCTCTCCTTGCCCAGTGATGACTAATGCGTACACGTCTGGCATAGCGTTAAGCGACAACACCAACTGTTTGAGCGCGACAAGGCTGTCTCGCGTCCAAGTATTTGCTGGTGGATTGCTGATGGTGATAACGGCGACGTGATCAGTAATCTGGTATTGAATCGCGCCATCTTCATTGTGCTGCATACTTGCCCCCTAAAGTAGTTGCGCTTCTTCCTGAAGCAAACGTCTTGCGATAATGACACGCATAATCTCGTTTGTGCCTTCAAGGATTTGATGCACGCGTACATCCCTGAAATAGCGTTCCATCGGATACTCTTTGATATAACCATAGCCGCCATAAAGCTGTAGCGCCTGATCGCAAACCGCAAAACCTATGTCGGTTGCGTAACGTTTTGCCATCGCGCAATAGGCAGTCGCCTCTGAGTGATGGTTGTCGAGCTTGCTCGCTGCAAGTCTTACTAACTGCCTAGCGGCAACCAATTCCGTTGCCATGTCTGCGAGTTTGAATTGAAGCGCCTGAAATTGTGCCAAGGACTGACCGAACTGCTTGCGCTCCTTGAGATATTGGGTTGATTGATTGAGGGCTTGTTGCGCCGTTCCTATCGAACACGTCGCGATGTTGATCCGTCCTCCATCTAGCCCTTTCATCGCAAAGGTAAATCCTTGCCCCTCTTCGCCAAGTCGATTTTCTGCTTCAACGAACACGTTATCAAAACTGATGCTGCGCGTTGGTTGACTGTTCCAACCCATTTTTGGCTCTTTACGGCCATAACTGATCCCTGCTCGATCAGCGGGCACAACAAAAGCCGAGACTCCCTTGGCTCCTTTCTCACCGGTTCTCGCCATCACAACCAGTACGTCCGTCTCCCCTGCACCTGAGATGAATACCTTTGCCCCGTTGAGAAGGTAGCCATTGTCCGTTTTCGTAGCAGACGTAATTAACGCTGCGGCATCAGAACCAGCGTTGGGTTCCGTCAAACAGTAGGAACCCAGCCACTCACCGCTGGTGAGTTTAGGGCAATAAGTGTCAATCGCCTGTTGTGTGCCAAAGGAGCCAACCATCCAAGTAACCATATTGTGAATGGTCATAAAGGCAGTGGTCGACGTACACCCCATCGCTAATTGTTCGAATATCAACGAGGCATCAAGACGCGATAATCCCAAGCCTCCCGCCTGTTCTGGTGTGTACAAGCTTAGAAAACCTAATTCACCCGCTTCGCGCAGTATCGCCTTAGGAAAAATCTGTTGTTCATCCCACTGCGACGCCATTGGCATCAGCTTTTCTCTCGCAAACTGATTCGCCATATCGACGAACGCTTTCTGATCTTGGTTGAGTTCAAAATCCATAGTGACTCCTTAACGCAACTGAATGGTCATGTTTGGCCCACTGGGAATGTCATCTTCAAACCAGCGCGCTGTCACTGTTTTGGTTTCCGTGTAAAAGCGCACAGCCTGCTTACCATAAGCATGCAAATCACCGTAGAAACTTGCTCGCCAACCGGTAAATGAGAAGAAAGGAAGCGGAACAGGGATTGGCACATTAATACCGACCTGTCCTACCTGAATTTGGTGCTGGTACTTTCTCGCTGCAGCGCCACTGGCGGTGAATATGGATGTTCCATTGCCATAAGGATTGTTGTTAATCAACGCTATCGCTTGCTCTAAGGTATCCACTTCTAGACAGACTAAAACGGGGCCGAATATCTCTTGCTGATAAATGGACATATCCGTAGTCACGCCACTAAACAAGGTCGGAGCAAGCCAATTGCCGTTCGGGTATCCATCGACGCAGCACTGGCTACCATCAAGCACACAAGTCGCCCCCTGTGCTTTTCCTTCCTCAATCAAACCAATGACCCTGGCTTTCGCCTGTTCACTGATCAGAGGTCCGTAACCCGCTTGATCGTCATTCCATGCTCCCGGTGTTACTTTCGCCATCTCGGTCGCCAGATCGCTGATCCACTGCTTAGACTCTCCGACAAACACAGCGGCAGAAATCGCCATACAACGCTGCCCTGCGGCACCCACTGACGCTCCAACCAAGTTACTAATCACTTGAGCTTTGTTAGCGTCAGGCATCACTACCATGTGATTTTTTGCTCCCGCAAAGGCCTGCACTCGCTTATTGTGCGCCGTTCCCGTCTGGTAAATGTATTTCGCCACGCCAACAGAACCAACAAACGACACCGCCTTGATCACGGGGTGAGACAACAGATAGTCCACTTGATCCTTGCCGCCATGAACAATTTGCAGCACTCCTTTTGGGGCTCCTGCTTGGGCGAACAGTTCCGCCAAGCGCATCGCCGTTAAAGGGACTTGCTCTGAAGGCTTGAGGACAAAGGTATTACCAGCTGCAATGGCAAGCGGAAACATCCATAGCGGTATCATGGCAGGAAAGTTAAAGGGAGTAATACCACAGCAAACGCCAAGAGGTTGAATCAGCGAATAGGTATCAATATCTGTCGCGACGTTTTCAACCGTTTCGCCCATCATATTGCTGGCGATATTTGCCGCCTGCTCAACCACTTCAATACCTCGCCACACGTCACCTTTGGCATCGACGGTGGTTTTACCTGTCTCTTTTGACAGCAAGCGTGCCAGCTCGTCGTGATGCTCTTTGAGCAAATGCTGATATCTGAGCATAAGACGCGCTCTGTCTGAAACGGCGACTTCTTTCCAAACGTGGAATTGCTCTAGCGCGCTCTCTATCGCCTGTTCGATTTCAGCATCCGTCGTACAGGGCAATGTTGCGATGATCTCATTCGTCGCGGGGTTGGTCACTTCTATCCAATCACTCGTTTTGGACTGACAAAACTCGCCACCAATAAATAAACTGACTGACTGTGTCATTGTGATTTCCTTTTCCATCGTGAAGTTGGTTTAGAGCGGGATCTCGATACCGATCGCGGTAGCCTCTCCTCCACCAATGCAGATTGCGGCAACCCCTCTCATGACTTTTCTCTGGCTAACATCGCCGTCCACTCCCATTGCCTGTAGCTGTCTTAGGCTGTAGATCAGCGTAGTTAATATTCTCGCCCCACTCGCACCTATTGGGTGGCCCAAGGCACAAGCTCCCCCTTTAACATTTACCTTGTCTTGGTCGAGTCTAAGTTCGCGAACAGCAATTTGTGTCACAACCGCAAAGGCTTCATTGATCTCCCAAAGATCAACGTCACTCACCTCCCAATCAAGCTGCGAAAGTAGCTGTTTAATCGCGTACACGGGGGCAATGGTAAATTCAGCGGGTTCTCTGGCATGGCTCGCGTGCGCTTTGATAACCGCCAAGGGTTTCGCGCCATGAGATTTTGCGGTTTCGCTATCAATGACGACTAACGCAGCGGCTCCATCAGAAATGGCACTCGAATTGGCCGCAGTGATCGTTCCATCCTCAGAAAAAGCCGCTTTGAGGCGTGATATTTTTGACAAATCGATTGATGGTGGAAGTTCATCACAACTCAGCAGCTCTCCGTTTTGAGCTGCGACTGGAACCATCTCTTGGTCGAACATGGCTTGGCTTTGCGCAGCTAATGCTCGCTCTACAGACAAGGTTGCCCATTGGTCCATTTGCTCACGGGTGAAATGGTATTTATCCGCCGTTCTTTGACCGTAGACGCCCATAAGTTCACCTTCATAAGCGTCTTGCAGGCCATCAAGGAACATATGATCATAAGTGGTTTTGTGCCCGATTCTCATGCCACTACGCGCATCTCTCAGCAGATAAGGGGCATTACTCATGCTCTCCATACCACCAGCAACCGCGCATTGAATCGAACCTGCGCGAATCAGATCGTTCGCCAGCATCACGGACTTCATTCCTGAACCACACACCTTATTGATCGTGGTACAAGCAGTATGCAGAGGCAACTTCGCTACCCGTGCCGCTTGTCTTGCTGGCGCTTGACCGCATCCTGCGGGCAGTACACATCCCATGTAAACTTGTTCAACAATTTGCTCAGATAAGCCTGACTGTTCTATTGCAGCACGAATGGCGATCCCACCTAACTGTGGGGTAGAAAGACCAGCCAGCGCACCTTGAAAACGGCCCATTGGAGTTCGTTTCGCTGATACGATCCATATCTCTTTCTGCTCCATTTGATGCCCCTTTTATGCTGACATTATTTCTTGACGTTTACGTAAGCATAGCACTAACATTTACGTAAACGTAAAGAAACGAATCAATTACATTTTATCTGTTTAGGTTGACTCGCCAACATAGGTGCCAACCGTCTAATAGCCCAAATAAGAACACATAGGAAATTTAGCTCAGTGGAAAAATATAAGATCAGCGAACTCGCTAAAGAATTTGATGTGACGACGCGCAGTATCCGCTTTTACGAGGATGAAGGACTGATTCATCCAGAGCGAAAAGGCAGTATGCGTATCTACAATCGTCGTGATAGAACCCGGCTCAAGCTTATTTTACGTGGGAAGCGTCTTGGGTTTTCTTTAGCAGAAATCCGCGAATTATTTGAGCTGTACGATACACACCAAGGTGAAACTCAGCTAACAGAAATGCTGAAGATCATTGATGAAAAGGAAGCGGTGCTACTGCGCCAGCTCGAAGACATTAACCATATGCTTGAAGATCTCAACGTAGCGCGTGAACGTTGCCAGCAAGCATTAGTTGTGGACCCTCAATAACTTATCGTCCTCAAACGTCTTCGAATACTACGTTATAAGCCGATAGTCGGAGGCGTCATGATAAGCCAATATACACCGCTCAATTTTGGGCAAGATGAATCGATCAATTTGTTGCGTGAACACGTCAACGGGTTTGCGCAACAACAGATCTCACCGCTTGCCAGCGATATAGACCGCTCCAACTCATTTCCTAACCATTTATGGCCATTGTTCGGTGAAATGGGGCTACTCGGCGTGACCGTTTCTGAACAATATGGCGGAGCTGAGATGGGCTATCTTGCCCATGTTGTGGCGATGGAAGAGATTAGCCGCGCCTCAGCGTCCGTAGCGCTCAGCTATGGGGCTCACTCCAACCTCTGCGTCAATCAAATATTTCGCAATGGGACCCAAGCGCAAAGGCAACAATTCCTGCCCAAGCTGATCGATGGTAGCCATGTAGGAGCGCTTGCGATGAGTGAGCCTAACGCAGGTTCAGACGTTGTTAGCATGCAATTAAAAGCGGAACTTAACGGCGACCACTACCTACTCAATGGGTCCAAGATGTGGATTACCAACGGCCCAGATGCCGATGTGGTGGTTGTCTACGCGAAAACGGATGCGACTCAGGGTGCGCACGGTATCAGCGCATTCATCGTTGAAAAAGCGGTCTCTCCTTTCCAACATGCTCAAAAACTGGACAAGCTTGGTATGCGGGGGTCCAACACCTGTGAGCTGGTCTTTAATAATTGCCCTGTCCCCGTTGAAAATATGCTGGGAGAAGTGAATCAAGGCGTAAAAGTATTGATGAGTGGATTGGACTACGAACGCGTCGTACTCGCCGCAGGTCCACTTGGAATCATGCAAGCGTGTCTCGATTTGGTGATCCCTTATGTTCACGACCGTAAACAGTTTGGACGTTCCATTGGTGAGTTTCAGTTGGTTCAAGCCAAAGTTGCTGACATGTATACACGATCCAATGCAGCCCGAGCCTATGTGTACGCGGTTGCCAATGCTTGTGATAACGGACATGCAAGCCGCAAAGATGCCGCGGGTGTGATCCTTTACAGTGCAGAACTTGCGACTCAGATGGCACTGGATACCATTCAGTTGCTCGGCGGTAATGGATACATAAACGAATTTCCTGCGGGTCGATTACTACGTGATGCCAAGTTGTATGAGATTGGTGCAGGTACTTCAGAAATCCGACGCATGCTAATTGGTCGGGAACTGTTTGAAGAATCACGTTAAAGGGAGCTGACTATGGCCGTGATTAAGTCGAAGATTCACACCGACGCCCCACTCTACATGAAAAATCTTGCCGCAATGTCCACGCTGGTTAAACAGTTAGAGGATGACATCGCATCTATCAAACTGGGAGGCGGCGAAAAAGCAATCGCCCACCAGCGAAAAAAAGGCAAGCTACCCGTACGTGAACGCATCGAGCATCTTCTCGATGCCAACTCTCCATTTCTTGAAATAGCTCAGTTCACCGCGTGGAATGTGTATGACGAACCTGTTCCTTGTGGCGGTGTTGTCGCTGGTGTGGGACAAATCAACGGTCAGTCATGTATGGTGATTGCGAATGATCCTTCAGTGAAGGGCGGAACATACTACCCTCTGACGGTAAAGAAACACTTACGAGCACAAGAGATCGCCCAACGTTGTCAGCTGCCCTGCATTTATCTGGTAGATTCAGGTGGTGCCAACTTGCCTCACCAAGCCGATGTCTTTCCTGACCGCGAGCATTTTGGTCGCATCTTTTTCAACCAAGCCCGAATGTCGGCGAAAGGGATCCCACAAATCGCCGTTGTCCTCGGGTTATGCACCGCAGGAGGCGCTTATATCCCTGCGATGGCGGATGTATCGATCATAGTGAAACAGCAAGGCACGATATTCTTGGCCGGCCCCCCATTGGTTAAAGCCGCAACCGGTGAGATTGTGACCGAAGAAGAGCTCGGTGGTGCCGATGTACACTGTCGAAAATCAGGCGTCGCTGACTATTACGCGGAAGATGAACTGCATGCACTTCAGTTGGCAAGACAAGCTGTCTCTAACACTAACTTATCGTGTGAGCTTACCCCATCCGTTCATCAGACACAGAGCTCATCCCCCCTTTACAACATCGAAGAACTTTATGGCATAGTGAATGCGGATCTTCGCTTATCGTTCGATGTACGTGAAGTCATCGCCCGAATCGTTGACGGTTCGGAGTTCGACGAGTTTAAAGCCTTATTTGGTACAACTTTGGTTTGCGGCTTTGCACGTATTGAAGGCCATTTGCTTGGCATTATCGCCAACAATGGCATTCTGTTTTCCGAATCAGCTCAAAAAGGAGCCCATTTCATTGAGTTGTGCGCAAAACGAAAAGTACCGCTTTTGTTCCTGCAAAATATCACCGGCTTTATGGTGGGGAAAAAGTTTGAAGAAGGCGGTATCGCCAAAAATGGCGCCAAACTGGTCATGGCCGTCGCGTGCGCTGACGTACCCAAGTTTACCATTATCATTGGAGGATCTTATGGTGCGGGCAACTATGGTATGTGCGGCAGAGCCTATGACCCTACACTGATGTGGATGTGGCCCAATGCGCGAATTTCCGTGATGGGGGGAGAACAAGCGGCGGGGGTGTTAACTCAGGTCAAACAACAAGTCATGCAGCGTCAGGGAGAAAGTTGGACTCAGGAGGACGCCGAGCAATTTCGCCAACAGATCCTTGAACAATACAACCATCAAGGACATCCCTACTACGCCAGCGCCCGTCTATGGGACGACGGCATTATTGACCCCAAAGATACGCGACAAGTTCTGGCGCACGCGCTCAAGTTAGCCCTTCGTCACCCGATTAATGATAGCCAGTTTGGTATCTTCAGGATGTAAATTATGGCCACCAGAATCGACCGAAATCTCCACCAAAACATTGTCTACCATATCGATAACAATGGTATTGCGACCGTCACTCTTTGCCGCCCTGAAAAAGCCAATGCCTTCAACGCTGAAGTCATTGCTCAACTGATCACCGCTTTAGATAACCTCTCCGCCGACCCAATGGTGAAAGCCCTGATCCTCAATAGCCAAGGTAAGCATTTTTCAGCTGGTGCAGATATCGAGTGGATGCGATCCATGGTGACTAAGAGCGAGCAGGAAAATCAGCTCGATGCGTACCAGTTAGCCACTCTGCTTGATAAGCTTGATCGATTCCCTTTTCCGACAGTAGCAATTGTCCAAGGTTGCGCCTTTGGCGGTGCGTTGGGACTCATTTGTTGCTGCGACATGGTGTTTGCCAGTGAGAACTGTCAATTATGCTTGAGTGAGGTCAAGCTAGGGCTCATCCCTGCGACAATCGCTCCTTACGTCATCAGAGCGATGGGCGTACGCAACGCCAGGCGATATATGCTATCGGCGGAGCGAATCGATGCCCACACAGCACTCGAACTCAACCTGATTCACCACATCTCTCCTTGCTTAGATATAACCGAGGATGCGCACCAATGGCTACTGCCAATACTGAATCATGGGCCACAAGCAATGGTTGAAGTTAAGCGCCTTTGCCACCACTGTAGCGAGTCACCGATTGATGACGCTTTAATGCGTTATACCAGTGAATTGATCGCCAAAATACGAGTGTCACCTCAAGGACAGGAAGGCTTGTCCGCATTCTTGCAAAAGAGAGCGCCTGACTGGATGAAGAAGGAACATTAGCGGTATGAATCAAACGAACAAGGTGAACGTCCCAGACATACAACTCGAACAGGTCAACATCTTTGAAGTGGGGCCTAGGGACGGCTTGCAAAATGAAGCGGCATTACCTGTCGAGGTAAAAATAGCCTTGATTGACCAATTGTCCGCAACCGGATTAAAACAGATTGAAGCAGGGGCTTTTGTTTCAGAGAAAAAGGTGCCCCAGATGGCTAACTCCGGTCAGGTATTTGCCAATATCAAACGGCACCAAGGGGTGATTTATTCTGCGTTAACGCCTAATGTTCAAGGGCTTGAAAAAGCGCTAAAACATAACGTACAACAAGTCGCCGTCTTTACCTCCGCTTCGGAAGGATTTTGCCAACGCAATATTAATTGTTCAATTTCTCAAAGTCTTCAACGGTTTAAGGACGTGATAGATTTGGCGCATGCGCATAACATTCCTGTTAGAGGGTACTTATCTTGTGTCGCGGATTGTCCTTATGACGGCCCAACCCAACCAGTACAAGTTGCTGAACTGACCCAAGCGTTGCTCGATATGGGCTGCTATCAAGTCTCTCTCGGCGATACGATTGGTACTGCTACGCCAAATCGAACTGCGCAGTTGCTTGACGCCATTCTCACCAACACGCCCGCGACATCCATTGCGGTTCACTTCCACAACACCTATGGACAAGCACTGGCCAATATTTATCAGTCCCTCCTTATGGGCATCAATACGATAGATTCAAGCGTCGCTGGCTTAGGAGGTTGCCCTTATGCGAAAGGGGCGTCAGGAAATGTCGCGACAGAAGACGTACTTTATCTATGTCATGGACTTGGGATTAAAACCGGTGTTGATCTCAATGCCGTTGCTAGGGTCGGCGCATTCATCTGCCAAACGTTAAATATCCAGCCTGCATCTAATGTTACACGCGCATTACAGTGCAAAATTCGTACATAATTATGTGCCGACCATCCAACTTTTGTGATTTACATTTAAAAAATGCGTGAAGTGCGAGCTACAAAAATGTTATCTATATGGTCAAATGTTTGAACAATCGTCACAATACTGACGCATAGCCATTCGTGCCTGCTTAAAAATGGCACTCTGCTACAGGTGTATAAGTTACCGTCATGAACATATTAGTTTGCGATGACTCGTTGATCGCTCGCAAATCCATCATTAGTCGAATTGACCCTTCAGATACTATCCAAATTTTCCAATCAGAAAACGGAAAAGCCGCGTTAGAAATCATGAGTAACCAAAATATCGACTTGTTGTTTCTTGATCTAACTATGCCTGTTATGGACGGTTTCGAAGTCCTCGCGTCTCTGCCTGTAAGCTACTACCCAACACACATCGTCGTCGTGTCTGGTGATATTCAGATTCAGGCCAAAAACCGATGTCTTCAACTTGGTGCCAATGAGTTTATTGAAAAGCCTTTTGTTACCGCTGATCTCGTCGAACTCTTTAATCGTTTTGAGATTCCGCTAAAAGCAACGACAACCCAGCACCCAGAGCTAACGCCAAACGCGATTGATCTTATGGGCGCAATTCGCGAAATGAGCAATATAGCGTTAGGTGCCAGTGCATCTATCATCGCCGAACAAGTGGGCAAGTTCATTGAAATGCCATTACCCAACGTCGCTTCATTGCATCAATCAGAATTAAAAATGACGGTGCAAGACATCGTCAACAATTCTGAATCCCGCGCGGTTTCACAACGTTTTGTCGGCAATGGCATCAATGGGGAAGCCTTGGTGTGCCTACATGGCAAAGGGTTTGAACAGCTTACAAACGTAGCATCGGATGACCAGGTTAACTCCACCAACGAAGTCATTCTCGACATATCAAACTTGCTGGTTTCGTCATTTCTGGTCTCTTTTAGCAAACAGTTGGACATCTCGATATCGTTGCGCCAGCCGATTGTGCTGGAAAAAGAACCGCTGCAAGCATCGCTGAGTTCTAGCGGTTTCCTTGAGGAGTATGACCAAGACATTTTCACGATCGAATTTGTCTACAAAGCCGAAAATCTGGATGTCGCTTGTGACATTATTTTCTTAATGGATAACGAGTCTCTTGATGCCATTCAACAAATTCTGGAGAGCTTAATATGACGGCGAGTGAAATCGGAGACCTTCACTGGGCAATGCAAATTATCGGCGATCTTGATGCTGGGCTGATCGTCGTCGATCGCGATTACAAGGTATGTGCATGGAACACATTCATGCAGTCGTACAGTGGAATCAGTGCCGATCAAATCCTTGGAAAAGTGCTGTTTAGTGTTGTTAGAGATCTACCTGAAGCTTGGCTGCGAAAAAAGGTCAATACCGCATTTAGTCTCAATAGTAGAGGCTTTTCTTGCTGGGAAGACCGCCCTTACCTGTTTAAATTTAAAAACTTCAGCCCTATCTCCAACAGCTTAAGTGAGATGCGCCAAAACATTACGTTTTCGCCACTGACCTCAGTAAATGGTGATGTGTCGCACGTGAGTTTGATCATCAATGACGTGACGGATATTGCTAAAAATAAGATTCATCTGTTGGATTCAAACCAAAAACTGTCCAGCTTGAGCCAAACAGACGGACTCACTAAGCTTTACAATCGCGCACATTGGGAAATGAATCTACAGAAAGAGTACGAACACTGTCAGGTGACGGGTGAAGTCTCATCACTTGTTATTTTTGATATTGACCATTTTAAACGTGTCAATGACACATATGGCCATACTGTAGGCGACGAAGTAATCCGTCATGCCGCTGAAGCCTTAAAGCGTGCCTCACGCAGTACCGACATTTGTGGACGCTACGGCGGTGAGGAGTTCACGGTTATCCTGCCTGGTACATGTGCCAATCAAGCGCTTTATTTCACTGAACGGTTACGTAAACGGATTGAGAGCTCGATAGTCAAATGTGATCAACACCATGTCAAATATACTATCAGTCTTGGCGTGTGCGAGATTTCACCGCTCCAATCAAGTCACCTTGCTTGGCTTGAGCATGCAGACAAGTCGCTCTACTTATCCAAAGAGTCTGGGCGAAATCGTTCGACTGTTTTCGAGCCTTCGTTCGTTGAATAACTATTCAATTCAGCGCTCTAATAGATCCCGTGTTCGAACAGAGTTCGCCATTCTTGGTTAGTGCGTCGTTTGGCTATTTCAAATCTCCTTTGGGTTGGAGGTTTGATCTTATTATTCGGGCTAGACGATGAGAATGCGAGGTTTATGATGCGCTACCCTATAGAGAGCCTTTATTGTTTCTAAATAGACGGTAGCACCCGTACCCATTTGCGGTAAATGCTTGTCCCCGCATGCTTGTTCAAATCATCACTGTATACGTAGCCATATTTATCCATTAGATCAAATGTGTGGTATGTCCAACCAGCAGCAAACGCCACGCCAATCAAAATGAAGAACAATATTATTTTGTCCCATTTAGCTCGTGTTTGTTGTGACTCTATTTGAACGATAGTCTTTCCATAGTAAAACGCTTTTGGCGTCATAAAGAGTAAATATAGAACCATCCCAAACCCACCGATGGGAAGGAGTAAAGCTATTGGAGAAAACGTAACAACTGGTGCATGGTTCAACAAGTCTAAATAGTTATTAAGTACGTCATTAGATATAAAGTACCAAGTACCGAATCCAAGTACCCACATGAATATTACAGACAATCTCACCCTAGTTTTCGACTGCATTTTCAAGCTCCGCTACAATTGACTTTGAAATATTGTACTTACCCCACACAAATTCAATGGCTAAATAAGCGAACGCACACATAACCCCTCCAGCTAATAATGAGCCCGTCATAGTTACAACCGCGAACAAAGCAGCCTCTCCAACACCGTACTGCAATAGCGCCTTAAACATATCGGAACCAACATTACCAAACCAATTAACTAGGTGGTAGTCATCAGTAAAAACTAAATCACTAGTTGCAATACTCGCCGACACGACAAACGTTAAGACTCCTGCCCCTTTAAAATTCTCGGCTCTTGATTTTGGGCTAAAGCCAGCTTGCATTGCTTTAAATGAGTTGAGCGGGTATTTTTTTCCGTTCATGTTGATACGAGTACCATTCACAAACGCATATTTGAGCACTCTTCCATTCTGATCTGTGCCGTTAAACGCCACAAAGGTTTTGCCTTTGCTCTCAACCAAATCCGCTTTAACGCCCATATCACCAAACTGCTTGGCAATTGAAACTAGTTGGCGTTCCAACGGTGACGGCATTGTTAGACATGTGCTTACCAACATGAAGAAACGTTCGACGTACTCGCAAGAATAAGCAATTGATTTATTGTCAACAAACTCAACGGACAAACCCTAGACAAAAGGTCACATAATCGACAATTGAGGAAAATTCGACTATTTACCCATTTGGTTTTTACTGGAACCAATAAAGGGGCGGAAAAAGCCAGCTACGAAAGCTAGCTCATTGTTGGACAAAACCGTGCCAGTTATATTACTAAATTAGAACATAACGGATTAGCTGACGTATGGGAAAGTAACGCCTTACTAACGGGCGATAACGCGATACCACCCAACTTAAATATTGTGCCATAAACACGGAACTGAAATTGCGCTGAAATCGCCAAGCGTTGTGAATCCCTCTTAAATTGCTTGTTATACAAAATTTAATCCCACCCTCTTTCCGCTCGGTTGCACATTTCCGCAAACTGGTTACATTGCATTAGATACTGGTGCACACCTGAAATATGACTATTGATACCGTTATTTCCAATATTGGGGTGGATAAGTATAAGCTCACGCATTTTATTTAGGATCTCTAATGACTTATCTATATTGTTAAACAGTTCGTTTAGTTCACTATCAGTATGCGGTACATACTGATGTACTACTGGGTGTGGCAATTTTGACAACAACTGATTTAGTTCCGTTTTCAACTTGTCAAAATGCTTAAACTCATTAGGTATCGCTATTTTAAGTAACTCTGATTTAGACCTTTCTGTAAGCTCATCAAACCGTAAGTCGAAAGTAACCTTTGAACTTTCACCAGATGATTTATAACTCAGCTCATTTCTAATGTGCTTCCAGTAAACTTTTTCATTATTTAAGTCCACAAGGCAAACCAGAACCGGAAGGTTTGTATTTTTCCAGTATTCTATGTGTTCGGGAGTAACATAAATTGAATGGCTATTACCAGTTACATTCACTGACGACTTGATTTGCACTTTTATTAGCCGTAAGTCACTTTTCCCATTTTCAACTACTTCTATTTCAGCATCCACCCCTAGGTCGACATCGAGTAAGCGAACTGCCCACTTAAACATAGAAGTGGCTTTATAGGCAAAAAAGTACTCGCCAGCGTCGCCAGTGACCGCTTTACTTTTGTATTGCATACTTCCTCATTTTGTATAACGCTTTTTATACGTCTTTTAGCCGCTTTTCATACACCTATCATGCAGCCTTTCCAATCACAGTTCAATTTAAAATCAATAGTTTAATAAGAGGCATTGGGTATTAGATTGCAAAAATACGCATAATTTAAAAAGCTTAATTCGAGACTCCCTCGGATAACTACAGGTAAGGCAAACGTACAATCACAGATTGTGAGTCAACTTTCACGCTGAGAAGGAATGGGGCATAAATGTGCCAGAACAGTGCGGCCTGACACTAGTATGGACAGAAATGATCTACAGCTTTCTCTAAATTAGCAATTCATGGAAGACTCATAGTATGGGAAGTAGCTAAGTTTAATGCGCCCGTTTTGATAGTACGGGTGACGTCCATTACTACCAACGATGACTCTCAAAATAGTCATCGAATAAATGTATTGCTTTTGTTAATCATCTATTTTAATTTAAAAAAATGATGCTGATAACTACTTCCACTCAAACTCTATTTTGTTGCTGTAAATACCTTATTTACGGCCGTTTTCGTGTAGCTATTACGTAGCAAACCTATCGCACTGTGACCTAGGCCGTTGATGTTTTCATCCACGGCCTTTTTGTATTTATAAGGATATGATTTATGACCCAACCTATACTCCAGCTCTTTAATACCCTTAATAGAACACTGAGTCCGTTTTATACGATTCAACCCCGTAAGGTTGGCCTTTATGCATGTGGCCCAACCGTTTATGACTATGCACATGTCGGTAATCTACGTACCTATTTGTTCGTTGACGTTCTAAAACGCGTACTACAGATCAATGGGTATCAAGTTAATCATGTCATGAACATAACCGACGTCGGACATCTAGTATCAGATGGTGACACTGGTGAAGACAAGATGGAGAAAGGTGCACGCAAACAAGAAAAATCAGCTTGGGATATTGCTACTTTTTTTGAAAACGCATTTTTTACTGATCTTGAAAGGCTTAACATTCTCAAACCTTCTATCACTTGCCGAGCAACCGATCATATTCAAGAACAGATTTCGTTTATTCAGTCACTCGAAGTTAAAGGCTATACCTATCGAACGAGTGATGGTATTTATTTTGATACAGAGAAATTACCCGACTACGGAAAGCTTGCGCGATTAGATAAGCAAGGTTTGGAAGCTGGCATTCGCGTTGATATGGCGGAGAAAAAGCATCCTACAGATTTTGCACTTTGGAAATTCACTGGCGAACAAAAACGGCAAATGGAGTGGACAAGTCCATGGGGAAATGGCTTCCCAGGGTGGCATATTGAATGTTCAGCAATGGCAGAGAAGTACTTGGGAGAGACCTTCGATATACATATCGGTGGTGAAGATCACATTCCTGTCCACCACACCAATGAAATTGCACAATGCCAAGCTAAAAACGGACATGTACAAGCAAACTTTTGGTTGCATGGTTACTTCTTAAATATTAACAATGAGAAAATATCTAAGTCAGGTTCTACACTGCGTTTAGAAAGCCTAATCGACAAAGGTTATGATCCTCTAGCTTATCGTTATTTAACCTTAACCAGTCACTATCGTAGCCAGCTCAGTTTTACTTGGGAAGGGTTGAATGGCGCACAAAAGGCACTGCGTAGATTAAGAAAGAAAATCACTGATATGCCTAACGGTGGTAACGTTGACAACCAGTTCAAAGCTGAATTTCTTACACGTATCAGCCGCGATTTGAACATGCCGCAAGCACTCGCCTTATTATGGGAGGTCACTGATAGTTCCATAGAGCCTGCCAATAAAAAAGCGACACTACTTTATTTTGATCAAGTATTTGGCCTTAACCTTGATAAGGTGGAAGAGTTTACAATCCCCAAACAAGTTCACCAGCTCGTAGAACAACGTCAATGTTTGAAACAACAGGGGCGATATGTTGAAGCAGATACAATCCGAGAGCAAATTCGAGCTTTGGGATATGAAGTTAACGATAGTACTAATCAATCGAGTGTAACCAAGTTACTTTAACTAAAATCACCCGCGTTACCGAATAAGAGGTTAGCGATAGCCTCTTATATCTGGGTTATGGGCTAGTTTGAGCTTACACCGAAATTTATAAGGCTCGGATTAGCAAAGGTCGGCCAAAATTGTGATGATGAAAGCCACAGTGTTATTCAGCGAGCTCATTTTGGGCAACCTGTCAGATCTAGTTTCATTGAGGTATACCTTCTTTATGGCGTGTATGTAAAAAGTCTCTACCTAAGTAGAGACTTTATTAGCAGATGACACTTTTTACTGCGAAAGAGTAAAAGTGGCATATTAAGTGTATTAATAACTTGAGGTGCTTAACGAAGGCGCCGTAAAGTCACTGTCTTTACTATAAAAAGTGGCGTATTTTTGCCCTCCAGAATCACCACTGTACAATCGCAATGAGATCTGTTGTTTACCCTGCTCTAATGCAGATTTCACTAATCCAGTCACGTCAATCGCTACCGTCTGATCCGTAGTATTTACTGTAACCGTAATCGGCGTGCTATTCCCTCTCGAGAGTGAATTAAAGGTCACATTACTTTCAGTCCAATTGGAGTCAATTTCTGCAATATTGAACGTCATGGCTTGGCCAATTGATTTCACCTCAAGTAAAACTTCAGCACGATTTAACGCATCCGCTCTTAAATACCCAATCGGGAACTTAAGCACACTTTCACGTGTTAAACTTGATGAATTGGGATCCAGTTTTACGATCAAGCGTGAATCATGACCAAAATTCCCATCAGCAGAAGTGCCACCTTGAACAAATGCATCTTCAACAGCATTAATCTGCTCTTCTATCGGGTTATAATCGATGTTAATCACAGGGCCGGCAGCTGCATTTTCTTTACTGTTAAACGTCACCCAGTTATTTGAACCATTATTGGCAACTTCAAGTTTAAGGCTAATCGCGTTTAAGCCTTGTTGGGCACCAGTACGTACAGCATCCGTGATATCCCATTGGAATACACCATTGTTATTCGTTGCCGTAGCCACTTGCACGCCGGTTGCAGGTGCAGTATTCGCAGTTATTGCAGACTCACCCCACGAGTTATCATTCACCAAATAGGCAACAACGGGCTGAGCTGCGCCGACATTGAAAACGGATAACTCAAGCTTAGCGGTATTTAACGCAGAGGCATTTACCTGATCAATTGGAAATTGAAGGTAAGCATGACGTCGGTATGCGGAATTAGAATCTGCTTTAACCGCGATTTTTTCAGAGGTACCGTAGTTGTCATCAGAGTAGCCTCCGTAACGGACAAAGGTATCTGATGCGGCTTGCAACACGAGATCGGGAGTGAGCTGAATGTCACCCATAGCCAAGGGGTCCGATGAAACATTGGTTTGCTGGTAATTCGGCGCACTCAATTGGGATGATGCTCCACCGTGCGTATTGTATAAGCTCACCGTTGCAGTGGTATACGCCTGATCCGGATCAGCAAAATACAGTGTTGGTTGCTGCGAACTGACACCGGTGACCACAAACATGCCAGCTTGATCAGACACCAACGTCAGCTCTGTATTACTCCATTGGCCCGCTTCACGCAGTACAAGTTGTAAAACGTCATCGCGCTTGTCATATACCGCCAATTTGCTCCCTTCTTGATAGGTCACAAACCGGTTACGAGGATTTAAATTTGCTACAGAATTAGCAGTAACTCCCGGGTAGATAGCGTAACTGAAGGTTGTGTTTGTAGGGTAAGCACCATGATCAATCCAGCTAGTAAACACCGTACCCGTAATATCACGGTCACTTTCCGAGCTATTTACTCGTGTCCACTTGCCGGTACGCTCTTCAACACTGACCTTATAGGTATTGTTGTCGAGCGGCACATAAGCCGTACCATTATGCAGCAGGTAGGCCAGCTCTTCGCCGCTATAGCTATTTTCACCCAAAGTTAAAGAGTCTGTACTCCCATCGCTAAGCCCAATGGTCACATTATCGCGAAACCAATTTTGCTCAAGGGATGTAGTAACCAGACCAGCTTGACTGGAAGTGACCTCTGAGGCCATCGCAACAATAGCGTCGGAGAAAACGAAGTTCGCTTTCTTAACCTTGACCCCAAATTTATTTTGGCTATGTACCATGATGGCGTTGTTTGCAGCCGACATAACACCAGAGAATGCAATACCTTTGCTATTCCAGCCTACGTTCATCGACTGGCCTTCTCTTCCAGTCACGCCGGGGATTTTCAACCAGTCCCACAAAGGAAATATGTTGTAGTACTCATCTCCTGACAAACGGATGGAATGCGATCCCATAGACATCAAAGCGCCTAGTAAGTTTTCACCATTGCCCTGTTCAATCGCCATGGTTCGATTGGAATGAGTGAGTGCAGAATATTGATAAGCCTGTTCATTTTTAAGCAAATAATCGCCATTCCAATACCCTTTCACGCCCCGGTACGGCATTTGAGCTGCAGATACTTGTCCACTGGTCACTTTATTAACCAGTTCAAAGTGTTCAGCTCTATCAGGATTGAGTCGTTGTAATGCATCCGTAGAGAACCCGCGACCAAGGTTGTTTTCTCTTGAAACACCACCTCGTCCACCCGTTAGATAGTCATGATAGCGACCACGGAATGTGGGATACATGCCTTGATCCATAAAACCTTCTAACGAGTTTTGGCTATTGGTGCTCATCGAGTAATAACCGCGCGTAAACGCTTCAACCTGAAGTGTCCGCATGACCAAAACCCACCCATAAGAGTTAGTATTAAGCATCGGACCATGAGCAAAGAAACTCTTATCTGCATTGATCCCAATATCATTACGACCAACTTCATTCAGTGCTTCATTACTGTAATAGCTCAACCTTTCTGAGTTGTCTCTTACCACGCCGCTATACATGTTCGCTATGGCAATATCAATCGCATTGGCTCCTCGACCATAACTCCAGTGGCTTCGAGCATTCAGGTATTTCGCGTCAACTAACGCTTGGTAATCTACCGCATTGACCGGGATTTGATTCGCTCTGACATACACCACCAATTCACCTACCTTGTGGGGAATACCAATGTAATTGAACCACCAGCCTGTATGAGTATATTGAGCTTCTGCAAAGTGTCTCATTCCCGCTGAAATGGTTGTAAGCAATACTGGAGATGTACTTTCGTTACATTGAGTGTTGGTGTAACAACGCGCTAAAGCCACCAAGCGATCTAAATGCTCGGTCACAGGAAAAGCTGCTGCGGTTGAGGATACATAGTCAATATCCGACCATTGACCGGTCTCTGGATTAAACTCTCCGCCTTCCGATATCGGAACAATCCAATTGCCTACGTCAGTCACACTAGGCTTTGTGGCATCGATATACGCTGCCATTTGCTGTGCTACACCATCGCGAATATCTGCGTCATTCTGAACTGAGGCAGTAGCGGAAAACGTTGTATTTAAAGGCGTCGCGATTGCTATAGGCATCACTAAAAGCCCCAAACTCACCGTAAGAGCGCTTAGTTTAAGTACTATCATTTTTTTCATGTTTGTCACCAATTCCTTCTATCAAGTAAGGATTAAATGTTTGAACACTATTCTCGAACACGAACCCTAAATAGCCCCCTACCTGTTACCTGCGAGAATCTAAATGCTGACTACAAAAAAACCTTTCCCATAATCAACAGCATCAGTATGTAACATTAATTCATAAGTGTACTTAATAATTGTACTCTTATGACATAACTCACACATCTATTTATAAAATCACAAATGTACTTTCATTACACACTAAAAAGAAGCTACGGTAATGAAACTCCAGATAAGTTTATAAATAAGGATTTGAATTTATGCGAGACACCAAGATTGATGCATTGATTGAAAATGAAATGAATTCAAAAACATTAGGGCTTTCAAAAATGAGTACGTTTGAAATCCTACAAACCATCAATACACACGATAAAACGGTAGCTAGCGCCATTGAAAAACAACTTCCTGCTGTAGAAAAAGCCGTGGATGCGATTTGCATGCAACTACTCAACGGTGGTCGGATATTTTATGTCGGCGCCGGAACGAGTGGTCGTCTGGCCGTTCTGGATAGTGCTGAATGTCCCCCTACCTTCGGTACCAGTCCAGAACTGGTTCAGTCGATCATCGCTGGTGGGTTAGATGCCATGCTAGCCGCTGTCGAAGATGTGGAAGACAGCGATACCTTATCGATCAGCGCATTAGAATATCGAAACCTCAAGCCTGTCGACGTGGTCATCGGTATTTCTGCCAGTGGACGAACCCCGTTTGCACTTTCAGCGCTGAAATACGCCAATGAAATGGGTTGCTTAACTATTGCCATTTGTACTCGTGGCACATCCCCAATGGAACAAGAAGCTAAAATTGCAATCGCACCTGACGTTGGCCCTGAAGTGCTAAGCGGCTCTTCGAGAATGAAAAGTGGTACTGCACAAAAAATGCTGCTGGGCATGATCAGTACCACCGTTATGACCCGTTTAGGCAAAGTTTATAACAACCAGATGATCGATCTTGTTGCTAACAACGAAAAGCTGATTTATCGCGCAGAGAATATGGTCGCCTCCATCTGCCAAATCCCAGTGGAGAAAGCCAAACAATTTCTCGAAAAGGCTCAATATAAACCTCGAATTGCAGCGCTTATGTGCCTAGGAAAAGTCTCCTATGAGCAAGCACTTAAGTGCATTGAGAACGAATTCCAAACACTAGAAGAACAACTTATTACCGCTAAACAGCGCCACACCAGTAACTAAAATAACATTAGAAAGAGAGAACACTATGGGTATCAACCTAACTCGAGTTGACAATCGTTTGCTCCACGGTCAAGTTGCAGTGGCATGGAGCCATCACTCCGGTGCCAATCTGATCGTCATCGCCAATGATGATGTTGCACAAGATTCAGTACAACAAAACCTGATGACTATGTCAGCAGGAAACATGGGCGTACGATTTTTCTCCATTCAAAAAACCATCGATGTCATCCACAACGCCTCACCAGAGCAGCATATTATTCTTATCGTAAGAACGCCTCAAGACGTGGTTCGCTTAGTTGAAGGTGGGGTGCCACTCAATGACATCAACATTGGCAACATGCACTTCTCCGAGGGAAAAAAACAGATTCATGTCACCGTATCGGTTGATGACAACGACATGCAAGCGTTCAAGCGCCTTAAAGAACTCGGAGTACGTTTTGCCATCCAGCGTATGCCTGAAGAAGACAAGCTGGATATTTTTGAACTCTACGACGCATATAAGGGATAGATATGTTTGAAATACTATTAATCGGACTGTGGGCGGCCTTTGCAGGCGTCGACTTTTATAGCGGGCAGTTTTATTTTGGACGCCCTATCGTAACCGGCCCTGTTGTTGGTTTGATCTTAGGTGATTACCAAACGGGCCTTGCAGTAGGTGCGGCACTTGAGCTTGCATGGCTTGGCTTAGTGCCCATTGCTGGTGCGCAGCCACCCAATGTCACCATCGGTGCTGTGGTAGGTACAGCATTCGCAATTCAAGGCGGTTTTGCTCCAGAAGTCGTGGTGGGTATTGCACTACCGTTCGCTATCTTGATGCAACAACTGATCGTACTTCAATTTACCGTGTTCTCAGGCTTAATGCACAAAGCTGACGACTTAGCACAACAAGGTGATGATAAAGGGATCGCCCGTATCAATCATTTAGGCATGCTCTCTTTAGGGTGTCTTTATTTTATCACCGCTGTACTGCCTGTTTACTTTGGCGAAGAAGTTGCTAACACCATTATTACCTACGTTCCTGAAGGCATCATCACTGGTCTTAAAATAGCGGGGGGTTTAATGCCAGCACTTGGCTTTGCGATGCTACTTAAGATCATGTTTAAAAAGGCATTCATCCCCTACTTTGTTGCCGGGTTTGCAGCCATGACATATTTGAATCTTCCGGTACTTGCTATCGCTATTTTCGCTACATGTATCGCCGTCATTGACTACATGACGCGACAACGAATAGAAGAAAATAAGCCAGCTGTTACATCAAACCAAAACCAAGGCGGAGGTATTTAAGATGTCAGAACAACTAACTCAACAAGCATCTGTTGCCGAACAAAATAAGACAAGCTCAAATGCACTGCCCAAGAGTGTGGTTAGGAAAATATTGTGGCGACAACTCTTTATTCAGGCTTCATTTAACTACGAGCGGATGCAAGCGTGTGGCTTTCTCTGGGCGATTTCGCCGGGTTTAAAGCATATCCACAAGCAAAAAGAACGTTTAGGCGAGTCAATGCGGGCTCACATGGACTTCTTTAACTCACACACTTATTTGGTGACGTTTATTCTGGGCCTTGTCCTTGCAATGGAGCAGAGTAAACAAAAAGTAGAAACCATTCGTGCGTTTAAAGTGGCGGCAATGGGCCCCATTGCAGGAATTGGCGATGCAATGTTTAACCTTACGCTAAAACCAATTAGTGCAGCCATTGCGGCTTCTTTAGCACTGGATAATGTGGCATTAGCGCCCATTTTCTATCTGTTGCTACTGAACGTCACCCGACTAAGCATACAAATTCCGTTGTTCAAGTATGGATACGAGTCCGGCTTGAAAGCACTGGACAAGCTGAAAGACCACACCGTTGCGATGGCTCGCTCTGCAACCATCGTCGGTATTATGGTAATTGGTGCTATGTCTGCCCAGTTTGTAAAACTAAAGACTACAGCCACCATTGGTTATGCGGACACGACCTTTAATATCCAAACCGACTTACTGGATAAAATTGTCCCGAACATTCTACCAGTACTGTTCGTACTCCTGACTTACCGCCTACTTATGAAAGGCCTCTCTCCAACGAAGATCATATTCCTGATGATTTTGTTCGGTATCGGTGGTCATTACATCGGCATTTTATAACGGCTCTTGTGGCCTCTAATGCGGGCTTTGCCCGCATTCTTAACCTAATTCATTCATAGGACGAAATATGATAGCTGTAATTCTCGTTGGTCACGGTCATTTTGGCTCAGGTTTAGGCCAAGCAATTCACCAAATTATTGGTGCCCAACCTAATTTCTCAACCATTGATTTTGTTGAAGGCATTTCTGTTCCTGAACTCGAAACCCTGATGCTGAAAGAAGTCGACAAACTAGACACCACAGACGGCGTAGTTTTCTTCACCGACTTATTAGGTGGCAGCCCATTCCGAGTGGCCTCACAAATCGCCCTGCAGAGAGATGATGTCGAAGTGATTTCAGGCACCAACTTACAACTGTGTGTCGAGATGTTGTTAGAACGAGAAGATTTAGATCTAATTGAATTTGCCAAGACAGCAGTAGTCAGTGGGCATAACGGACTGACACGATTAGCCGACGCACTAGAAGCCTCACGCCAAGATAATTCATCAGAAGATGGTATCTAACGACTGAGGTTGGACGCATGGAATTCATTTCACTCTTACTCAGTAACGCCACCAGCTATAGCATATTACTTCAGCTTGCGATGGGATTGGTGCTTGGGCTAGCAATGGGGTTAACCGGTGTGGGCGGTGGAATTCTTATCATCCCACTTCTTCAGTTCGTATTTCATATGGAACCAGTGCTTGCGGTCGGAACCGCAAGCCTGATCGCATCATTAGTAAAAGTGAATGCGAGTTTTTGCCATATCAAAGCCGCCAATGTTGACTGGCGCAGTGTTAAAGGCATTCTGCTTGGGGCGATTCCTATTGGAATGTTAAGTGCTTCAACGGTCGTGTATTTGCATCAACATCAAGACTATAACCAACTGATTTCCACCATCACACAAGTTCTCATTGTGTTGATGATGTTTTATGCCCTTTTTTCACTCATGCGCAAATATATGAAAAGCCAACACCCTCAGCAGCAAACAATGGCGTTATCCGCTACATCAAATTGGTCTTATCGTCGCGCTTCAAGTTTGGGGGCTTTTTGTGGGCTTATCATAGGAACGACTGGCATTGGTGGCGGCGTATTGCTTCTTCCAGTACTTAATTCTTACTTAGGTATTGGGATAAAAAAAGCCGTTGGCTCGTCTATTGTTATTGCATTGGCTTTATCGGCCAGTACCTCTTTCATTTACGCGAAAGGAGGCCAAAGTGATATCCCTACTGCGTTTACCTTGGTTGTTGGGTCTTTGCTTGGTGTTCCACTTTCAACGTTGTTGCTTAAACAACTCTCTGAAACCAAGTTGTATTTAACGACGTTAAGCGTGATATGTGTAAGCATATTGATTATGATGTTAAGCAACATTCTTTAAACTTCAACATATATTTCAGGCGTCTATATGTCAGATCTTATTCCTAGGTTGGAAACACTATCGGTACATGGTAGTGAAGCAGAAAAGAAAATTTCTGGATTTCTTCTGAACGATAAAAAAAACAACATCTCTACACTTAGCGCCATCGCTCTAGGGAAACAGTGTGGTGTGAGTAATGCGTCTGTCATCCGCTTCGCACAACATCTTGGATACAAAGGATACTCCGAATTCAAGCTGGAATATTTAGCGATTCAAAAACACGATGTAGGAGAAATTCTATACAGCGACGTCCGCTTAGATGACTCCCCTTCTGAGGTGATCCAAAAAGCAGGATATCTATTTAGCAAGAATGTTGAAAACTCCATTAAAGTTGTTGAACCTGAAGTGTTAGAACAGCTTGCAAATGCTATCGTCAACGCTGAAAAAATTGCGCTATTTGGCGTCGGCTCATCCGGTGTCGTGGCATCTGATGCTTGTCAAAAGCTCATTCGAATTAATAAAAACGTACTTTTTAACTCAGACACGCATGTTCAACGTGCCTACGCGAGTATGTTGACGGAAAAAGATCTTGCTCTGGCTTTTACCACCCGAGGGCAAACTAAAGAAGTCCTTCAGTCACTCGAAATTGCTCAACAATCAGGTTGCACGGTGTCTGCGATTACTCGTTATGGAAAAACACCAACAACCAAAATGGCGGATCTTGTGCTGCCATTTGCTTACCAAGAGCGCCACCACGAATTAGGCATGATCACTCCTCAATTATCTCAAATGATGCTGTTTGATATTTTGTTCTTTAGAGTCACCGCCTTGATGGGTGACAGTGCAACCTCTTCCTTAAAACGTATCCGTAACACCTTTTCAAATCTCAATCAAAATAATTAAAAAAACGGAAGGTGATTAGCCTTCCGTTTCTTTACTATTTAGCTGATTTTAAGCCTTTGATGTTCCATGGCACCAATGTAAACCTCCCCTAATTAGTTGCGCCCATAATTAGAGGTTTCGGTTTGTTCATTCTTCATTAAATATTCCCATGG
>NZ_JBNJOJ010000033.1:0-53290 GCF_050113655.1 Vibrio sp. TRT 29B02
CCAAAAAAACGCGCGTGTTGGGAGTTCGAATCTCTCCACCCCTGCCATAATTAAGAAGGCTCTAGTCGAAAGACTAGGGCCTTTTTGCATTCTCAGCCCTTTCTGTTCTTCCGGCTTGTACGCTAATTGGGTCTCGGGATGAGCTGGGTAATTATGTCTATGATTAGAACGCTCTATAAGCTATCTCAGCATAAGATTAGACCCGGAATGAGGGTTGATATCACCTTTATCGCTCCAGCGGCTGGAGAGCGCATTTTTGTGCGTCAGATGAAAGGGCCTTTTCCATTTCCTCTCTGTTCCTTTTCGGTGATCGAATCTGATCTGCCTGATCAGTCAGTGATTCCCGTTATTCCCTTGAATCCAATTCCTAAGCTTGATCTTAATAATGCAGAGTTAATTGATTTTGTATTTGAGTGGGAGGGTATGAGCAAAGATAATATTCCAGCTCCATTAGTGACACCTGTAACCTTTTAAATTTCAAACTTTGTTTGATTTAAGATGCTATGAATTTTGGTCGATTATTTATCGATGATCGATACAATATCAACCAGAAAATAGTTTTTGGGGGAGTTATGGGTCAGCTTTCTATTCTTGGTTTTATCGCAGTGGGGGGTGCCTTTGGTGCTTGTTCGCGTTATTTGATATCTGAGTTATGTATCATGCTGTTTGGTCGAGGCTTTCCATACGGTACGCTAACCGTTAATGTGGTGGGTTCTTTTATAATGGGCTTGCTGATTGCAGCGTTTGAGAACGAGCTTCTTGCACCAGAGCCATGGAGACAGATTATCGGTCTTGGCTTCTTAGGTGCCTTGACTACGTTTTCTACTTTTTCGATGGATAACGTTTTACTCATGCAGCAAGGCGCATTTTTCAAGATGGGACTGAACGTGTTGCTCAATGTCGCGTTGAGTATCTCTGCTGCTTGGGTAGGATTTCATCTACTGGTCAAAAGTTCGTAGTGATTTTTTGTTCATTTTTTTAACAATTTTTGTACAGGTCGGCTTGGTTTAACCAAGCCGATTTTATATACTCGCTTTACTTGTCGGAGTGCCATAAGGCTGAGACCGTTAATTCGGGATCCGTTGAACCTGATCAGATTAGTATCTGCGAAGGGAACAAGAGAAGATACCTTAACCAGTATCAAACTGGTTAATATCAAATATCGATTCTGTAAACAGTCATACTTTTAGCACTGTTTTCGATACCTCTTGTCGCATCTTTCCGCCAAGCATTTTTATCCAAAATCTTTTTATCTAGAATAACAAGCAAGGAAAAATGCTATGTCGAGTCGCAAACAAGCGAGACTGGAAGCTAAACAATTCATCGATACGTTGTCTGTTCAACCGTATCCTAATTCACAAAAAGTGTACGTAGAGGGCACTCGTCCTGACATTCAGGTCCCTATGCGAGAAATCACGCTGTCTGATAGTCTAATCGGTGGCACTAAAGAATCCCCCATCTTTGAGCCTAATGAACCTGTACGCGTCTATGACACTTCCGGTGTCTATACCGATCCAAACCACAAAATAGATCTGTATAACGGACTCCCTAAGCTTAGAGAAACTTGGATTGAAGAGCGTAGCGATACTGAAATTCTTGACGATGTCAGTTCGATTTACACTAAGCAGCGATTGGCAGACGAAACGTTAGATGACCTTCGTTACGGCAATCTACCAAGAGTTCGACGCGCTAAAGTCGGTCACTGTGTGACTCAACTGCACTACGCCCGTAAAGGATTAATTACTCCTGAGATGGAGTACATCGCTTTGCGCGAGAATATGGGACGCGCCAAGTATCGTGATGAAGTGCTTAATCAACAACATCCTGGTCAAAGTTTCGGTGCCAACTTGCCCAAAGACATTACCGCTGAGTTTGTTCGTAATGAAGTTGCTCATGGACGCGCAATAATCCCATCTAATATCAACCATCCAGAGTCTGAACCTATGATTATTGGCCGAAACTTTCTAGTTAAGGTCAACGCTAATATCGGCAATTCATCGGTTACATCGTCTATCGAGGAGGAGGTTGAGAAGTTGGTGTGGGCCACTCGTTGGGGGGGCGATACGGTTATGGATCTCTCAACAGGGCGCAATATACACGAAACACGAGAGTGGATATTGCGTAACAGTCCAGTGCCAATTGGTACGGTTCCTATGTATCAGGCTCTTGAAAAAGTGAACGGTATTGCCGAAAACCTTAACTGGGAGGTGATGCGTGATACGCTAATCGAACAAGCGGAGCAAGGTGTTGATTACTTTACTATTCATGCCGGACTTCTTCTTCGATATGTGCCAATGACGGCCAAACGAGTAACAGGTATCGTTTCGCGGGGCGGTTCCATTATTGCCAAATGGTGTTTAGCTCATCATCAAGAAAGCTTCCTCTACACGAACTTTAGCGAGATATGCGAGATCTGCGCGAAGTATGATGTCGCACTATCGTTAGGTGATGGTCTTCGCCCAGGCTCAGTTGCTGATGCTAATGATGAAGCTCAGTTTGCTGAGCTACGCACGCTTGGTGAACTCACCAAGATAGCTTGGGAATACGATGTTCAGGTCATTATTGAGGGGCCAGGCCATGTCCCAATGCATATGATCAAGGAGAATATGGATCAGCAGCTAGAACACTGTCATGAAGCCCCTTTTTATACACTTGGTCCGCTCACAACTGATATTGCTCCAGGCTACGACCACATTACCTCTGGTATTGGAGCTGCGATGATAGGTTGGTATGGCTGCGCAATGCTTTGTTATGTGACGCCAAAAGAGCATCTTGGTTTGCCTAACAAAGAAGATGTTAAAACCGGGATGATTACCTACAAGCTTGCTGCACATGCGGCAGATTTAGCGAAAGGGCATCCTGGTGCCCAGGTTCGTGATAATGCTTTGTCAAAAGCTCGCTTTGAGTTCCGTTGGGAGGATCAATTTAACCTAGCGCTAGACCCAGATACAGCGCGTGCTTTCCACGATGAGACTCTGCCACAAGAGTCGGGCAAAGTTGCTCATTTCTGTTCAATGTGTGGTCCTAAGTTCTGTTCTATGAAGATCTCACAGGAAGTTCGTGAGTATGCTAAAGACACCGAACAGGTGGCAGCAGATCAAGCTATATCGATAAAAATGCTCGATGACCCGCTGGAAGGAATGCGTCAAAAATCGGCAGAATTTCGTTCTACAGGTTCAGAGTTGTACCATCCTGCTGTTCAGCCAGAGGTAGCAGAGTAGTGATGAAAATCCTTATACCTGCGTCATGTATTGCAATGACGGGGAATGTTCAGCAATGTCTGTTGTTGGCTAGAGAACAAGGATTTGATATCGAGTGTATTGAGTTGGGCGTTAGCCCAACTCTACATTTCCAACTTGTTCGCGACCAACATATCACTCACATCAGTACAGACTTAATATCTAAGCATGATGGTCAGGTGCTTCTAGATTACGTGCTTTACTATCATGGTTCGATTGATATTGAGAGATATCTAGAGCAACCCAAGAATTCTATTTATATCGATGTAGAAGATGCTGAGCAAGGCGATGTAAGTTGCATTCTGTCGCAGTTCGATATCTGGAGGCATCCAGACACAGGGGAGGTGCGAGCACTTTCCGCTGCGCCTTCGCTCTTGTTTCATCCCAAAGCGCATTTTGTGTGGGTGCTGACACTACTTGCTCTGGACTTTCCTATTGAAGATGCACTGACATTAGCCCGAGCAATGTTGGCTTCCTGTGATGATGTTTCACGTGAAACACTTTCCAATCCAAGGATGGGGTTCAACAAAACATGGCCAAGTTCCTATGCTCATTTTCCTGTACCTGTTTTAACTGATTCACGACTTGGTATTGATGTGAATTGGTCGACTGCAAATCAAGCCTTATCTTTTCCATCGTTATCGAAGTTAGCGTTGGGTCTATATCCTGTTGTTAACAGTGTTGAATGGATCGAGCGTTTACTTGAGTTAGGCGTGAAGACGATTCAGCTACGAATTAAAGATCCACATCGGCATGATTTAGAGCAGCAAATAGAAAGAGCTGTAGCGCTTGGTCGCCAGTACCACGCTCAGGTGTTTATCAATGACTATTGGCAGCTGGCGATAAAGCACTGTGCCTTCGGTGTTCATCTTGGACAAGAAGATATAGAGCAGTCCAACCTCGATCTACTGAGAGAAGCTGGAGTATGTCTTGGGCTGTCGACACATGGGTATTATGAGTTGCTACGTATAGCGCAGATTTATCCGAGTTACATCGCCTTAGGGCATATATTCCCAACAACCACAAAGCAAATGCCTTCATTACCACAAGGATTGGTTCGGTTGGCTCTATACCAGCAATTGATCGATACCATTCCTTATCATGGGAACCAAGGACTTCCTACCGTAGCGATTGGTGGTATTGATCAAACAAATGCGCATCAAGTTTGGCAGTGTGGGGTTTCCAGTCTCGCGGTAGTCAGAGCAATCACTGAAGCTGACTCAATAGAGCAGGCTATAGAGTTTTTTCAACAAGTAATGAGTAAGCACAGCGTTCGAGACAAAAACAATTCAGAGGAACTTACACATGCTAAGTGATGAAGAATTTGTTAGATATCAGCGCCAAATCGCCTTACCTGAGTTTGCTGAACTAGGGCAGCTGGCGTTATCAGAAGCACACGTATTAATCATCGGTTGTGGTGGATTAGGCAGTGCTGCGAGTCTATACCTATCCGGCGCAGGGGTAGGAAAGATAGTGATTGTCGATGATGATGTGGTTGATCCGAGTAACTTGCATCGTCAAGTCATATATCGGGAGCAGGACGTCAATAGACCAAAGGTCATTGCGACTCAAACGCAAATTAGAGCGTTGAATTCTAACGTTGCTATTAGAGCGATCAATAGACGACTAGATAGTCGGCAATTGAGTCTCGAGGTCATGCTTGCTGATGTCGTTTTGGATTGTAGCGACAACATGACGACTCGACAGATGACCAATCAAGCTTGTATTGAACAGCGCAAACCTCTGATCACGGCCGCGGCAATAGGATGGAAAGGTCAGTTTTCCGTATTCGATTATCGTAATTCCGACTCCGAAAATGGCTGTTATCGCTGTTTGTTCCCGTTCGATGAGCTAACACATCCGGTTAGATGCAGCGAGAGCGGAGTGCTGGGTCCTGTTGTTGGCACAATGGGTAACTATCAAGCCATCGCGGCAATTCAGCTTTTAGTTACCGGCAAGTTTCACTTTCAGCCCGCAACCTTACATCTATTTGATGGGTTAAAGCTTGCTTGGCAAACCTTATCGATAAACAGAGATAGTCAATGTTCTGCTTGTGGGTCGTTAAGTCAGACTAAAGTTTCAGAGGTGCAAATATGAGTACATCAAATAAAGTTTCGGTGTCGTCTAATTCGCTAGATAGTACCAGTAGTTCGACGATAACCATTGAGATCAATTCAATTCCACAGCTTGTACCTTTTGGCTGTAACCTAGAAAACATAGTGACCCAGTTTGCCATTACGGATTCTGGGTACGTATTTGCGATCAATAATCAGGTTGTGCCACGCAGTGACTGGAGCAATACCATTCTCATTGAGGGAGACAGCATCTCTCTATTTCAAGCTATAGCAGGGGGCTGAATCAATGCTTAAAATTGCCGACAAAAAATTTAGCTCTCGTCTGTTTACCGGAACAGGGAAGTTCGCCAATAGTGAGTTGATGGTAAAAGCCATTGAGGCATCTGGCTCTGAGTTAGCCACTATGGCTCTTAAGCGTGTTGATGTTAACGATAAGCAAGATAATATCTTGCAGCCACTTATCAATGCAGGTGTTAACTTACTTCCGAACACCTCTGGTGCAAAAACCGCAAAGGACGCAATCTTCGCAGCTCATTTAGCGAGGGAAGCGTTAGCAACCAACTGGCTTAAGTTGGAAATCCATCCTGATCCTAAGTACCTAATGCCAGACCCAATAGAGACGCTGCTTGCAGCAGAACAACTGGTTAAAGATGGTTTTATCGTTCTACCTTATTGCCATGCTGATCCGGTGTTATGTAAGCGCTTAGAGGAAGTAGGGTGCGCTGCTGTTATGCCTCTTGGAGCGCCAATCGGCAGCAACAAAGGTGTTGTGTCGCGCGACTTTCTTGAGATCATTATTGACCAAGCGAATGTCCCCGTTGTTGTCGATGCTGGTATTGGTGCACCATCTCATGCTGCACTCGCGATGGAAATGGGTGCAGATGCCGTGCTTGTCAACACAGCGATTGCGGCATCTACTCATCCTGTAGAGATGGCGATAGCATTCAAATTGGCCGTCGAATCTGGTCGCATGGCATTTGAAGCAGGACTCGCAGGAAAAGCAAACCATGCGATTGCATCTAGTCCTCTCACATCATTTCTCGATCAACTGTCGTAAACAGCAGTGAGGAGAGCGAATGAGTTTTGTTGAACAGTACAAAAAATACAATTGGCATGATATTTCGATGTCGATCTATGCCAAAACCGCCAAAGACGTTGAGAATGCTTTGGCTAAGAGCCGGCGAGACTTGGAAGATTTTAAAGCGCTAATCTCTCCAGCAGCAGAGCCCTATCTTGAGCAAATGGCCCAACTGTCATATTCAGCGACACGTACACGCTTTGGTAACACGATGTCGCTCTATATACCGCTCTATCTTTCAAACTTATGTGCCAACGCTTGTACCTATTGTGGATTTTCTATGGAGAATCGCATTAAACGTCGCACATTGAATAAGCCAGAAATCGAGGCAGAAGTCGAGGCGATAAAGCGTATGAAGTTTGACAATGTGCTGCTGGTAACTGGTGAGCATGAGACTAAGGTAGGCATGAACTACTTTAGGGAGATGGTTCCACTAATAAAGCAGCGCTTTAACTACTTAGCTATGGAGGTTCAGCCATTACAGGAGCATCAATACGCAGAGCTTAAAACACTCGGTTTGGATGCGGTCATGGTCTATCAGGAAACTTATAACGCTTCCACTTATGCCAAACATCATTTGCGTGGCAATAAAATGGATTTTGACTTTAGGTTGGATACGCCAGATAGATTAGCTAAGGCTGGTATCGACAAAATTGGTATCGGAGCTCTAATTGGTTTGGATGAGTGGCGCACTGATTGTTTTTACGTTGCAGCACATCTCGACTATCTCGAACGGACGTATTGGCAATCACGTTACTCAATTTCTTTTCCTCGGCTGCGACCATGTGAGGGGGGAGAAAGCTCCGTTGTACCGAAATCTGTTATGAGCGATAAACAGTTAGTCCAGCTTATTTGCGCATATCGATTGCTCAATCCAGAAGTTGAGTTGTCACTTTCTACCAGAGAGTCACCTCAGTTTAGAGATAATGTTTTATCACTAGGTATTACGAGTATGTCAGCGGCGTCAAAAACTCAGCCTGGGGGATACGCTTCAAATGACGCGGAGCTTGAACAGTTTGAGATCAGTGATGAGAGAGGCGCGGATTTAATTGAAGCAATGATTAGGTCGAAAGGTTTAGATCCGGTGTGGCGAGATTGGCATTGTGCATATTCTGGTTAGAGTGTTTCACGTGAAACATCGACATAGAATTGATGAATAATAATAGGCTCTCCGGTCGGAGAGCCTTTTTATAAGTATAAGAACTTACTCTATGAATGGGTAAGAGGCTGAGTCGCGTTCTTTAGCCACTCTTTGACATCACCTTCGACCAGTGGGCTGATATCATTCCACACTTTTTGGTGGTAGTCGTTTAGCCACGCGAGTTCTGGACGTGTCAGCATATCAACATTGATGTTTCTGATATCAATTGGGCAACGTGTTAGCGATTCAAAGCTGAGTACAGGGAAGTCGCCTTTAGTCGGTGTTTCGACAACAAGCTCTAGGTTCTCAATTCGGATACCGAATGCATCAGCGCGGTAGTAACCTGGCTCATTAGACAAAACCATACCTTGAGTGAGAGGCACATCAATTTGCTTTTTAGATATGCTAGCGGGTCCTTCATGAACACTGAGGAAATGCCCCACGCCGTGTCCGGTACCGTGGTCATAGTCGTAGCCTTCGGCCCATAAGTGCTGACGAGCTAGAGTATCAATCTGGTATCCTCGAGTACCTTTAGGGAAACGAGCGCGAGCGACACCAATGTGACCTTTTAATGCAAGCGTGAACTGCTTAATCATTTCGTCGCTAGGTTTTCCGATAGCAATGGTACGCGTGATGTCTGTGGTGCCATCTAGATATTGACCGCCAGAATCAACCAAGTAAAGACTGTCTAGTTGAAGTACTCCAGGCTCAGGTTGATTCTCATGGTTGTAGTGACACATTGCGGCATTGCTGCCAGCTGCGGAAATAGTGTCAAAGCTAAGATCCATAAGTGTCGGGTCTTGTTTTCTAAATTGCTCAAGTTTGTCAGACAGTAGCGCCTCATTGTGAAGATTTCCCGTCGCTACTTCTGAATCTAGCCAACTCAAGAACTTACACATCGCAACGCCATCTCTAACGTGGCAAGCTTTCATGCCTGAAATTTCGACGTCGTTTTTCGATGCTTTAGGCATTAGACAAGGATCGGCGGCATTGATGACTGACGCACCGCTATTTTGCAGAACCAGTTTGAACCAAGCATTGCTGGTCGCTGGATCGAGTAGCACTTTTTTACCCGCAAGCGCTTCGATCTGTGCCTTGAGTGAATCTGGGTGATGGACGGTTACACCATTACCAACGTGTTCAGAGAAGTTGCTAGGTAGACGTGCTGGGTCAAGGAAGAATTCGACACTCGCATCGTCATGGAGAATCGCGTGAGATAGCAAAACAGGCAAGCGTGAGACATCAAGACCACGTACGTTTAATAACCAGCAAATTGAGTCCAATGCGGTTATCACAGCGGCGTGACCTCCTGCCTTTGCAACCAAATGAGCGATCTCTTGACGCTTACTCTCACTAGATTGACCAACAGCTTCTGTCGCCATCAGTCTTACATCCGAAATGACGGGGGCAGGACGATCATGCCACAACTGGTCAATCGGGTTGCTTTGCAAAATATTGAGCTCCAGCTTTCCTGCAAGTTTTGCTTGAGCTGAATCTAACCAAGCTGAGTTGTGCATACGTGGGTCGATCGCGACTGAACATCCTATTTCAAGATGTTCGAGTATCCAATCAAGAGCAGGCTCTTCAATTAAGTGGCGATATTCGAACAACGTTGATGGGACCTGTTTAGTTACTTGAACCGTGTAGCGACCATCAACAAAAATAGCGGCATTGTGTTGAGTAATGACAGCAACACCGGCAGAACCTGTAAATCCAGTCAGCCAGTGGAGACGCTCATTGTGAGCGGGGACGTATTCGCCAAGGTATTCGTCTTCATGTGGAACAAGCAGGGCGTCTAAATTATTCTGTGCGAGCCAATCGCGAATAGCAGCCAAACGCTGTTCTGTAGTCATAAGCATCTGTGGTAATCCTTCATTATTGTCTAGTTGTCCGTGTCAACGTTTAAGCGTGCAGTTGGACGATGAGAATAAGCTACTCTTTTTACCGTCAGGCTGCAAATTATCTAAGAGCAGTGGTTTTATCCCGAATGATTTGTCGTAGCCAAGATAATGCTGGGTCATTTTCTCTATCACGGTGCCAGAACAGCGTATATGCCATTGGAGGAAATTCCATCGGTAAAGGTAGGACAGTCAAGTCTAGCTGCTTTGAGGCTAGCTTTACAAAATGACTCGGTGCGGTAAATACGAAGTCTGTGTAAGAACATAAGCTTGCCGCACTGTTAAAGTCAGGTACGGTAATCGCGATATCGCGCTCTTTGCCGATGTCGGCTAATCGATAGTCGAGTAACCATCTTTCGTTGCCGTCACAGCGAACTTGAACGTGGCGCTGAGCCAAAAAGTTATCGAGATTCCAAACTTGCCCCAGAGCAGGATGCTCTTTTCGGACTAAACACATTTGGTTATCACGGTATATTTCCTGCTCGCAAATATCGCTAGGTGGCAGCATAGTGAGTTTTGCATCATTGATGTCGATATCTTTCCCTGTAATGCCTAAGTCAATTTCTCCCCGCTGTATTTGACGAAATGTGTCGTCAGACCAAGCATGAGTACTGATAGTGACGCCCGGTGCGCGGTTAAATATCTGGGGAAGGAAGTGGGGTAAGATCAGTGGGTAGACACTTTCAACAGCGGCAATCTGGTAGCGATAATCACTCGAGCTAGGCGAAAACTCTTCTGGTTGTGTTAGCTGTTCTAATTGATTTATTAGTATCTCGAGTTTGGGTTTAAGAAACAGCGCTTTAGGTGTTGGTTTTAGGCCATGGGCGTGACGCACGAACAGAGGGTCATCAAACTGTGCCCTAAGCTTGGCAAGATTCTTACTGACAGCAGATTGGCTAAGACACAATCGGTGTGCTGCGCGAGTAACGTTAAGTTCTTCAATTAAAACACGTAAACAGACCAGTAAATTCAGATCAAGACGAGCAAGTTTCTCTATATTCATTAGAAATTCTCAGGAGGAATAACTTTGATGACAATACGTCATTAGCAGGCATATCTAGTTTAGCCTACTATAAAAGCAATTTCATCATGCGCAGCGGAGATACAAGTGCAGACGGCAACCTCACCCAACCCAACCAAGCAACAGCTAATGCTTCTTACATTACTTGTTCTGTTTAGCCCCTTGGCTATTGATATTTATCTGCCTGCACTGCCATTAATTTCGTCAACGTTCCACGTGGAACATGCGTTAGCGCAAGATACGATTACTTGGTTCTTGTTTGCTATGGGCGTCGGTCAGCTATTTGCAGGTCCCTTAGCGGACAAACTAGGACGTCGAACTGTTGCATTGGGAGGAGTAAGCATCTATGCGGTCAGTGCTTTATTGGCGTGGAGCGCTCAAAATATCGAGTGGATGCTGGTCTCTCGTTTGCTACAAGGCTTAGGCGCGTGTGCGACATCGGTAGCAGCCTTTGCAACAGTTCGCGACATCTTTGGTCCACAAAAAAGTGGCAAAATGATTAGTTACTTAAATGGTGCAATCTGCTTTATCCCTGCGCTTGCCCCAATACTCGGTAGTTGGTTAACACAGCAGTTTGGTTGGCGATCGAATTTTAGCTTTATGGCCGGCTTTGCGGCAGTCGTATTAGTGATGCTATGGATTGGGTTAAAAGAGACGAACCCGCAAATGAGTAAAGAGCCGGTATTCAAACTCAATCGCTATCTTGATGTTGTGCGTTCACCGTCATTCTTGTTTCATGCAACTCTGTGTATGTTAGCGATGGCGGTCATTCTCGGCTATGTAACATCGGCACCCGTAGTACTGATGGAGAATCTTGGCCTTAGTATGAATGAGTTCACCATGTGGTTTGGTATTAATGCGGCAATCAATATTGTGGCGTGTATGAGTGCGCCAAAATTTATGGATAGATTTGGAACGCATATGGCACTGACTGTCGGCATTGTAACTTTGGCAATTGCTGGTGTGGTGATGATGCTTCTGCAAGGTCAAGCGACAGCGATGGCGTTTATGCTACCAATCTTTATGTCTTCGATTGGTTTTGCATGGATTCTTGGCGCGGCCGCTGGTAAAGCGCTTGCCCCATTTGGCGATAAAGCGGGTACAGCAGCAGCACTGCTAGGGCTTTTTCAAATGAGTGGTTCGGGTTTAGTCGTCGGTACCGTACAGCGCCTAGGTATGGAACCACAAATTATGATCGCAACCTTAATGCTTATTGTCACACCTGCACTTGCTATTCTATGGTCTAGAACTGGCCGTTACTGGCACCATGCGGTGGCGTAATCTTACGAGATGCGCTTTGATAATTAAATGAAACGTTGTATATTTGTGCTTCTTTATATCGGTATGTGTGGATAAATCGCTACGATGTCAATGACAACCTATGAGATGGCTCGAGTTCTGGAACAATTGGAAGATTCTCCAGAAAAAATAATGTTTGGTAAATTGTTGAGTGAATTGGGCAACCAAAGTGGCGAGCGCATCCGTAGTGCGGCGAAACAGGTTCCGCTTCCTATTCTTCGAGATATGGTGTACCAGTTTCAACAGGTGATTGAGTCACGCAAAGGTGAGCAGGTCGAATCACTGGCTAAGCAGATTGCAGATCAAGGTATTTCTGTTGAAGACCTTAAGAGTTACCTTGCCTCAAAGTAATAAGATCAAAAATTGATAAAACTCGCTTCGGCGAGTTTTTTTATGGGTTAACGTTTCGGTTGATTGGGTTTTGTAGCGAGATCAAAGTCTCGGTAGATTGAACTTCATCAATGGCTTGTAGCTTATCAATCAGAACATACTGCAACTCTTCGATAGAGCGGCACATTAATTTTACGAAAATGTTGTAGGCACCTGTGGTGTAGTACGCTTCAACCACTTCTTCTAACGCATTCAGTTTTTCAAGTGCGGAGTGATAATCTCGAGCCGCATTAAGATTGATACCGATAAAACAACACACGTCATACCCCAACTTTTTGGTATCAACGATTACTTCGGTTCCTTGTATGATATCAGCCGATTTCATCTTCTCGATACGCACGTGAATGGTTGCAGGGCTTACTTCAAACTGCTTGGCCATTTCCGCATAAGGAGTACGTGCATCTTCCATAAGGGTTTTTAGGATTGCCTTATCTAGATCATCCAGTTTGATGTTGTTAGCCTGCATGTAACCCCTTGTAATTCACGTAAATGTTACGACCTTAGTACAAACCATCACCAGTGGTGATACAATAGTAGATATAATTTTTTGGTTCTGAGACACATTTTAGTGCGTTTTTGTCTATTCCTTCTAGCGATAATTTTGAGTTCGTTTTCCCAAGCGCATGAGCAAGACGTGCTGGTTGTGCATTCATACCACCAGGGCTTTTTTTGGACTGACGCTTTTCAAAGTGGTTTAGACAGCCAATTGAAGGGCTCTAGCATCCCAATACGGGTTCTCTACCTCGATAGCAAGCGTATACAAAGTGATACTTACTTTGAACGTTTGTACCAACTGTACAAAACCAAATTCGAACAAGAGACATTTAGAGCGATCATTGTTAGTGATAACAACGCATTAGCATTAATGAATCGACTAGCCAGTGAATTAGGCGATATACCGGTTATTTTTGGTGGTATCAACAACTACACCCCGAATCTCCATGAGAACCTAAATGCGACAGGGATTGCTGAAGATATCGACATCTATAGCAACATCTCTCTCATCGAGCGAATTCAACCGCAAGTAAATCTCATTCATATCGTTAGCGATCACTCGGTCAGTGGCACGGGGATTCGAAAACAGGTTGGGATGTTTCTTGCTAATTACCCCCATTATCGAGATCGCATTGTTTCCTACATTCCAGACACTTATGAGCAGCTTCTTGAACATGTGTCTAAGTTAAATCGCCGAGATAGCATTCTCTTCTCGATCTATGATCGTGAGATTGACGGCCAACTTGTCGCAGAGCACCACAAATGGAAACGACTTAATGAGGTATCAAAAGCGCCAGTTTATATGGTGCACGATCTTGCACTGGGCTATGGTGCCGTTGGGGGTGTGGTTCAAAGTGGCTTTCAGCATGGACAACAAGCGGCCAACCTTTTAGTTGGTGCTTTAAGTAACCCTGCTGAGCCTTTGCCAAGCGTCAAACTGGGTACTCCTGACATCAAGCTTGACTACCAAGCGATGATGAAATGGGGTTTGGGAGCCGAAGGTGAATCGGACTCTGCACTGTTCAATAAACCGCAGAATTTTGCCGATAGGTATGCCAAAGAACTTAAAGTGGTCGGCAGTCTGACTGTCTTCCTATCAATCGTCATCATGGTGCTGATTTACTATTTGAGTCGCATAAAACGTAGTGAACAGATGGCGAAAGAGAGTCAGACATTGATCGAAATGGTGTTTGACCAAAGTTATCATTTTATCGGTGTTTTAGACGCTGATGGTTGCATTACATCGAGCAATAGTAAGCTTCAGGAGCTTCTATACCATCAGGACTTTAGTGTCGATAGACCTATTTGGCAGCACCGACATTGGGAAGCAGAGGCAGCAAAGCAGTTACAGGAGTTTTTCAGACAAACATCCAATGACTCTGTTACGCAGTTTGAAGCTGAGATTTGGCATGCTGAACATGGTTCTATGGTTTTGGAAGTCGCGCTTAAACCTATTCCTTCTCCCCAAGGAGGCAAACAATTTTTACTTGAAGCTCGTGATATAACGACAAGGAAAATCACCGAAGAACGTCTTTATCAAAGAGAAGCGAATCTAAGTCACTACTATGATCAGCAACCAGTAATGATGTTGACGTTGGATGAGCAGAATCGTGTTCAACAAGTTAACCAATTTGCCGAACAACTGCTTGGTTATAAGTCGGATCAGATTTTGGGTCATCGTCTAAGAGAATTCTATTTTAATCAGGATGAACTCATTCCTAGACAAGTATTATTGCAACCTAAGCAGGCGATAAAGGGTGTGTGGCGACGTGATATCGAATATCGACATGCCGACGGTCATACCGTCTGGGTTAGGGAAAATATTAGACCCTTGGTTGAATCTGGACACATTCTGATTGTCGGGGAAGATGTAACTGAAACGCGCACATTGTCAGAACAGCTTCAGTATCAAGCGCAACATGATTTGCTTACTGGAACCTACAGCCGCAACTATTTTGAGAGAGAACTAGAGAAGGCTCTGAGTGAAGTAGCAAGTTATACCCGCACTCATGCCATGCTGTACATCGATCTCGATCAGCTCAAAGTTCTCAATGATACTGCTGGACATGAGGCTGGTGACGCTGCAATTCAGTTTTGTGCCAGCATGTTGGAAGAGGTATTACCATACAACAGCATCTTGGCTCGTATGGGAGGAGATGAGTTTGCTATCTTGCTAAGGGATTGCACAGAACTAGATGTTAAGAAAGTAGCCGACACTATTATTACCACTCTCAGTGAGCATGCCTTTGTTTGGGAAGATATCCGTCTTAATCTCAACTGTTCTATTGGTATTCGCTTAATTGACCATACAGCGTCTTCTCCGCAAATGGTCCATGCTCAAGCGGATACAGCCTGTCACGTTGCCAAAGAAGAGGGCAGGAATCGCTACAGCATGTACTGTCTCGACGATAAGGAATTGCGTCGTCGGGAGCAGGAAATGGAGAGCGTCAATCTGGTTCATGAAGCGTTGGCGAACCAGCGCATCGAACTGTTTGCCCAGCGAATACTTGATTTAACAGGTGAAGAGCAGGGCATGCATTTCGAAATTCTAATTCGAATTAAAAACGCCGATGGGGAGTATATCTCTCCAGGCATCTTCATGCCGGCATCAGAGCGATACAATATTGCTCACCTTCTTGATAAACAGGTTGTGACACAAGCACTAGATTGGCTGTCTGCGCACCCTGAAGCACTCAAGGAACTCAGTACCTGTGCGATCAATCTTTCTGGTCACTCAATGGGCAACAAAGAGTTTATTGCTTTCTTGCTGGATAAACTGACGCAATCAGATGTGCCTTGCGACAAAATCTGCTTAGAGATCACCGAAACCGCCGCCATGAGTAATATGAATCAAGCGATAGAGTTTTTTACGCAGTTAAAAGCTTTGGGTTGCCAAATCGCTCTCGATGACTTTGGCTCAGGTCTATCGTCATTCGGATATCTGAAGAAGCTACCCGTCGATATCGTCAAGATTGACGGAATATTTGTTCGAGATATCGATGTGAATGAAATGGACCACCTAATGGTGCGTTCGATCAATGATTTGGCACGTCAGATGGGCAAAAAAACGGTTGCTGAATTTGTCGAGAATACCCACATCATTGAACAACTTATGGAGTTGGGCGTAGATTATGCTCAGGGATACATCATTGGCAAACCTAAGCCACTGCGGGAGTTAGTGGAAGAGCTAATGGCGATAGAGAAAACTTAGTACCCTTATTGAAAATCCAGTACACTGCGCACTCTTATCGTAACAACATTTTGGAGCACTTCGTGCAACTACAACTTCAATGCGAAGACCAGACTCAAACTGAGCGGTTTGTAGAGCTTACTCAACGCTGGGGATTGACTCACAGTGATGACAGTCAGTTTGCTTTAGTTCTGACTGAGCATCGGCTTGAGTTGCGTAAACTCGATGAGCCCAAACTTGGTGCGATATATGTGGATTTAGCGGGTGGTGCAGTGGCACACCGACGTAAGTTTGGTGGTGGTAAGGGGCAAGCTATTGCTAAAGCTGCAGGGTTAAACAAAGGCAGTACACCAACCGTACTTGATGGTACGGCTGGCCTTGGCCGCGATGCGTTTGTATTGGCGTCATTAGGCTGTAAGGTTCAAATGGTTGAGCGTCATCCGGTTGTCGCAGCGCTCCTAGATGATGGCCTTGAGCGAGCTAAGCAAGACTCGGAAATCGGCGATTGGGTCAGTGAACGTATGTCATTACTTCATGCTTCGAGCCATGATGCTCTTGAACAATTGGCGGCTGATCCTAACTTTGTTCAACCTGACGTGGTGTATTTGGATCCCATGTATCCTCACCCAGAAAACAAAAAAAAGAGTGCACTGGTAAAAAAAGAGATGCGAGTTTTTCAGTCTCTAGTTGGGGCAGACCTCGACGCTGATGGTTTATTAGAACCTGCCTTAGCCCTTGCAGCTAAAAGGGTTGTAGTGAAAAGACCGGACTACGCAAACTGGCTGAATGATAAGAAACCAGCGATGGCGATTGAAACGAAAAAGAACCGATTTGATGTTTATGTCAATGCATCAATGACTTAGCGAACGCTGTTTTAATTCTGCGATGTTTGCGCTTGCTTATTATTGATTAAATGGTTATATCTTACTAAGAATTATTCGTATTATTAGTTGGGGTGGTGGCGTGACTAAACGTCTTTGTAAGATGAACCGTAAACAAATCGCTGATAGCTTAGGTGAAATTCACCGCTTGGTAAGCGATACCAAGTATGTCTGCCGTTCATGTGCTCGATCTTCATCATCGAAAGCCTCGCTTTGTAAACCAGCGGCAATTCCTCCGAAATCTTGTCAAAATCAGCCTATTGAGCAACAAAAAAACTGTGCTTTACTTGCCGAAGCTTTGCCGAAGACACCTAAAGTTATCCCTTCACCAGACAAGGCTCAAGCGATTAGAAAGGTTGTTGAGCGTGTCAAAGAGAAGGTAGCACAACCTCAACCATCAATACTCAATCAGCAAACGGAAGTTATGTTGCCCAAACTGGGTAATTTACCTAGTAAGCGAGTAATTAAACGCGCGAAGAAAACACTCAAAAAATACTACAAGCAACAAAAGAAGCTGCTTAAGTTGGCCAAGAAGCAACAAAAACTGCTCAAAAAGCAGCAAAAGCTTGAGACAAAATTGCCGAATACGTTGGTCTTAGCGGCAACCATTTCGGAAATGCGGGATGTCGTAAGTGGCTCTAACATCCACTAAATGAACAATAAAAAACGCTCTCCAACAAGGAGAGCGTTTTTTATGTACGAGGCATTATAAAGAGATCACTCTAGCGCTTGATGACTTTGCTGCACTTTTCTCTTTACCCAAGTTTCATTGACCCACAATGAAAGCAAAATGATCGCACCGCCAATAGTGAGTTGAGTGACATCAACCTCTCTGTTCCAAATAACGATGTTAACGATAAGACCTGCCGGTACGAGGGCATTATTCATGATCGCAAGAGCGCCAGCATTGACCATGGTTGCGCCTTTATTCCAAGCAAAATAGCCAAGACCTGAAGCAATAAGACCCAAGTAAATCAAGACTCCCCACTGCGTGTTAGTTGTCGGCATTTTTTCGATATTACCCATAAGAGCAAAAGCGACAGTTGCAACGCATAATGCCCCTAGATAGAAGTAACCAAAGATGGTGTGTTGAGGAAGTTCTACCTGATATTTTTCCATTAGGTACTTGTAGCCAACCTGTCCAATGGCGAAACAGATATTCGCCCCTTGCACGACCAAGAAACCAACAACAAAATTCTCATTTACGCCAGCAAATTTAATAAAAGCAGCTCCAGCAACGGCGATAACGGCAGTCACGAGGTACCATGGAGAGAAGCGTCTCTTCAAGAGGTCGTAAATGATGGTCACGTAAATAGGAGTGAAGACAGTAAACAGCAGTACTTCTGGTACAGAGAGTAACAAGAAAGATTGATAGTAGAAGCAATACATCAGGCCGAGCTGGAAGCCGCCGATGACCATTAGACGAACGATTAGGCCTTTGTCGACACCTCTAAATCGTAAGAATGGCAAGAAGACGAGACTGGCCAGTGCCACTCGCATCAATACAGAAAACCAAGAATCAACCTGACCAGCAAGATAGACGCCGATCAGGCTAAAAGAGAAAGCCCACAATAAAGTGACCGCGGATAAATACCCCATAACTAAGACTCATTATCAAAAATTATCGAGCAGTTTATACCAATATTTACTATCAATCAGTCTTTAAGTGGTACTACCAACATATCAACAGGAGAACAGTTGATTAGCTGACGAGTTGAAGAGAGCAGTTTGCTCCAGAAGTCTTGGTGATGACCACAGACCACAAGGTCAATATTAAACTCATTGATTGTATCGCACAGCTCATTACTCAAATCACCACTGCCGACCAAGGTATGCTTAATCGGGTAATTGGCGTGTTCTGCCAGCTCTTGAAGTTGTTTTTGAGACGCTTCGATTGCCTGATGTTGAGTCTCTGCTAGGTTGATATCAATTAAGCCTGTGTAGAGCTCTGCGTAGTTCACATCGATATGGATAAATGAAACTACAGCATCAAGAGGCTTGGCCAGAGATACCGCTTTATCGACCAAGAGCTTGCTATCTTCCGAGAGATCAATAGCGACCAAAATATGTTGATAACTCATAGTGCTATCTCCTTGTAAGGGTGTTGATTAAAGATTAGCACCTCAGATTGATAAATTTTGTAGGAGTGATCTCAGATCCACATTTGCTAAGCAAAGTGTTAAGGTGATGAACATGATATAGTCAATTTAACTTCATAGACTTAGTAGGAGTGGTACATGCTTTCTCAAGCAATGGTTGATCAATTGAATGAGCAAATTAATCTCGAATTTTTCTCATCCAATCTATACTTACAAATGAGTGCTTGGTGTGAAGACAAAGGATTCGAAGGTGCGGCTGAATTTTTACGTAAGCACGCTGTAGAAGAAATGGAGCACATGCAACGTCTTTTCACTTACGTAAGTGAAACAGGATCAATGCCGATTCTGGGTGCTATTGAAGCACCTAAGCACGAGTTCAATAGCCTAGGAGATGTATTCCGCGAGACTTTTGAGCATGAGCAAATGATTACTGAAAAAATCAATAAGCTCGCTCATCTTGCGTTTACATCACAAGACTATTCAACGTTCAACTTCTTGCAGTGGTACGTGGCTGAGCAGCACGAGGAAGAGAAGTTATTTAAAGGGATTTTAGATAAGTTAGATCTTGTTGGTGAAGATGGTAAAGCGCTGTTCTTTATTGATAAAGATTTAGCGGCTTTGGCAAAAGAAGGTTCATCTTCAATAATGGATGCCCCTGCTGAGTAATCGGCGAAAGACACTCTAGTTTAGGTCGTCTTTTTCTCTGGGCATTTTAGAAGATGTAGGGAGGAAAAGATGATCAATGCAGACACAATTCTATTTGCATTATTGATGGTGACGCTGGTGAACATGGTTCGCTATCTTACCGCGCTGCGCTCACTCATTTACATTATGCGAGAGGCTCATCCTTTGCTTTACCAGCAAGTGGATGGCAACGGCTTCTTTACTACCCACGGTAATGTCACTAAGCAAGTTCGTTTATTTCACTACCTCAAGAGTAAAGAGTACCATCACCATCATGATGAAGTGTTTACAGGTAAGTGTGATCGAGTGCGAGAGCTGTTCATCTTGTCGACCTCTCTACTAGGTGTCACCTTGCTCGCAGCGATGATTCTCTGAGTGTTGAATTGGCATTCAAAGTAAATATCGCTAAAATAACCTTTCAAATTGCTAAGGATGTGCATAACGCACATCCTTTTTTATTGGTTTAAATGAGTAGCTATTCATGACGGAAAAGTTTGACGTTGTCATCATCGGAGCTGGCGCTGCGGGGCTAATGTGTGCGGCGGAAGCTGGGAAACGTGGCCGCAAGACATTAGTGCTCGATCATGCTAAAAAGCCAGGTCGTAAAATTCTTATTGCTGGTGGTGGTCGATGTAATTTTACTAATTACGATGTGTCAGCGAATAACTACCTGTGCCAAAACCCTCACTTCGTTAAATCGGCATTATCTCAATATACCAATTGGGATTTTATTTCCATGGTCAGCAAACATGGTATTGAGTTTGAAGAGCGCGATCATGGTCAGCTATTTTGCGTTGGTGACTACACGTCAAAAGACATAGTGAAAATGCTGCTTGCTGAATGCGATTTACCATCGATTACACAACGTTATCAGCAAGATGTTCACCAAATTGAGAAAACCGAGCATGGTTTTGTGTTGCATGCCAACACCAATGTGATTGAGTGCCAATCGTTAGTTATTGCAACGGGCGGACTTTCTATGCCTAAGCTGGGCGCGACACCGTTTGGATACAAGATTGCGGAACAGTTTGGTCTAGAGGTCATCTCAACCACAGCAGGTCTTGTGCCGTTTACTCTGCACAAAGAAGATAAAGAAGCATTTGCTGAGTTATCTGGAATTGCTGTTCCTGCTGAGATCACTGCTCAAGATGGCACAATGTTCAAGGAAGCGCTGCTATTTACTCACCGTGGATTGTCAGGTCCTTCGGTACTACAGATCTCGTCATTCTGGAAGGCAGGAGAAAAGGTGACGATTAACCTAGTGCCTGAAGCTGATATTGATGAACTGCTACAACGCTCACTTGAGAAGCACCCAAATCAGACACTGAAGAATACTCTGGCGAAGGTGCTACCTAAGCGCTTAGTTGAAGTACTCATCGATAGAAAAGTACTGCAAGATAAGCCGCTTAAACAATTTAACACCAAGCAACTTGGTGAGATCACCCATACCTTGGAAAACTGGCAGGTAATGCCTAATGGAACTGAAGGCTATCGAACCGCAGAAGTGACTCTGGGTGGCGTGGACACTAATCATCTTTCTTCAAAAACAATGGAGTGTAAGCAAATCAAAGGCTTGTACTTTATTGGCGAAGTAATGGATGTAACAGGGTGGCTCGGCGGCTATAACTTCCAGTGGTGCTGGAGCTCGGGCTTTGTGGCGGGTCAGTGGGTGTAATTTTCGTGAAGTAAATATGAATAGAGTTCACTCGTAGGTACTACACTTATCCTATAAAAAGTGAAGGGTAGCGAAGGAGTGAACTCTATGAGCCAAGAAGCACTGATATCTCGTATAAATGAATTACCTCGTATCGAAAGTGTTTTGCAAGAACTGCTCGAGATGGTTAACCGTGACTCAATCGACTTTAGTGAGCTTGCACATAAAATGGCTATGGATCAGGTGCTGCTGGCTCGTGTGTTGAGGATGGCAAACTCAGCTCAGTTTGGAGGCGTTAAAGGTACCTCCAATATTAATGATGCCATTGTTCGTATCGGTATCGGAGCCATTCGCAATCTTATCTCATCCTCTATTTTGGCTTGTAGCTTTCCAAAAATAGAAACTCTCAATATTAAAGACTACTGGGCTGGCACGTTTGAAGTGGCCACTATCGCCAGTACCATCGCAAAAGATATCAAACTCGATCCCAATGAAGCGTTCACAACGGGTATTCTGCATAACATCGGCGAGTTAATGATTCACACATTAGAACCGGAAAAAGCGGTTGCGATTAGTCAGCGTGTCGCAAATGGAGAAAATGCGGCTTTGGTGCAGAGAGAAGTGCTTGGTGTTGATGCTCAGCAGCTTGGCGCAGTATTGGCAGAAAGTTGGAAGTTTCCTAATGAGCTGGTGGATGCGATAGCCAATGTTAATCACCCTGCCAAAGCGGTTGAATCCAAACGACTCGCTTGTCTGATGTACTTAGCTCGTGATGCTCATCAGAGTTGGGACGCGATGTTTGACGAACATGAAAAGCAACGCTATTTAGCCAATAGCAAAGCGGCTCAAGCTCTGCATGTATCGCCAGAACTGGCGTCCAAAATTGATAAAGTGCGTGGTCAGGGAAGCGAACTGGCCTATCAATTGTTCTAAATAGATAGGCCAGTGATTGGTTGTGAATTTGTTAGATGGCTTGTTTGCTAACATCCTTTTTGCCAAATCTTATCTGCTGGATCACCAAGCCCACTATAATTAAGACCAACCCGATGAGAGTGGATGGATGAATCTGCTCTCCGATAATGCTTGCCAGTAGCATCAATGAGATAAAAGGTGAGGCGAAAATTAGGTTGCTAATACGCGCCGTATTTTGCGTGAGTTTCAATGCACTTAGCCATAAGACGAAAGTAACACCCATTTCAAAAAGCCCCACATAGGTCACCGCAAACCAGCCTTGAGTCGATATCTGTGTAAAGGAAAGGCCTTCATACAGGGTTAAACCAATAGCACAAGGGATTGCGACTAGGAAACCTAATAGCACGCCAACAATTGGATCCGCTTTGTTTTTGGTATTGAGAATCCAGTAGCTTGCCCACAACAGAGTCGAAAGTAGTGCTAAACCAACGCCAAGTGGGCTGTCAAAATTCAAACCGAGAACATCGCCTTGAGTGGCAATCACAATGACTCCAAGATAGCTAAAGGTACAGGCAAGCCAATCTTGCTTACGAATCTTTTGCCCTAAAAAAGCAGCGGCCATCAGAGTAAGAGTAATCGCCCAGCTGTAATTGATAGCCTGTGCTTGAGATGCGGGCAACAAATCATAGGCCTTGAACAAAATAATGTAGTAGGCAAGAGGGTTTATCAGGCCAAGTAGTATGTAGTACCAAGGGTTAGAGAGGAACGTGCTTGGTAATAGTTTGAGCTTGCCTTGAACGGTACATATGGCCAAAAGCGCAATGGCAGAGACAATGCTTGCGATGGTAAGCATTTGAATTGGAGAGAACTCTGCCAGAGTGAGTTTGAAAGCAGTGGCTACCGTTGACCAGAGTAATACAGCCGATAAACCTAATCCTAAAGCGCGACGCTCGTTCATGATGTTCCTTAATAAAACCAATGACTTGTACATCGTTAGCCATTGGTGTGGTACAGAGTGCGGAGCGCCTAGTCTAGCTGTTCGATATCTAGCCGACAAACTGGACATTTATCCAGTGGTCAAATACCATTGAAACTATCGAAATATGAAGAGTTAAATCATTATTATGCAATGGATTCTTGAGCATCAAGGCGTGCTGGTTAGTGGAATGATCAGTGCAATAACCAGTGGGTTGGTCGTTGGCTGGTGGGTCAAACAAAAAATGCGTTTTAACCAACAGCTCCTTGAACAACAAGTAGAATCGAATCAACAGTTGGCGAGTACGCAAATAGCACAACTAGAGAAGGAGCTGGCAGAAGCTCAGCAAGATCTTGATGAACTCGATGGTGAGCGTGATAGAGCGGCTCTTGAAATTAAACAATCCCACGGAAAGCTGATGGCGGTGCTTGAGAAGCTGCGTTACTTTGAAGCGGTGAAACAAGAACGCCAGCAGTACGCTGATGATTTAGATCGTCTTCGTGAACAAAAATCTCAGCTTGAAGCACAGTTGCGTGAGCAGGAAGCACGTCATGAGCAAGAGAATAAATCTAATCATGAGAAGCTACAGTTACTGGAACAAGCAGAAGAACGTTTAAAGCAGCAATTTGAATATCTTGCTAACCAGTTGTTTGACGCCAAAACCGCAAAGGTTGATCAGCAAAATCGTCAAAGCCTCGATGGTTTGCTGACGCCGCTAAGAGAGCAACTCGAAGGGTTTAAGAAACAGGTTAGTGATAGCTTCAATCAAGAAGCGAAAGAGCGCCATACCTTAGTTCATGAGCTTAAGAATCTACAACGTCTCAATGAACAGATGAGTAAGGAAGCGTTGAATCTCACTCAAGCCTTGAAAGGTGATAACAAGCAGCAGGGCAACTGGGGTGAGGTGGTACTTGCAAGGGTGTTAGCGGAATCGGGATTACGTGAAGGACATGAGTATCAGACTCAAGTCAGCTTACAGAACGAGGCTGGAAAACGCTATCAGCCAGATGTCATTGTTCATTTACCGCAGAATAAGCAAGTCGTGGTGGATTCGAAGATGGCACTGGTCGCCTACGAGCGTTACTTCAACTCGGAAACTAACCATGATAGGGAGCGTGCTTTAAGTGACCACTTACTTGCAATTCGTGCTCATATCAAAGGGTTATCCCAGAAAGACTACCATCAACTAAAAGGTATCCAGAGCTTAGATTACGTATTGATGTTCATTCCCGTCGAACCTGCTTTCCAAGTTGCGATTCAGGCAGACCCAAGCCTAGTCAAAGATGCAATGGAGCAGAACATCATTTTAGTCAGTCCGACGACCTTGTTGGTTGCTTTACGCACCATTGATAATTTATGGCGTAATGAGCGTCAAAACCAAAATGCACAAATCATTGCTGAACGGGCTAGTAAGCTCTATGACAAGCTGCGTTTGTTTGTTGACGACATGGAGAGTTTAGGTGGTGCGCTCGACAAAGCGAATCAGAATTATCAAGGGGCGATGAATAAGCTTGTTACCGGACGAGGTAATGTGATTCGTCAGGCAGAAAGCTTTAAGCAGCTCGGAGTGGAGGTGAAAAAATCCATCTCAAATGACTTAGCTCAGCTCGCACATCATGATCAATTCACAGAAAATGCAAGCTTGGATAAAAATGACTCGTTCGCTGAAAGACATACGGATGAGGATAAAGTAAACTAATCGCCCGCAGTGCTTAGGTCGTATTAATTCAATGCACTGTACGAAGAGGAATCACAATGACGGATACAAGCGTGCAATCGAATACAGCTTTAGAATCTAATGAAACCACGCATTTTGGTTTCACCACCGTAGCGAAAGAAGAGAAAGTCGCAAAAGTTGCTGAAGTTTTCCACTCTGTGGCAGCTAAGTACGACATCATGAATGACCTGATGTCAGGTGGTATCCATCGCTTATGGAAACGTTTTACGATCGACTGCAGTGGTGTTCGTCCTGGTCAGCGTGTTCTTGACCTTGGTGGTGGTACAGGTGATCTGACGGCTAAATTCTCACGTATCGTCGGCGAAAAAGGTCATGTCATTCTAGCGGATATCAATAACTCGATGCTTAACGTGGGTCGTGATAAGTTACGTGACAATGGCATTGTTGGTAATGTTCATTATGTTCAGGCTAACGCGGAAGAACTCCCTTTCCCTGACGACTATTTTGATGCAATTACAATCAGCTTCTGTTTACGTAATGTAACGGACAAAGATAAAGCACTGCGTTCCATGTACCGTGTATTAAAGCCGGGTGGTCGTCTGCTTGTGCTTGAGTTCTCTAAGCCAGTATTTGAACCTCTATCAAAGGTTTATGACAGTTACTCTTTCCATTTATTGCCAAAAATGGGTGAACTGGTGGCCAACGATGCAGAGAGTTACCGTTACCTTGCAGAGTCTATCCGTATGCACCCAGATCAAGAGACGCTAAAAGGGATGATGGACGAAGCCGGTTTTGAGCAAACCAGTTACTACAATCTGACTGGTGGCATCGTTGCGCTGCACCGTGGTTACAAATTCTAAGGTTATCCGCTATGCCATTTGAACCACTTGTAACGGCAGTGATTGAAACATCGCTCAACATTCTAATTAAGGATGACCCAGAATTGGGTCGTCGTCTTGCCCGTTTAAAAGGTCAGGTTATTCAAGTTCATCTCAAAGAACTGAATAAAACACTAACCTTTATCTTTAGCCAGCAAATTGATGTGTTGGCAAACTATGAAGGCGAGCCAGATTGTTACTTATCCCTCAATCTATCTGTGCTTCCAGAATTGCGTGAGCAATCCAACATTACTCGTTTGATCAAACAAGATAAGTTGATTCTTGAAGGTGATATCCAACTGGCACAGAAGTTCTCTCAGCTTATGACGGATTGCAAACCTGACATTGAAGAGTGGTTGTCTAGAGTGACTGGTGATGTGGTTGCTCACACTGTCGTGAAAGGCGCTGCCAACGTGGGTCAAATGATTAAGTCACAAGCGACTAAGCATCAAAACCACCTTGCTCAAGTCTTAACTGAAGAATGGAAAATAGCTCCTGCGCCACTTGAAATTGCTCACTTCTGTGATCAAGTTGATGATGTCAGAAGCCAAGCTGCACGTGTGGAAGCGAAACTTAATCAGCTATTGGAGCGTGCATGACCTTAACTGAGCTGCGTCGCTTATACCGAATCATCCGAGTCCAATTGGAATATGGTCTTGATGAGTTGCTACCCAATCATCAATTAACTAAAGCGCCTCTGTTAGCACGAAAAAGTCTGTTCTGGATTAAGAATCAACATCCAGACAAGCCACTTGGCGATAGACTGCGACTAGCGCTGCAAGAACTTGGTCCGGTATGGATCAAGTTTGGTCAGATGATGTCGACACGTCGCGATCTTTTTCCTCCTCAGATTGCCGATCCACTTGCCTTATTGCAGGATCAGGTTTCCCCATTTGATGGTCAGCTAGCTAAACAGCAAATAGAGCAGGCGCTAGGCGGTGCACTTGACACTTGGTTTGATGATTTTGATATTAAACCGCTGGCTTCGGCCTCCATTGCTCAGGTTCACACGGCTAAGCTTAAGTCGACTAACCAAGAAGTGGTATTAAAGGTCATTAGGCCAGATATTCGCCCGGTCATTGATGCAGATCTAAAACTGATGTACCGCATGGCGCGTATAGTCGCAAAAGCACTTCCTGAAGCACGTCGTTTAAAACCGGTCGAGGTCGTGCGTGAGTACGAGAAAACCTTACTTGATGAGCTTGATCTAAGACGTGAAGCGGCGAACGCGATTCAGCTGCGACGAAACTTTGAAGGAAGTGAAGAACTTTACGTTCCAGAAGTGATTACTGATTTCAGTAATAAAACTGTCATGGTTTCTGAGCGAATATACGGCATTCAAGTATCGGACATCGAAGGTCTGAAGGCGAATGGCACCAACATGAAGCTGCTAGCGGAACGTGGTGTGAGCGTGTTTTTTACTCAGGTATTTCGAGACAGCTTTTTTCATGCTGATATGCATCCGGGCAATGTGTTTGTTGAGCCGGAGCACCCTGAGAATCCTCGTTGGATAGGCTTAGACTGTGGCATTGTCGGTACGCTTAATAGTGAAGATAAACGCTATTTAGCAGAGAACTTTTTAGCTTTCTTTAACCGAGACTATCGCCGAGTTGCTGAACTGCATGTTGAGTCAGGTTGGGTTCCACGTGAAACCAATGTGGATGAGTTTGAATTTGCTATCCGTATTGTATGTGAACCTATATTTGCAAAGCCTTTGTGCGAAATTTCATTTGGTCATGTGCTATTGAATCTCTTCAATACAGCACGACGATTTAATATGGAAGTTCAGCCTCAGTTGGTTTTGCTACAAAAAACCTTGCTCTATGTGGAAGGCCTAGGTCGACAGCTATACCCTCAATTGGATTTGTGGGAAACCGCTAAACCATTCCTCGAAGAGTGGATGATGAACCAAGTAGGGCCTCAGGCGGTGATTAATGCGGTGAAAGATAGAGCGCCGTTCTGGGCAGAAAAATTGCCAGAGCTGCCTGAGCTTCTGTATGACAGCTTGCGTCAGGGCAAGATGATGAATCAGCGTATCGATCAGCTATATCAAGGTTATCGTTCCAGCAAGCGTCAGCAAGCGACAGGAAAATTTTTATTTGGTGTTGGTGCCACATTAGTCGTATGCTCGGCAATATTGGTCAACAGCACATATGAGCAACTTTCAATGGTGAGTGCACTAGGTGGCGTCACATTTTGGTTGCTTAGTTGGCGAGCTTATCGTCGATAGACGTTAAACTCTTGAAATAATTTTGTTTAATAAGACCCGAGGTAAAAAGAATGGGTGGTATTAGTATTTGGCAACTTCTAATTATTGCTGTCATCGTTGTTCTACTGTTTGGTACTAAGAAACTACGTGGCATTGGTGGCGATCTTGGTAGCGCAGTAAAAGGCTTTAAGAAAGCGATGAGTGAAGATGATGCAGCTAAGAAAGACGCTGACTTCGAGCAAAAGAACCTAGAGCAGCAGAAAACGGACGCGACTGCTGAAACTAAGAAAGACAAAGAGCAGGCGTAACTCGTGTTTGATATCGGTTTTTGGGAACTGGTATTAATATCTGTCGTTGGGCTGGTGGTTCTTGGTCCGGAGCGTTTGCCTCATGCAATTCGCAGTGTCTCTAAGTTTATAGGCGCAGCAAAGAATATGGCGAACAGTGTGAAAGACGAGCTTTCTCACGAGCTTAAGATACAAGAACTGCAAGAAAACTTGCGTAAAGCGGAACAAATGGGGATGGAAGACCTTTCCCCAGATCTGAAGGCTTCGGTAGAGCAATTGAAGCAAGCTGCGCAAGATGTACAGCGCCCATATGCGAGCAAAAGCGACTCAGCATTGAATAAGTCTGAGACAGTGAATGAGAGTATTGAATCCGTTCCAAGCGCCAATGACTCCGGGGAGAAGGTTGAGAGTTTATCTCCTCAACCATCGCCACAGGCAGATAAAAAAGCCGAATAGTCTCGCATTAGGAGGAGCTGTTTAATTGCAGCTCCTTTTCGATTTTTTTGAGTAGAGGTTTCCATGTCTTCTGTTGAGCAGACACAGCCTTTGATCAGTCACCTATTGGAGCTACGAAATCGCTTATTACGTGCAATTCTAGCCGTGTTGGTGGTGTTCATAGGGCTGATCTATTTCTCCAATGATATCTATGAGTTTATCTCTGCACCTTTGGTAGAGCGTTTACCTGAAGGGGCAACGATGATTGCAACTGATGTTGCATCTCCGTTCTTTACCCCGTTAAAGCTGACATTAATAGCGTCTATTTTTCTCGCGGTACCGTTTATTCTTTATCAAGTTTGGGCTTTCGTTGCACCGGGCTTATATAAACATGAACGTAGACTCATCATGCCACTTATGTTTTCAAGTTCACTACTGTTTTACTGTGGTGTTGCTTTTGCCTACTTTGTGGTATTTCCGTTAGTGTTTGGATTCTTCACCGCTATCTCGTTGGGTGGGGTGGAGTTTGCGACAGACATTTCGAGTTATCTCGATTTTGTACTGGCTCTATTCCTCGCATTTGGTATTGCATTTGAAGTTCCAGTCGCAATTATTTTGTTGTGTTGGACAGGTGCAACCACACCGAAAAGTTTGAGTGAAAAACGTCCATATATTGTGGTCGGCGCATTTGTCGTTGGTATGATGCTAACGCCACCAGATATGATTTCACAAACCTTGCTGGCAATACCGATGTGTTTGCTTTTCGAGGTGGGTTTATTCTTTGCTCGTTTCTATGTTCGCAAGGACGAGACTGATGAACAGGAAGAAGAAGTCTAATCTTCTGCCAAAGACATAAAAGGCTTGCCAATCGGCAAGCCTTTTTCGTTTAAGAGATGTTGATTCAAAGGGCAAACAGGGTTGTTGCGTTTTGTGTGGTTAACTGGTCTACCTGCTCGACACTGATTTGACGTAGCTCAGCGATGCGTTGGGCAACCAAAGCGGTATAAGCGGGCTCATTACGCTTACCACGATGAGGAACGGGCGCTAAATAAGGGCAGTCTGTTTCAAGGATGACATAGTTCATATCAAGATGAGGTATCACCTTGTCCATTCCGCCATTTTTGAAAGTAGACACGCCTCCAAGGCCGAGGTGGAATCCGAGGCCATTGATTGCTTTAGCCTCTTCGAGGCTGCCACCAAAGCAGTGGAACACGCCTGATAGGGAACCGTCTTGTTCCTGACTTAGTAAGCCCAGGGTTTCTTCGATCGAATCTCGCGTATGGATGACAACCGGCAGTTTCATCTCTTTAGCCCAATTGAGCTGTGTGATGAAGGCCATCTCTTGCTCTGCTCTAAAGGTTTTATCCCAGTAAAGGTCAATACCGATCTCGCCTACGGCAATAAAGCGATGTTTCTCAAACCATGAATAGATGATATCTAGCGTCTGTTTGACATTACCATCGACATAGCAAGGGTGGAGTCCCATCATCGAACGGCAAATCTGTGGGTATTGCGCTTCAGTGGCGAGCATTGGCTCTATCGAATCTAAGTCGATATTAGGTAACAATATTCTATCAATGCCTTGGGCTAGGGCCCGTTTAACTACGTCATCACGGTCTGCATCAAATTCACTGGCATAGATATGCGCATGGGTATCGATCATGGTCTGTCTCTGGAACTCATTGAATGGATGCCAGTATACGGCAGTGTGAGCATTTGGTCATTTTTTGCATTTTTCTGCTTTGTTGCTAGCGTCACTACCAAGGAGTGATATTATGCAATCCAAGCACTTTCACCAGACAAGGAGAATAGAGTGTCAGTTTCGATTCAAGGTCAGTTCCCTGGCCGTCGCATGCGCCGTCTGCGCAAGCATGACTTTAGCCGCCGTCTAATGGCTGAAAACCAACTGTCTGTAAATGATTTGATTTACCCAATGTTTATTTTAATGGGTAAAGATCGCCGCGAAACCGTGGAATCTATGCCAGGCATTGAACGTCTTTCTATTGATTTGATGTTAGAAGAAGCTCAATACCTTGCTCAGTTGGGTGTGCCTGCGATTGCTCTATTTCCTGTTGTGAATCAAGACGCAAAAAGTGTGTGCGCAGCGGAAGCGTACAACCCAGAAGGTTTGGTGCAACGTGCAGTACGCTCTCTAAAAGAGCACATCCCAGAAATCGGTGTTATCACAGATGTGGCTCTTGATCCGTTCACCACACATGGTCAGGACGGCATCATCGATGAAGAGGGTTACGTACTTAACGATGAAACCACTCAAGTTCTGATTAAACAGGCGCTATCACACGCAGAGGCAGGCGCAGATGTCGTCGCGCCTTCTGACATGATGGATGGTCGTATCGGCGCAATTCGAGAAGCGCTTGAGCAGGCAGGTCACATCAATACTCAGATCATGGCTTACTCTGCGAAGTATGCATCATGTTACTACGGCCCATTCCGCGATGCGGTTGGTAGTGCGAGCAACCTTAAAGGTGGCAATAAGAAGAACTACCAAATGGATCCGGCGAACAGTGATGAAGCGATTCACGAAGTCGCGATGGACGTCAACGAAGGCGCCGATATGGTTATGGTTAAGCCAGGCATGCCTTATCTTGATATCGTTCGTCGTGTTAAGTCTGAACTACAAGTTCCAACATTTGCTTATCAGGTTTCTGGTGAGTATGCGATGCACAAAGCGGCCTTTGCCAATGGTTGGTTGAAAGAGCGTGAGACGGTGATGGAATCTCTGTTGTGCTTTAAGCGCGCAGGTGCTGATGGCATTCTGACCTACTTTGCCAAAGACGTAGCAGAGTGGCTAGCGGAAGAAAATGCTCAAGCAGCGACTTTCTTACGAGAAGAGCAAGAATAGTTGTGATGAGTTTGTAATTTCGAAAGGCTGGCAGTTGTCAGCCTTTTTTCGTTTAGGAGTTTGATAGTGAGTGTAGTTTATCGTCAGGGAACGCTCGCAGAGTGTGTCCAAGTTGTAGAGCAGATCCAAGAGTTTGCTCATAAAGAGACGCTCGAAAGCTTATCGGCGCGCTTGGAAGGTAAAGCTCGATCTCTGATTCAGGTCGCGCAAGAAGGGGACAAGCTGCTTGGCTTTAAAATTGGCTATCAATTGGATGAGCACACCTTTTACAGCTGGTTCGGAGGTGTTTCTTCGCTGGCTCGTAATAAAGGTGTGGCGCAAAAACTGTTGGAAATTCAAGAACAGTGGGTAGCAGAGCAGGGTTATAAGCAGCTAAAAGTGAAATCGAGAAATCAATTTCCTGCGATGTTAAGACTGCTGGTTAGAAATGGATATCTGATTGAAAATTTTGAAGAAAAGCATCCTCTGATAGAGAGTAGAATCCACTTCGTAAAGCAGTTATAGCACTGTCATAAAAATTAAATGAGATTTTTTCTCATTTAACTATTGACGCATTAAATGAGAATGGTTATTATTTATCTCGTCTTAGGGAATGAGAGAAGTTCACAAGGACGTTGAGTTACCAGATTCAATATGGAGACGGTGATGACACTGAACTTAATCGAACTTGCACGAGTTCTTTTTGACACGACATTGCTCACATTGCTTCCAGTGTAATTTATAGCTTTATGGCAAAGCAGAGACATTCACCTGAATATGCTTTGACCCCTTTTTGCTAGGCGACATCGAAAGATGTCGCTTTTTTTATAGCTAAGATTTTTGGATGAACAAAAGGACACCAATAGTCTTTTCCACAGTCAAGGATCATTGTTAGATCGAGCTGGGAATGATCGATCTAATTAAATATTCTTTTATTACATGTAGTTAGGTTGTGTTGGTTGTCTTTTTGCTAACCATTTATATCCTGTGGGTAAATTATATAAACAGAGTTATCCACAATTTTGGCGTTGTGTTGAAAAAGGAATGTGCAAATGTGTGAGTCGGTCGCAAAGAGTTAAAATGGATTCACTCTCGCAGTCATGGCATCCTAGGCAGATCTTATTTGCATTCTCTTTGGATACGTACAAGCTATGGCTCATATTCCTGATAATCCGTTAATCCTAATCGACGGTTCTTCTTACCTTTATCGCGCATTCCATGCTTATCCAGGCACGATGAGCAATGGTGATATTCCTACCAACGCTGTCTATGGTGTGGTGAATATGTTGCGCAGCATGATGCGTCAATTTGCTTCAGACCGTATTGCTGTGGTTTTTGATGCGAAAGGTAAAACTTTCCGTGATGACATGTATCCAGAGTACAAGGCAAACCGACCACCGATGCCCGATGATCTACGCTGTCAGATCGAACCATTGCACAACGTCATTCGTGCAATGGGCTTACCATTGATCTGCATTCCTGGAGTTGAGGCGGATGATGTCATCGGTACGTTAGCTTACCAAGCATCGCAAGAAGGCATGCCAGTACTGATTAGTACGGGTGACAAGGACATGGCTCAGTTGGTCGACGACAACATCACACTGATCAATACCATGACTAACGTGGTAATGGATCGTGAAGGAGTGGTTGAGAAGTTTGGTATTCCTCCTGAGTTGATCATCGACTACCTCGCTTTAATGGGCGACAAAGTGGATAACATTCCTGGGGTTCCTGGTGTTGGTGATAAAACGGCCACGGCACTGCTACAAGGGATCGGTGGTATCGATAAACTTTATGAAAACCTTGATGATATCGCAGGCTTAGGGTTCCGTGGTTCTAAGACCATGGCGCAGAAGCTAATTGATAACAAAGAGAATGCTGAGCTTTCTTACCAATTGGCAACCATCAAACTGGATGTTGAGTTAGATTGCACGCCTGAATCACTTCTCAAGGCGGAACCGAATAAAGATGAATTGATTAAGCTCTACGGTCAGTTAGTGTTTAAATCATGGTTAAATGAGCTGCTTGATGGTGGTACGGGTGTCGTAGCAGCCGACGAAAAGTCAGGTGCTCAGATTAATAGTGCATCAGCAAGCTCAGTGCCAGATATGAATACATCGGCAGTGACCATAGATCGTAGTCAGTATGAGACGATTCTGGATGAAGCGACATTCAACGTTTGGCTAGAGAAACTAACATCAGCGGAAGTCTTCGCTTTCGACACAGAAACTGACAGCCTAGATTACATGGTCGCAAATTTAGTCGGTGTGTCGTTTGCGACAGAAGAGGGCGTAGCCGCTTATGTTCCTGTTGCCCATGATTACCTTGACGCACCTCAGCAGCTAGACCGTGATTGGGTGTTGGAGCAGTTGAAGCCAATACTAGAAGACGATAACCAAGCGAAAGTGGGACAAAACCTGAAATACGATGCTAGCGTGCTCGCTCGTTATGGTATCGAGATGAAAGGCATCAAGCATGACACCATGTTAGCGTCATACGTTTATAACAGCGTTGGCGGCAAGCACGATATGGATAGCTTGGCACTTCGTTTCCTTCAGCATAGCTGTATCTCATTTGAACAGATTGCTGGTAAGGGTAAAAAGCAACTTACCTTCAACCAGATTGAGCTTGATCAAGCCTCACCATATGCAGCCGAAGATGCCGATGTCACACTTCGTCTTCACAACCGCTTGATGGAAAACATCGAACAAGACGCTAAGCTTAAATCGATCTACCAAGAGATAGAAGTGCCGTTGGTGCCTGTTCTTTCTCGTATTGAGCGTACTGGTGTTCTCATTGATGATATGAAACTCGCAGCCCAGTCTCAGGAAATCGCCCTACGCTTAGATGAACTAGAGCAGAAGGCGTATGAGATCGCTGAGCAAGAGTTCAACATGAACTCTCCTAAACAGTTGCAGGTTCTATTATTTGAAAAAATGGCTCTGCCTGTTATTAAGAAGACGCCATCTGGTACGCCATCAACTAATGAAGAAGTACTGCAAGAGCTGGCTCTAGATTATCCGTTACCTAAAGTAATCCTAGAATATCGTGGCTTAGCGAAGTTGAAGTCGACCTACACGGATAAGCTACCGAAGATGATTAATCCGGTAACAGGCCGTGTGCATACTTCCTATCATCAAGCTGTCACTGCGACAGGTCGCTTGTCATCAACGGATCCTAACCTACAAAATATCCCTATCCGTAATGAAGAAGGCCGTCGAATTCGTCAGGCATTTGTGGCGCCTCACGGGTACAAGATAATGGCAGTCGACTACTCGCAAATCGAACTGCGTATTATGGCTCACTTATCGGGTGATAAAGCACTACTGGACGCGTTCCAGCAAGGTAAAGATATCCACGCTGCTACGGCTGCGGAGATCATGGGCATCACAATAGACCAAGTGAGTTCTGAACAACGTCGTCGCGCTAAAGCGGTTAACTTTGGTCTGATTTACGGCATGAGTGCTTTTGGTTTGGCGAAGCAACTTGGTATCCCTCGTGGCGAAGCGCAAGACTACATGAACAAATACTTCGAACGTTACCCAGGTGTCATGCAGTACATGGAAGATACTCGTAGCGCAGCAGCAGAGCAGGGCTATGTTGAAACCATTTTTGGTCGCCGTTTGCATTTGCCTGAAATTCAGTCTCGTAATGGCATGCGTCGCAAAGCTGCAGAGCGAGCAGCAATCAACGCTCCAATGCAGGGAACTGCGGCCGATATCATCAAGAAAGCGATGTTGTTAGTCGATCAGTGGATTCAAGCTGAAGGTGATGGTCGAGTAAAACTCCTGATGCAAGTTCACGATGAACTGGTTTTTGAAGTTCAAGAGTCAGCTTTGACCGAAATTGAAAGTAAAGTACAAGAATTAATGGAATCAGCAGCTGAACTTGCAGTGCCTCTTGTGGCTGAAGCGGGTCATGGTGATAACTGGGAACAGGCTCACTAGACAAAAAATAGCCATTTTAATGAAATTAATATGAGCCAGCGCACAAACGCTGGCTTTTTTTTGGCGTGAATAAAGTGTCGGGTCATTCTGCCTAAATGTTGCTTAACAAAATTTTAATGAAAAAAACTTACAAAAGTGGTTTTCATTTCTGACCAATTGTTGTACATTAATCGACGTAGGGTACAGAGGTAAGATGTTCTATCTTTCAGACCTTTTGTTTCACGTTATTGGATTAGGCTGATTCAGCCGCCCCAGTCAGCTTTTGACTGGGGCGTTTTTTATTGGGCCAAGTAAAACTTTGTGGCTCTATCCAAGTAACATTTCTGCTGCCTTTATTCCTGTCTTATATCATCAAAGCAAACCATCTCTATCTTCAGTTTTGTAACTAAAAGAAAATATGTAACTTATTACCAGTCACACTTTGGTTATTTTGACTCGAAAATCAAAACCTTGCTGCGTCGTGAAATGTAGATCTAACTTGAAATAAAACTAATCAAATCAATGGTTTGTCATTGATTGTCTTTTGATTGATGAAGGATTCTAGTTGGAGAGATTAAGTTGATTTGCAACGGCAGATAACAGATCCTTAGCGAATAATAACTAATAATACCTATTCTCTCCCGTTGCCCCATCTGACAAGGTGGGGCTTTTATTATCGGATTCAGATAGCCCAAATAAAAAAGCCCCACCAGTGAGGCAGGGCTAGATATCACGACAATCCGGGCTTATTCGATTTCGTTGTCACTATTTTCTTCGTCAACAATCTCATCAATCAGAGCTTCTGCTAGTGCTGGTGCAAACCATTCATCAAGTTTGTTACGTAATACGTCAACACCAATGCCTTTAAGCGATGAGAAAGCAGCGACACTAACATCTCCGCCAAAGCCGACAGCGTCTTTCTTTATTTTCAACACTTGGGCTTTGCGAGCACCGCTTTTTAACTTGTCAGCTTTAGTCAGCAGGACTTGAACAGGAATGCCACTGTCTACCGCCCAGAAAATTAATTGCTGGTCTAGGTCTTTCATTGGATGGCGGATATCCATCAGCACGACCAGACCTTTCAAACATTGACGCTTTTGTAGGTACTCGCCTAAAGACTTTTGCCACTTTTTCTTCATTTCTAGAGGAACTTGAGCAAAGCCGTATCCAGGAAGATCGACAATATGGCAACCCTCTGTCACTTTAAAAAGGTTAATAAGTTGTGTTCGACCTGGGGTTTTACTGGTTTTCGCAAGGCTACGTTGATTAGTCAGACGATTTAAAGAGCTCGACTTACCCGCATTGGAGCGTCCAGCAAACGCAACTTCGATACCTTCATCCTCTGGCAAATGACGAATATCAGGTGCACTAGTGATGAAATGCGTGTTTTGATAATGAATTTTTACGCTCACTGTTAACTCCATCTCGACTTTGTGTAGTCGATTGATTACTTTTTTGTGAAATTGTGTAAAATAACCGTGCTCGGCATAAGGTCGCCTATTGTACCATGAGTGGTACCGGAAGCTTGATAATTATAATGGAATGTCATGAAGAAATTAGCGCTAATCTTGAGTCTTTTAGCCAGCTGCTCTGTGTGGGCCCAAGGCAGCATTGAAGCTGGTAAAGCAAAATCCCTAACATGTGTTGCCTGCCATGGTGCTGATGGCAACAGTCAACTCGCAATGTACCCTAAGCTAGCAGGTCAGCATGCTAAATATATTGAAAAGCAGCTTAAAGATCTGAAACTGGGTATGACCAGTGGTGGAAAGCAAGGTCGTTACGACCCTGTCATGAGTGGCATGGCTATGCCGCTGACAGAGCAAGACATGCAAGATCTGTCTGCTTACTACGCATCACTTCCTATTTCTAACAACACAACTCCAGAGAATGTTGTTGAAAAAGGCAAGGTGCTATACTCCGCAGGTGATGCTGAGCGTGGTTTAACAGCATGTATTGCGTGTCATGGCCCTCGTGGTAATGGTACTGAATTGTCTGGCTTCCCTAAAATTTCTGGCCAGCATGCAGATTACATCAAAGCCCAACTTGAGAAATTCCGTGATGGCAATCGCGCTAACGACATGAACGCTATGATGCGTGATATCGCGAAAAAGCTAACGGATGAAGATATTGATACGCTTTCTAAATACGTTGGTGGCCTACACTAAGCCCTACTTATCCGTTCGAGCATAAAGTTGTAAAGAAAAAGCCCAGACTCAGTTCTGGGCTTTTTCGTTTGCGCTTGGTCACATTTCAATTTGGTCAACGATGGATGATCTATCCCTATTGTTTGTGAGAGATCGACCATATGTTGCACTTCATTTCTCTTATGTGTTTTTATAAGTAACTGAAAAATAAATGAATAAAAAAATCACAAGAAAATAATCGTATTTTTTCTTGTTAGTGGATTGTTCAATGAGAGTAAAACGCTAAAGTGTGTTCATCAGCAGGACGTTGATATCGGATACCAGACTAGGAAGTCTCCATGGAAGCAAGTAATGGACGCTTGGTAGTTGAAGAATGGATACAGGGTAGGTAGGACACCTACTTGATAAGGATGGTCACCTTGTCTAATGGTTAAAGACAATGGAAGGGATCAGGCTAAGGAATAGCTCAGGTAGCAGGAAGTAAAAAGGAAAGCCAAAACTCACCAGGATGGTGGCAAACAACACTTTTGGCAGGGAAAGCACCTAAAACAAATGGAATATTGATGCGCTAAAATAAGTGCAACACAGTTTGGCCGAAAGGCATTTAGAAAGCGATAGAGTAGCTCTATCGCTTTTTTTATTCCTAATTTTCATGAATCGATGAATATTTGCACAATAGTGCTCCACTCTAAGGAGACTTTCTGGTATGTTTCGCATCCCCGTTTGAGGATGGAACAATGCATAACTGCCCCCTTTGCCAAAGCTTGGAGATTGAACACTACTATGCAGATAAGCGACGAGAGTATCTTCGTTGTCAGCAGTGTGAGCTTGTTTTCGTTAATCCTGATCATCGTTTAGATGCAAAAGAAGAAAAAGCCCACTACGATTTGCATGAGAATGATCCAGCCGATGAAGGGTATCGACGCTTTTTATCTAGGGTCTCTGACCCCATATTAGAGCGTATTGAGCCAAGTTCTCACGGAATTGATTTTGGTTGTGGCCCGGGACCAACATTATCATTAATGTTGCAAGAGCAGGGACATACCATGAGTTTGTACGATATTTACTATCACCCAGATACTGAGGTGTTGAGTAAAACGTATGACTTTATGACTGCCACTGAAGTAATAGAGCACTTATATCAGCCTAACCAAGTGTGGCAGCAATGGTTGAATTTAGTTAAGCCAGGTGGCTGGATTGGTCTAATGACCAAAATGGTCATTGATGTTGAAGCGTTTGCCTCATGGCACTATAAAAATGATCCTACGCATGTGGTCTTTTTTAGTCGCAATACGTTTCGCTATCTGGCAGAGCGGGATCAGCTCGAGCTTGAATTTATTGGTAATGATGTAATTTTACTAAGGAAAGCCCAGTAATGAGCCGTAGTAAGAAAAAGAGATCTGGTGGTCACAACGACGTTATCGTTGTACGTAACCGCACACAATCAGACGTTGAAGGACGTCTACGTAAAAGAGATAAAAAGCGCAAAGGCCTAAAGACTGGCAGCCGCAACTCTGACGAAAAACAGCACAAGTCACAAACAGCTGGCCAGCAGCGTGATCCGCGTTTAGGCAGCAAGAAAAAGATTCCTTTGATTGTCGAGCCGCAGAAGAAGCTAACCAAATCAGAGCGACGTCTCAATGCTGAACAAGAGCTAGAGATGCTAGAAAATGACGCTCAACTGAACGTGTTGCTTGACCGTATTGATGAAGGTGAAAACCTGGGTGCAGGCCTACAGAAATACGTTGATGAGAAACTTGCGCGCATTGAAGTGTTGATGAAGCAATTGGGCATCTATGATGAAGATGATTCAGAGCAACCAGCGGATGAATCACCAATGGTGGAAGCAAGCTACAAGAAAGCACAATCGGATGACGATTTACTCTCTCAGTTTGAAGATCTGGATTTGAACCAATTTAAAGGATAAGTGAGCCAATGAATGTAACCTTATTAGCCATCGCGGGCGGAGTGATTATTCTCGGCTTAGCATCATATGCGGGTTACCTTCTGCTCAAGCTTAAAAAGCAAAAGGAATTGCAATTGCAGCATCAAAAGCTTGCAATTGAAAAACGTAATGCCAACATTTTTGAAAGCGTCCACGTCCTTTGCTTAGCGGGCATCCAAGAGCAGTGTGACTTATCTGAGGTGAGTATCCGCCTATACAACATCATGGATTATGTTCAGGGTGAAGATAGGGTTGATTTTGATAAAGAGTATCCGGCGACATCGGAACTGTTCCATATCGTTAAAGATATGGCGCGTGGAGAAGAACGCCAGAAACTTGCTAAGCAAGATCGCATGAAACAAAACCTAGAACGTCACAAAGCAGAGTCTCGTCTTCAGGATGCGATTGTTGAAGAATTGAAGCAACTGCAGAAAAAGGTGCAACCGCTGAATAATCAGATCAATATTCAAATGATCTAGATTGGTATTATAGCTCGATCACCTATCCTAAAAGGGTAGTGATCGAGTTATCAATTCTGAGTATTGCCACTCAAAATGCAGCCAGTCCCCCGACGACTATCATCTAGGTGTGGCAAAATAGCCTGCTAACTACAATGGCTTCTTAAGCCAAATTAAGTCTTACAGCCCAAACGGAACTACCATCATGTCGCAGCCTGTCGTCGCAAGCCAACAAATTGTCTGGGATCAAGCCGTTCTAGATAAGTACAACTACTCTGGTCCTCGTTATACCTCATACCCAACCGCGTTGGAGTTTCACGAGGCCTTCACTGTCGCTGACTATGATATGGCTTGTACGCAGTATCCTGAGCGTCCTTTATCGCTATACATTCATATCCCTTTCTGCCACAAGCTTTGTTACTACTGTGGTTGCAATAAGGTGATTACTCGTCATGCTCATAAAGCGGATGAGTACCTTGATGTACTGGAACTGGAAATTAGAACGCGTGCGGCACTACTGCAAGGGCGAAAAGTGACTCAGCTTCACTTTGGTGGTGGTACACCAACCTTCTTAACCAAAGCGCAGATTAGCCGTTTAATGGCCATTCTCCGTGGTGAGTTCTTCTTTGAGGTTGAAGCAGAAATAAGTATCGAAGTTGATCCAAGAGAAATTGAACTGGATATGCTGGATCACTTGCGTAGCGAAGGGTTTAACCGTCTGAGTATCGGTGTTCAGGATTTCAATAAAGAAGTTCAGAAGCTAGTTAACCGAGAGCAGGATGAGGAGTTTATCTTTGCTATGGTTGAGCGAGCGAAAGAGCTTGGCTTCCGTTCGACAAATTTAGACCTTATTTACGGTTTGCCTAAGCAGACAAAAGAGTCATTTGCGGCGACTCTGAAGCAAGTACTGGAGATGACCCCAGGACGTCTTTCTGTATTTAACTACGCTCACATGCCACAACTCTTTGCTGCTCAACGTAAAATCAAAGATGAAGATCTACCAGTAGCTGAAGAGAAGATGGCTATCTTGCAAGATACCATTGCGACGCTCACTAACGCAGGCTATCAGTTTATCGGTATGGATCACTTTGCCCAGCCGGATGATGAGCTAGCGGTTGCTCAGCGAAATGGTGTGTTGCACCGCAACTTCCAGGGTTACACCACACAAGGTGAAGCGGATTTGGTCGGATTTGGTGTTTCTGCTATCTCAATGATTGGTGATGCTTACGCTCAGAACCAGAAAGAGCTCAAGAAATACTATGCGCAAGTCAACGATCAGCGCCATGCTCTATGGAAAGGCGTAGCTCTTGATAGTGATGACTTACTACGCCGTGAAGTCATTAAACAGCTTATCTGTAACTTCAAACTTGATAAAACTCAGATAGAGTCAGAATTCGGTGTGAACTTTAATACGTACTTCAAAGAAGACTTAGGGTTACTTCAGACCTTTATCAATGATGAATTGGTTGAAGTGGATGACCAAGAAATTCGCGTCACACTGCGTGGCCGTTTGCTTATCCGTAACATCTGTATGTGTTTCGATAAGTATCTAAGAGCTAAGGCAAGACAGCAACAATTCTCTCGAGTCATCTAGCCATTATTCGATTGGACGATGTTGAATCTGAAAAGCCACCGGTCACGGTGGCTTTTTTGTCGCTGCCATCAGTTTATGGTGCGATGTAGGTATCGTGTGCCATTTCCCACAACGCCTTCACCAAGGGATTGTCTAGCTGTGAACGGTTGCAGCACACTCCGAGTTTAAATGGCTTAATAGAGGCGACTTTTAGGCGCTGTATTTTCTCTTTCACCGGGCTATTGTTGATGACAACATCCGGTGCTATGCCAACACCACACCCCAAGGCCACCATACTAACAATCGCTTCATGCCCCGATACCTGTGCGTAAATGGTCGGTTTAATCTTCATCGCCTTAAACCACGCATTGGCACGGTCACGTGCCGTTCCTGATTCTGGAACAATAAAAGGGATCGCAGACCAATCTGGCTGGTCCCTCTGTAATTCTTCGGCAAAGTTACTGATCCCGGCTGGTGCAATAACGGAAAGGGGGATTTCACTGATGGTTTCGAATTCGATTCGAGCTGGCAGCTGTTCCGGTTTGGCAGAGATAGCAATATCTACTTCGTTGGCGAGCACTTTCTCTATGGCTTGTGCTGGATCGCCGGTAGAGAGTTTAAACTCGATAAATGGGTGTTGCAGACGAAACTCAGACAACAGTTCTGGCAAATGGCTATAGCTGGCGGTTACTGAACAGAATAAGCGAATTTCTCCTCTAAGCTCCTGCTCATGGCCTTTTAACTGAGCGTTATAGTTTTGCCACTCACCGAGAATTTTAAGTGCGACGGGGAGAAGCTTCTTGGCCGCGGGCGTGAGTTCGACACTACGGTTGTCACGCACAAAAAGAACCTGATTGGTATCACTCTCCAGCTTTTGAATCTGGCGACTTAGCGCTGAAGGGCTGATATGCATCGCAGAAGCCGTCTTAGCAAAGCTTTTACTATCACACAGGTGAATAAATAGCTGGAGACATTTAATGTTCATGAAATGGTCACACCTTTGTTGCATTAATTGCAATTACTAATTGTGAATATATCACTTTCGGCAACAGTCTGTCTGTTTTAGTATGAACTCATTCGGTACCAGAGCTACCGACCTCAACGGAAAAATTCTTTAAAGGAGCGCCCATATGGCTAACTATTTCAATACTTTAAACCTACGCGAGCAGCTAGACCAATTAGGTCGTTGTCGTTTCATGGATCGCAGCGAATTCGCGACTGAAGCGGATTACTTGAAAGGTAAAAAAGTCGTTATCGTTGGTTGTGGTGCTCAAGGCCTAAACCAAGGTCTCAACATGCGTGACTCAGGTCTCAACGTCGCGTACGCACTACGTCAGGCTGCGATTGATGAGCAACGTCAGTCATACAAAAATGCAAAAGAAAATGGCTTTGAAGTAGACAGCTACGAGAACCTAATCCCTGACGCAGATCTTGTGATCAACCTAACGCCAGACAAGCAGCACACTAACGTAGTAGAAACAGTCATGCCGCTAATGAAAGAAGGGGCAGCACTAGGTTACTCACACGGTTTCAACGTAGTTGAAGAAGGTATGCAAATCCGTAAAGACCTAACGGTTGTCATGGTTGCTCCTAAATGTCCAGGTACAGAAGTTCGTGAAGAATACAAACGTGGCTTTGGTGTACCAACCCTGATCGCTGTTCACCCAGAAAATGATCCTAAAGGTGAAGGCTGGGATATCGCGAAAGCATGGGCAGCTGGTACAGGCGGTCACCGCGCGGGTTGTCTAGAGTCTTCATTTGTTGCTGAAGTTAAGTCTGACCTTATGGGTGAGCAAACTATTCTATGTGGCATGCTACAAGCAGGCTCTATCGTTTCTTACGAGAAAATGGTTGCTGACGGTATTGACCCGAGCTACGCAGGTAAACTTCTGCAATACGGTTGGGAAACCATCACAGAAGCACTGAAGTTTGGTGGCATCACACACATGATGGATCGTCTATCGAACCCAGCAAAAATCAAAGCATTTGAGCTTTCTGAAGAGCTAAAAGAGCTAATGCGTCCGCTATACAACAAGCACATGGATGACATCATCACTGGTCATTTCTCAAGTACTATGATGGCTGACTGGGCTAATGATGACGCGAACCTACTTGGCTGGCGTGCTGAGACAGGCGAAACAGCATTCGAAAACTACCCAGCAGGGGACGTTGAGATCTCTGAACAAGAGTATTTCGACAACGGTATCCTAATGGTTGCAATGGTTCGTGCAGGTGTTGAGCTCGCATTCGAAGCGATGACAGCATCAGGCATCATTGATGAGTCTGCGTACTACGAGTCTCTACACGAACTACCGCTAATTGCTAATACGGTTGCACGTAAGCGTCTATACGAAATGAACGTGGTTATTTCAGACACGGCTGAATACGGTAACTACCTATTTGCAAACGTAGCAACACCGCTACTGCGTGAGAAATTCATGCCTTCAATTGGTACTGACGTAATCGGTCGTGGCTTAGGTGAAACATCTAACCAAGTCGATAACGCGCGTCTTATCGAAGTTAACGATGTTATCCGTAACCACCCAGTTGAATACATTGGTGAAGAGCTACGTGGTTACATGACTGATATGAAAAATATCGCGGTAGGCGGCTGATCTTCTTAGCTTAGAATCTCTAATTTGCGTTATCTGTTAACGTAAATTAGGCAAGAACTCCGGGTAGACTGGGGTCAATAAATACAACATAAAACACAACATCTAATAAAAAAGCTTGGTCTCCGTTGACCAAGCTTTTTTTTTAAAGAACGCTTTGCTTCTCGCTATTCTTTCTCGCTTAGCTTCTCTTCTAGATCTGCCAGCTTCTTTTCCATTTCAGTAAGCTTCTGACGAGTACGCAGTAGAACCTGAGTTTGGACATCGAACTCTTCACGGCTAACAACGTCTAGTTTGTTCAGTTGGCCTTGAATAACTTGACGCACTTTTTGGTCAACGTCTGCGCCAAGCTCTTTTACTGGTGTTGGCATAGAGTCGTGAATTTGTTTAGCAATTTGCTCTAGTTTCTTTGGATCAAACATGTGACTAAAACTCCTTTCAATTTGCCCTCATTCTATGTAATTGATACGGGAAAGTCGCTATTTGGATAGTAAAAATTCGAAGCGACCATCAGTGAATGTGCCCAATAAAAAAGGCCACCGAAGTGACCTTTTTCATTTACTCAAGATTATTTGCTTTCTGACAGTTCACGCTGAGCCGCTTTCGCTTCATCAACTCGTGCCAGCTTTTCCAAATCTTTATCTTCTACAAACACAGGCAGTGGCTTGTGTTTCTCAGCTAGGTAGCTGTAGATAACAGGTAGTACAAACAGCGTAAAGATAGTACCGATTGCTAGACCAGCAACGATTACGATACCAATACTAAAGCGCTGAGCAGCACCAGCACCTGTTGCGTACATTAGCGGGATAAGACCAGCAATCATCGCTGCTGTTGTCATTAGGATAGGGCGTAAACGTACTTTCGCCGCTTCCATTACCGCCTCAGTCTTACTGAGTTTGTTGTGTAGCTGCTCTTCTTTCGCGACTTCACAGATCAAGATGCCGTGCTTGGTGATCAGACCAACCAGCGTGATTAGACCTACCTGAGAGTAGATGTTCATCGTTGCTGCACCCCAAGCTAGAGCGATCAGAGCACCACAAATCGCGAGGGGCACCGACACCATGATAACCAATGGATCTTTTAGTGATTCAAACTGAATCGCCAGAACCAAGAAGATGATCGCTAGTGCTAGACCAAAGGTAGCGTAAAGTGCGCTACCCTCTGTTACGTACTGACGTGCTTCACCCATGTAGTCATGGTTGTAACCACTTGGCAGCTTGTCGGCTGCGATACCTTCGAACCAGTTGATTGCATCACCCATTGCAGTGCCTGGTGCAGGAACCGCACCCACAGTTGCAGAGTTAAGCTGGTTGAAGTGAGGGAGAGAGCGAGGCTCTGCCACAACATCAATAGTAATCAAGCTGCCTAGAGGTACTGCTTTGCCATTGGCCGAGCGTACGTAGTAGTTGTTCATCGACTCTGGGTTTAGACGCCACTTACGTTCAACCTGAGGAATAACCTCGTAAGAACGACCATTCAGGTCGATACGGTTTACGTAACCGTCAGCCATCATAGTACTTAGCGTAATACCAATGTCTTGCATTGTGACGCCGTATGCACCCGCTTTGTCTTTGTCGATGTTGATTTTCATCGTTGCAGAGTCGTAGTTCAGATCGAGATCTGAATAAACGAACATAGGGCTAGACTTCACTTCAGTCAGTACGTCTGTCGCGATAGAGAATAAACTTTCAAACGCATTTGGTGTGGTGATAACGAACTGAATCGGTAGACCTGAACCCGCGCCTGGTAGTTCTGGCATCTGGAAAGCAGTAACCGCCATACCTGGGACATTTTTAACTAGGCCACCTACGCGGTTTGCGACTTCAGACTGACTCGCTTCACGCTCACTCCAAGGTACCATTGATGCAATACCAAACGCTTGGTTCGAGTTAGGTACACCAGTAAACACCTGGGCAAACGCAACTTCTGGTTGGTCAGATAGAATCGTGTTCACGTCATTCATGGTGTTCTGCATAAAGTCTAAGTTTGCGTTAGACGGCGCAGTACCCATCAACATCACAACGCCTTTATCTTCCGATGGTGCAAGTTCACTTGGGATGAACTTGAACAGCATAGGCAGACTGGCGAATACAATGACAGCAAAGCCAATGACAACAGGACGATGCTGCATAACTGCTGCAAGCATCTTCGCGTAGCGATTAGTCATACCATCCAGTATGTGGTGAACTTTCTGCTCAAACTTGCTTGGCTCTTCGTTAGCTTTGAGCATTTTTGAACACATCATTGGCGATAGTGTTAGTGCCACGATACCAGATACGAACACCGAGCCTGCCAGAGTTAATGCGAACTCTTTAAATAGTGAGCCAGTAATACCGCCCATTAACGCGATTGGCGCATATACCGCACCTAGCGTGAGTGTCATGGCAATAACAGGCACTGCGATTTCACGCGTACCTATGATGGCTGCACGGAACGGAGACTCACCCAACTTGATGTGGCGGTCGACGTTCTCCAGAACAACGATCGCATCATCTACTACCAGACCGATCGCCAGTACCATTGCCAGTAGTGTCATCAGGTTCCACGAGAAACCCATACCTTGCATGACCATCGCTACACCGATTAGTGAAAGCGGGATAGTCACGATAGGGATGATGACCGCACGGAACGAACCTAGGAACAGGGTGATCACGATAAGTACGATAACCGCTGCTTCAACAATCGTTTTGATTACTTCATTAATCGACTCATTGATTGCAATCGTTGAGTCATACATGATGTTCATCTTGATTGTACTTGGTAGGTTACGCTCTAACTGAGGTAACAGGTCTAGTACATCTGCAGCAATATTGATCGGGTTAGCACTTGGTGCTGCGTTGATTGCTGCAACCACCGCTTCCTGACCGTTAGCACTTGCGCGGTAAACGTCGTGACTTTTCTCTAGCGTTACTTTAGCGATATCGCTTAGGCGAGTTACATCGCCTTCGTCTGTACTAATAACAAGATTCGACAACTCATCAACGTTTGATACCTGAGTATCCGCGCTACCGTTGTACAGAACATATTCACCAACTGCTTGACCTGTCGCTGACTGATAGTTGTTGGCGTTGAGTACGCCCATTACATCAGTAGCCGTCAGGCCTAGCGCCGCCATTTTCGATGGATCTAACCAAATACGCAGTGCGTATTTCATACCACCGTAGAGGTCGACCTTAGATACACCGTTAACCGTGAATAACTGCGGGTTGATTACACGCTCAAGGTAGTCAGTGATTTGGCTTGAAGAAAGCTCATCACTGGTGAAACCGATGTAAAGAACCGCGGTTGTTGAACCGGTAGACATAGTAACGGTTGGGTCTTCGGCCTCTTTAGGAAGTTGAGAGCGAACCGAGTTAGTCTTTGCTAGAACATCTGACAGTGCCGCATTTGGATCCGTATTTAACTTCATGTTGACGGTAATGGTTGATTTACCCAAAACCGATTGTGAAGTCATATAGTCGATATTGTCTGCTTGTGCGACCGCTTGCTCCAAAGGCTGAGTAATAAAGCCTTGGATTAGGTCTGCACTCGCACCGTAGTAACTGGTCGAAACCGTAACTACCGTATTCGTCATTTCAGGGTATTCACGGACCTGCATTTTGAAGATTGCTTGTAAACCAAGCAGCGCAATCAAAAAGCTGATCGATACCGCTAAAACTGGACGTTTAATAAAAACATCAGTAAAGCGCATGAGGCCTCCAGTTACAGCATTGGTGTTTCAGCTGGTGGAGTAGTTGCATCGCTTTCTACTACACGAACTTTAGCGTGGTTGCTTAGACGCACTTGACCCGAAGTAACCACAACATCACCTGGTTTAACACCTTCAAGGATGTGTGCGATATCTTGAGTGCGTTCACCCACTTTTACGACTTGCTGTATTACGCGCTTTTCACCATCTTTATCTGAAATGATGTAGACGTTGTCGCCGTATAACGTAAATGTGATTGCGGTTTGAGGCAGAGTCACTTGGTTTTCAAGTTTAGGTAGGATGATGTTCGCACGTGCAAACATGCCGCTACGTAGCTGACCATCGCTGTTTGGAATATCTGCCTGAACTTGAATCAGACCACTTTGGATATTTACCGCAGGCTCGATTGCTGAAATAGAACCTTTAAATGGTTTTTCAGGGTAAGCATCAACAAAGATATCGACTTCTTGGTCAAGTGAAATACGAGAAATGTCCGTTTGTGGAACCGTAAAGCGCAGACGCATAACGCTAGTATCTTCTAAACGTACGATATCAGTACCAGCTTGCAGGTATTGACCTAGGTAAACATTACGAATACCGACGACACCAGCAAATGGCGCTTTGATTTCACGGCGGTCAATTGAAGCTTTTAGACTTTCAATATCTGCTTGAAGAGAGAAGTAGTTAGCTTCTGCTTCATCGTAGGCTTCTTTAGAGATAGAACCTTTAGTGAATAGACCTTTGTAGCGCTTGTATTTCGCTTCAGCTGCAGGTAAGCGAGCCTGAGAGCTCTTTAGGTTCGCTTTTTCTACCGCAGAATCGAGTAACACCAGTGGTTGGCCTTCTTGAACTTGAGTACCGGATTCAAATGCGATTTTATCAATGACACCGCTGGTTTCATTGGCAACCGTAACACCTTGGTTAGGTTCAATAAAACCAATGGCTTCAATGACAGGAACCCAATCAACCGGTTTGACTTCTGTAACGGTGACAGGAAACTCTGGCTCGGGGCGATTAGCCATATACTCGGCAATCTTCTGTTGTTTAAATAAGTTGAAACCTATCACGCTGCCAAACAGCAGTACCGCGATAAGAAGCATAAAGAATGTCCACTTTTTCATTCTGATAAGAACTCCAAATTAGTGTTTTGTAATCGCATCCCAACTGGCTTCAATAGCGGCTTCAATCGCTTTTTCATCCAGGTGGTAATATCCGAGAGATTGTTTACGTGCCAGAGTGACGCTAACCTCAAGACTGAGAGCAGCAAGTACTGGATTTTCCAAAGGTTTAAATATCCCTTGTTCACGCCCTTCTTCAAACAGTTGTTCGACTTTGCTGAACATCGCGCGCTCAAGCTCTTTAGTTTCATGGCTACGAACACATGGTAAAGAGTCATATTGAGCTCGATTTTTCAAAGTGCTGATATTCGACCCTGACAAATCGAAAATGTTTAACCACATTTTTCGAAAACGCTGTTTGAGAGTCATTTCGTTCGTAACACCTTGCTGAATAGTCTCAGCATTGCGTTGAACGACAGCTAGGCGAACTTGCAGCAAGAGATCCTCTTTGTCTGAAAAGTAGCGATAAATTGTGCCCGCAGCTACACGAGCCTCTTTAGCTAGCTTTTGCATCGATAGTCCCTGAAATCCTGATTCTGCAATCAGTTTTTCAGCGGCATCCATGATCTTTTGCCTTTTATCTACGTTGAGTTCAGAGTCAGACATATTCTACATTGATCTGGTTGTGAATGAACGTTCATTCATTATAATGCAAAAGGGATGGTTATATGCAACAAATTATTTAGCTAACTAAGCAAAATTCTTGTTGTTGAGAGCATAGCAATCACTGTGTTGCAGCATTATTATAGACACCATTTGAATTATTCACCTGAGAACACGATGAAGCTGAATCCAAATCAAGACGAAGCGGTAAAGTATGTATCTGGTCCATGCCTAGTATTAGCGGGCGCGGGTTCAGGTAAGACGCGCGTGATTACCAATAAAATCGCTTATTTGGTCCAGCAGTGTGGCTACAAGGCTCGTAACATTGCCGCTGTGACCTTTACGAATAAAGCCGCCCGGGAAATGAAAGAACGGGTTGGCCAGACATTGGGTAAGCAAGAATCAAAGGGGTTGATGGTCTCGACTTTTCATACCCTTGGTCTCAACATCATTAAACGCGAATACAAAGCGCTCGGTTTAAAAGCAGGTTTTTCTCTGTTTGATGATCAGGACCAAATGGCATTACTGAAAGAGCTGACAGAGAAACAGCTCGATGGTGATAAAGACCTGTTACGCCAATTGTTGAGCACTATTTCGAATTGGAAGAACGACATGTTGACGCCGGAGCAAGCAAAAGCTCAGGCGAAAGGTGAGCAGCAACAACTGTTTGCGTTCTGCTTTGAGATGTATCAGAAACAGATGAAAGCCTATAACGCGCTCGACTTTGATGATCTGATTTCATTGCCAGTATTGCTACTAAAAACCAATCAAGAAGTTCGTCAGCGTTGGCAAAATAGAATTCGTTACTTGTTGGTGGATGAGTACCAAGACACCAACACTAGCCAATATGATTTGGTCAAACTTATCGTAGGTGAACGTGGACGCTTAACCGTGGTTGGTGATGATGACCAGTCAATTTACTCATGGCGTGGAGCAAAGCCTCAAAACCTTGTTCTGCTTGGTGAAGACTTTCCGAATCTTCGTTTGATTAAGTTAGAGCAAAACTACCGATCAACGAGCCGCATCCTGAGAGCGGCGAATATTTTAATCGCCAACAATCCACACGTTTATGAAAAATCATTGTTCTCTGAAATTCCAGATGGGGAAAAACTCAAAGTCCTACTGGCTAAGAATGAAGATCATGAAGCGGAACGTGTCACGGGCGAACTGATTGCTCATAAGTTTCTTAATCGGACCGATTACAAGGACTATGCTGTTCTTTATCGTGGTAATCACCAGTCACGCTTAATTGAAAAGTCGTTGATGCAAAACCGTGTGCCGTACAAGCTCTCGGGAGGAACGTCATTTTTTGCCCGCGCAGAAATTAAAGACATCATGGCATACCTGAGAATGTTGGTGAATCCTGATGATGACAATGCTTTTTTGCGCATTGTGAATACGCCAAGACGTGAAATTGGTCCAGTAACTTTAGAAAAACTGGGCAGTTATGCCAACATGCGCGGCAAAAGCTTATTTGACGCAAGTTTCGAAATGGGCTTAGAGCAAACGCTCTCAGGGAGAGGGCTAGAAAACCTACGTCGCTTTACGACTTGGTTGGTTAAAATTGCGGATCAGGCTGAGCGTGGCGATACCGTCGAGGCAGTACGCTCTTTGGTTCGAGACATTAACTATGAAGATTGGTTGTACGAAACGTCGTCGAGTCCGAAAGCGGCAGAAATGCGCATGAAGAACGTCTCCGATCTGTACTCTTGGATAGTGGCGGATCTTGAAGGTGACAACTATGACCAAGAAGAGAAAAGCCTTAAAGAGGTGGTTCAGCGTTTGACCCTGCGCGACATGATGGAGCGTGGTGAAGAGGACGATGATAGCGATGCGGTTCAACTGATGACATTGCATGCCTCTAAAGGTCTGGAATTTCCTTATGTTTACTTAATTGGTAGTGAAGAGGGGATACTGCCACATCAAACCAGCATAGATGAAGACAATGTCGAGGAAGAGCGCCGTTTGATGTACGTAGGTATTACTCGAGCTCAGCGAGAGCTGACTTTTACCATGTGTAAGGAGCGCCGTCAGTTTGGTGAGTTGATTAAGCCGACTCAAAGTCGATTCTTAGATGAACTACCTTTTGACGACGTTGAGTGGGAACAAACGAAGAAACCAGTCTCTGCCGAAGAACGGATGGCAAAAGGCCAAGCACATATCGCCAATCTAAGAGCGATGTTCAAAAAGTAGCAAAAACAAAAAAGGCTTGGACAATCCAAGCCTTTTCCATCTTATCGATATAGAACGGTTTATAGATCTTTAATCATGTGCTCAATTGCAGCGATGATTTCGTCATCTGAACAGTCCATACATGAACCTTTAGCAGGCATCGCATTGAAGCCATTTATTGCGTGGTTAGTTAGCACGTCTTTACCTTGAGCGATACGCGGAGCCCAGTCACCAGCATCACCGGTTTTTGGTGCACCACTTACGCCTGAAGAGTGACAAGCGATACAGAAAGTACCGTACACTGTCGCACCATCGCGTGGACCAGTAGGTTCAGCTTTCACTGGCTCTGCGCCTGCAAGATAGACATCACCAACAGGTTTGATACGTTCTGCAATTGCATCATATTCTTCTTGGCTTACGCTGGCTGCAAAAGAGGCGCTAGAAAAAGTAATCGCAGCGACCAAAGCGGTTAATAATTTTCGAGACATATCCATTAAACTCACTTTACATTCCTGAAGGTAAGTTCGTGCTTACCTATTATTAGATTGTGACTGACCAACAGCCCTTCATAAGATGATTTGCTGTTAAATCAATGTAAATAATGGGTGATTATATCCTGATAACTTGTTGCAATAAACAACAAGTTAACCGCATCAAGGGGTATATCTGGTGGGAAATAGGGGTTTATCACACTTTAATTGCCCAAAAAGGCACCAAACGATAAAAAAAGTTGAAAAAGTACTAGACGACATTGTGTGATATACGTATTATTCCACTCCGCCGATAGGGCATGCGCCCGTAGCTCAGTTGGATAGAGCGTTGGCCTCCGGAGCCAAAGGTCGAAGGTTCGAATCCTTTCGGGCGTGCCATTCGTCTAAAGGTGTATCGGTAAAAATTTCAGTGGTGGCTATAGCTCAGTTGGTAGAGCCCCGGATTGTGATTCCGGTTGTCGCGAGTTCAAGTCTCGTTAGCCACCCCATTATTTTGGTAGCTTTGCTTCCATTCTTGATGAAAGTCGAGATAAAACACAAGTCGGTGAATAGGTCGTTTGTAACGCATCTCGGCTCTTGGAATAAGCGGGACCAGAGGGTTGACCCTCTATAACGTAAACCAAGTAAAAAAATAACTTGTCGGTGAATAGCGCAGCTTGGTAGCGCATCTGGTTTGGGACCAGAGGGTCGGGGGTTCGAATCCCTCTTCACCGACCACTATCTTAGTTTATGGCTACATTAAAGCGGTAAACCTAAAATTGATGGTGGCTATAGCTCAGTTGGTAGAGCCCCGGATTGTGATTCCGGTTGTCGCGAGTTCAAGTCTCGTTAGCCACCCCATTATTATGGTAGCTTTGCTTCCATTCTTGATGAAAGTCGAGATAAAACACAAGTCGGTGAATAGCGCAGCTTGGTAGCGCATCTGGTTTGGGACCAGAGGGTCGGGGGTTCGAATCCCTCTTCACCGACCACTATTGAAGCCCTAGTCGAAAGACTAGGGCTTTTTTACTTTCTGATGTCTGAACTTTGTATCGAACCCGAGTGGGGGTTCGTCCGATGTTCAGAATATGGCTCTTCACCGACCACTATTGAAGCCCTAGACTGGCCGTCCGCGCCGAAAGGCTAGGGCTTTTTTACTTTCTGATGTCTGAACTTTGTATCGAACCCGAGTGGGGGTTCGTCCGATGTTCAGAATATGG
>NZ_JBNJOJ010000034.1:0-53082 GCF_050113655.1 Vibrio sp. TRT 29B02
TCTTTTTGTTTTTATCCGAGTATGTTTCTCATCGACCAAGGCATGTCGATGGCTTGCCGTCCCGACCGTCCATCTCTGATTCATACAGCCGAGCCTGACGCTAGGCTTTGGTTGTTTTAAAAGCCCGTCGCTCACGCCACGGGCTTTTTGTGTATTAGGGAGCAGGAGTGCTTCAGGTGTGGAAATCGGCTACGGGCTGTGGATTACGGATTACGAGCTTTGAGATAGGGGGCAATACGAGCGCTGCTTACGCTGAAGGTAAGGTTTGGCTGTAAACTGATGAGATGCTGGGCCTAGAAGATGTTGATAGGACTTGTCTCTGAAAAGAGAAAATATTCTCGCTATAAAAAAGCCACCTGATTAGGTGGCTTTCTAAAGTACTTGCTAGTGTTAAGCAGCAGGGCCGCTGACCAGAGTCAGTGCTTTTTTAGAGACTTCATGTGCGGCTTTAGTTAGGTTTTGTTTCTCTAGGGCATCCGCCAGTAGACCGTAATCTGAGACGTTTGAGCGTATAGAGAGCGCTTTCTCTAAGTACTGTTGAGCGCCACTCCAGTTTTCATTACGTAGGTGGAACTGCGCTAAAGCACTATTTGCTTGTGCGTTATTGGCATCTTTTCTTAGAACTTCTTCTAAGAAGGTGATAACTGGATGGCTGTCTGAGAGTTTAAGCTCAGGAAGTAAGCGATATAATTCAGAATTCGGATGCTTCTTAAGTGTTTCTTTAATTAAAGTAAACGCTTCGTTATCTGCCTGACGGTTGATGAGTTGTTTCGCAAAGCACTCCACTAGGTGAGCGTCTGATTTCACCTTGCGTGGTAGCGCATTCCAGTGAGCGATCAGTCCTTCACTCCCTTTTTGCTCTGCAACTTCAGTAAGCAGGCCGCATTGTGCTCGTTGTGCTAATGGCTCTTGTTCCTCTTCGGTCACGATCTTATTCTTCACGAGTTTTGGCAGTAAGTCCAAAAGCGGCTGCCAAAGCTTCAGTTCAATGTAAACCTGTTTGAGTAAGTTCAGCACTATTAGGTTGTTGGCATAGTTATGTTTCAAGCCTGACAGCGTTTCAAGAGCTTGGTTGTACTTAGCATCGCGAATTTGTTGTTTGGCTCTAGTGAGCTCAACCGCTAGCTCAGCGTTTTCTTGCTGTGCTGCCAGTTCTAAGTAACGATCACGCTGTGCTTCATTACCCATGCCTTGTGCTGCTTCTGACGCAACTAAGTAACAGAGTAGTGGCATATCATGATGATTGGCCCAACGAGTCACTTTTTTCTCTGCGAGCTTGAAATCACCTTCGAGCAACTTGATGATTCCTTCATTTGTGTAGCGGCGTGAGCGTCTCATTTTACGTACGCTGAAGTAATTCCATGTCGCTGAACTCGCATAGAATACTTTCTTAATCAGATACTCTAAACCGAACAGTGCTGCTAGCGCGCCAATAACGAAGATGACTAAAGTCGTGACACTCATCTCGATGGTTTTGTTGGCAATTGAGATCAGCACATAGCCTTGTTGACCTGCATACTGAGTACCAACAAACAGTCCTAATCCGAGTACGACAAAGAGAAAAATAAGGCGAAACATTACTTATCCTCCGATACTAGAGTCGTTACTTCACGACGAAGGCGTTCACGAATGACATCAGATAGGTTCTGTTGGGTTTCAAGCTTAACTGGATACTCAACTTGAACCTTTTGTGAGCTCAATAGCTCTAGAGCTTTATTAAACTCTTTCACTTCATTTGAGTCTTGGTTAAAGAAGGTTGATGACCATTTGTCTGCGGTTGTTAACGCAGTCGAGTAGATTTCTTGTTGTTCTACGTAGACGGCCTTAATCGCTGTCTCTAACTTCGCCTTAATGTTTTCTTTTAAGTAGAAGTGCTGCTGAGGTGATAGGAGTGGAATAACGTTGCCATCACGAGTTCTGAAAGTGATGAAGTTGTCAGAGAAATCTTTTAGTGAAGTAATTAGGTTATCTTGCCAGTCGTAGATGTCTTCTGAAACTACAGGTTTTTGCTGCTTATCTGCTTCAGGAAGTAGGGCATTGGCAAGTGGGAGTTTATCTACCTGTTGCTGTAGTGCTGTAATGCGTAGCACTAAACCTTCACGATCAACTAATGGAATGGTCTTTAGCTTAGTAATGTCGTTGGCCATCGCTTTTCGCAGTGGAACTAAACTTGGGTCGTTCAGTGCAGCGATGCGCTGGTCCGCACTTTCCATCAGTTTGGTTGCGCTTACCGCGTCATGCTCAAGAAAGAGTTTACGTCCTGCCAGTTTTACCAAGTAATCTGCTTCCGCGAGAAGCCAGTCATTTGGCCGACGCCCTTTCACATCAGCAACGGCTAACTGAAGGCTTTCAATGCTTTTTTGTTGCTGAGCTAATACGGTTTCTGCACGGTGAGTGATTTCTGTCGCTTTGGCGATGGCTTGCTGCTGGGTCGCTTCAAGTTCAGATTGAACCGAGTTTTGAGTTTGCTGCAACTGAGTCTGTAATGCGCTAATTTGCGCTTGGTATTCAGCGTTCTTTTGTTGCATTTGGAAGGTAAGACCGCCACCGAAAAGGACCGAAATAACGATGGCAACAGTCGCGAGCTTAACGCCACGTTTGGCTTGTTTATCTTCAGCTTGAGTTTTCGCGGCTTCGCTAGGTTTTGGTTCCGTGGCTGGTGAGACTTGCTCTGCTGTCTCTACCGCTGTTTCTGCAGACGCTGTTGTTTCTGATTTGTTTGCGTCCGCTGCCTTATCTTTTTCTTGGTCAGGGGCAATGTTTTCGTTTTTATTTTTGCTTGTCATGACTTATTGTCCTGTTTTGTCTGGCCGGAGAGCAGCCAATAACACTGGGTTCGAGGCACTGAAAGTATTGGTGACCACTTTAAAACCGACTTCTCGTGCTTGTTGCGCTATACGCTCGCTAGGTACGTAGAGGTGTAGCGTAAATAACCAGTCCCGTTGTTGTTGATTAAACTGCGAAATAAAGTAGTCGAGCTGACCTGAACTGGTGATGACTAATTGATTAATGTTTTTATCTTGCCAGAACGGTACGAGTAAATCTGAGCGGAAAGCTAGGTTTTCTCGTTTGTATACTTCTCTATATTCAACACACGCACCTCGTGCAGAGAGCGTATCGAAGATGAGTTCTCGCCCGCCATTTCCACGCAAGATGAGGATTGATTTGTTGGTGACGTTTTGCAGTACATCCAGATTAAGTAGATGTTCGCTGTCACTAATTTCTGGGTAGTGTACTTTTTGTTGACTCACTTTGCTCAAAACATGTGCAGTTTTTTGACCAACGGCAAGGTAGATCGGCTGTGAAGGCCAAGTTAGGCTCAATTGTGAGAGGAAACGATGGCTCGCTTCCACTGCGTGCTGGCTAACTGCGATGATGATGTCAACTTCAGCTATTCGATTCTCCAGTCCGGTTAAGTGCTCACCGGGCTGGATATGTATAAGAGGGTGGTGAAGGTTGGAAACTCCAACCTTCGAAAGTTGCTCACATAGGGTAAGGCCTTGTTGTCCCGGCCTAGTGACCAGTACTGCCATAGTGATTTACTCGTGTTCTGCGTACAGTTTAGTCAGAATCTCTTTCGCGCCGTCTGCCAATAGTTGATTAGCAAGTTCGACACCTAGAGCTTCTGCGTCTGCACGAGTGCCACGGATCTCACCACGAACGATCTTAGAGCCGTCTGGTTCACCCACTAAAGCACGTAGCCAGATGTTGTCGCCATCAATGAGCGAGTAACTACCGATTGGCACCTGACATCCACCTTCTAGGGTTAGGTTCATTGCGCGTTCACAGCGAACACGGTCTGCGGTTTCTTTGTGGTTTAGTGGCTCTAGGAGTTCAATAAGGCGTTCATCGTCTAAGCGACATTCAATACCGACTGCCCCTTGTCCAACTGCTGGTAAGGACTGTTCTGGTTCAATAAAGCTCTTGATACGCTCTTCCAGTTCAAGGCGTTTTAGGCCAGCGGCAGCAAGAATGATGGCATCGTATTCGCCAGCGTCCAGTTTGCTGAGACGAGTGCCAACATTGCCACGCAGTTCTTTAATGACTAAGTCTGGACGAGCCTCTTTAAGTTGACATTGACGACGCAGGCTACAAGTGCCCACAATTGCTCCTTGGGGGAGTTCATCAATACTGCTGTATGTGTTGGATACAAAAGCATCGCGTGGATCTTCACGCTCACAGATGGTGACTAGGCCTAGGCCTTCAGGGAAATCGACAGGAACGTCCTTCATCGAGTGGACGGCCAAATCTGCTCGACCTTCCAGCATGGCGACTTCAAGCTCTTTAACGAATAAACCTTTACCACCCACTTTTGCTAGCGGTGTATCTAAGATAATGTCGCCTTTGGTTACCATGGTCACTAGCTCAACTTCCAAATCTGGGTGAGCAGCTTGTAATGCGTCTTTAACATAGTGAGCCTGCCAAAGCGCAAGTGGACTTTTACGTGTAGCGATACGAATTGGAGTTGTTTGAGTCATAGTGTTCTGCTGATACCAAAATAATCGCTAATCCTACCACTGTCGGCTAAAAATGCATTACTGCATATTCATTCGGGTGAGGGATTGATGTTTGCTAGCACAAAATCATCGAAAGAGTGTGATAAATGTCTCGTTTGTAAAATAGGCTATTATTATTAAGAGCAGTTACGTACCACACTAAGAGCGGCAACTTCAGATGGACAAAATTGTGTAGATCAGATCGTACATTTCTTTACCAATCCAAATAAAAATGTTAGATTGATCACGTTTTGTTGGTGCTTTAGGACAGTTTTTAGTCAGGCACTATCTAGGATATGAACCAAGGAAGCTCCCTTGCAGGCTTACACCAAGACGTTAATAAAGAGACTTGATAACCTTAACCAGCAACGTATTGAACGTGCGCTGGCGCTTATGGATTTACCAAGTCAACGAGTCTTCCATCTGATCCCAACTCTACTCCATTTCAACCATCCTCTGTTTCCTGGTTACTTTGATGCCAACGTTCCTTTTGGTATTTGTGATTTTGAGCTTAACGACATTCAGCAGCAATTCGTTGAAGATAGCCAATTAACCATTGGACAGCCTCTACCTACCAGTGAAAATCCAGCAATTCTCGGTCTTTATACCATGGGAAGTACATCTTCTATTGGGCAAAGCACCTCCAGTGATCTGGATATTTGGGTATGTGTATCACCTGAGATGGAATGCGAGGAAAGAGAAAGCCTAACCAACAAATGTTTACTGATCACTGATTGGGCACAAACTCAGGGTGTTGAAGCGAATTTCTTCTTAATGGATGAGCAACGTTTCCGTTCAAATCATTCTGAAGAAATGACCGGTGACAACTGTGGTTCATCTCAGCATCTACTGTTACTTGATGAGTTTTATCGCAGTGCTGTCCGCCTCGCTGGCCAGCGCTTGCTGTGGCAGATTGTTCCAACTGAGATGGAAGAGTGCTACGACGAATATGTAAAAGACCTGTGCAGTAAAGGATATATCGATTGCTCTAAGTGGATTGACTTCGGCAAATTGAATCGAATTCCTGCAGAGGAGTATTTTGGCTCGAATCTATGGCAGCTTTACAAGAGTATTGACTCGCCATACAAGTCGGTTCTGAAAGCCATTTTATTAGAAGCCTATTCGTGGGAGTACCCAAATACCCAGCTGTTGAGCCTAGATACTAAGCGACGTTTCTTTGCGCATGAGCCGGATCTTTACGGGATGGATGCGTATTACCTAATGCTAGAAAAGGTGACTCGTTATCTTGAACGTATTGGAGATACCACGCGTTTAGATTTAGTGCGCCGCTGTTTTTATCTTAAAACGCACGAAAAGCTTTCTAGAGAACCAAGTGTGGGTTCGGTGGAATGGCGTCGTGAAGCGCTGAGTGAGCTAGTACAGCAGTGGAATTGGTCAGACTCTGTTATTGAAGAGCTTGATGACCGTCGTAACTGGAAAGTAGAGCAAGTCAAAGTTGTGCACCATGCGCTGCTGGACGCTTTGATGCAGAGCTACCGGAATCTTATTCAGTTTGCTCGTCGCAACGATATTACTTCTGCCATTAGCCCTCAGGATATTAGTATCTTGGCGCGTAAGCTGTATGCTGCGTTTGAAGTGTTACCAGGTAAAGTTACACTGCTTAATCCTCAGATTTCTCCTGATTTGCATGAGTCTGACCTCACCTTTATTGAAGTTCGTCCAGGACGGACAAATAAAGCGGGTTGGTATCTGTATAAACAACCTTTGACTCCACACCGTATTATCGGTCAGGCGCCGTTAGAACATAACGAGTATTTGAGTAAGCTAGTCGCATGGTCATTCTTCAATGGTTTGATTACAGAATCGACTCGTTTGCATTCTGTGATTCGTGATGCTCACCTCGACATCGACAAGTTCTATCAGATGGTGAGTGACCTACGTAATACATTCTCACTGCGTAAACGCCGACCGACAATGCAAGCGTTAGCTAGCCCATGTGAAATTAGTCAACTGGCGATGTTTATCAACTTTGAAAACGATCCAACAGCAGACCTGAGTGGTAAGTCTTTGAAGCTTGATCCTAAAACCACAGATATTTTTAGCTTTGGTCCTGAGCAGAAATGCCTAGTCGGCAGTGTTGATTTGGTTTACCGCAATTCGTGGCATGAAGTACGTACTTTGCATTTTAAAGGTGAGACGGCCATGCTGGACGGGTTGAAAACCGTGCTAGGGAAAATGCATCAGGATGCGATCCCGCCAGAGTCAGTGGATGTGTTCTGTTACAGCAAAAATCTACGTGGCGTCATGCGCAACAAGGTTTATCAGTTATTGGCAGAGTGTATTGATTTACGTCTCAAGCCAGTTGAACAAGAAAAACGTCGTCGATTTAAGGCTTTACGCATAGGTCAGCAAACTTACGGTCTTTTTTATGAACGTCGTGGTGTTTCGGTTCAAATGTTGGAAAACTCGGTAGATTTTTATCGCAGTATTTCGACCAACAAGTTGAAAGGTTCACCACTTCTGATGCTAGATAAGGAACAGGACTATCAGTTGCCTGAAGTGGTTGATGGTTTTGCTAGCGAAGGTTTGATTCAGTTCTTTTTTGAAGATACTGATAAAGGCTTCAATATCTACGTGTTGGACGAATCGAATCGAGTGGAAGTCTATCACCAGTTTAAAGGTGAGAAAGATGAGATGATTGCGAGCGTGAACAGTTTTTATACCTCGGTGAAAGATGAAAATCCGCTCTCTTCGAAACTGATCAATTTCAATTTGCCTCAGTACTACCAGATTGTTCGTCCAGAAGATGACGAACCTTATATTGTTCCTTATCGAAATGATGGCGCCAGTTACACTAGGCCAAACAAGATAGTCAATGCATAAACGAATACAAAAAAGAGCATCTAAGGATGCTCTTTTTTTATGTTGGGCAGGGATGATGCCTTAGGCCCACTCGATCTCTTCGTCGCAGTGTTTTTCACACTCTTGCTTAACCATAGCAATAAGTTCTAGTCCAGTCTTTGAACACGTCCAATTACCATCAACTAGAGCAAAGTGAAACCCCCCAGATTTAGATGCTAGCCAGATCTCTTTCATTGGTTCCTGACGGTTGATAATGATTTGACTGCGGTCTTCAAACTCCAAAGTCATTACGTTGCCAGAGGTCTCGTAATCGATGTCCGCACCTGAATCATCAATCATTTCCTCGATGATTTGCATTTGAACATCTACTAACTGATGAAATTCCGTATCGTTCATCTAATCTATCCTATTGCTTTTCTTGAGTGTGGTGCGATTATAGGGGGCATTGATAGAATAATCACGATACAACCAATGAAAAAATCGATCTTAGCTCTTTTTATCTTTTCGGTGCTTGGCTTAGCTGGCTGTGGTCAAACTGGACCGCTTTACATGCCTGAAGATGCTCAGCAGAACGAGCAGTCTTCACAATAATTAGAAACAGAATATAAGGGAAAGTACTTTGGATTACTTCAACTATCAGGATGATGGCCAGCTATGGGCCGAAGATGTCGCACTAACAGAACTTGCACAACAGTACGGCACGCCACTTTATGTATACTCACGCGCAACATTTGAGCGTCACTGGCACGCGTTTGATAAATCGGTAGGTGAGCACCCACATTTGGTGTGCTATGCCGTCAAAGCAAACTCAAACCTTGGTGTATTGAATGTGTTAGCTCGCCTGGGTTCTGGTTTTGATATTGTGTCTGGTGGTGAACTGGAACGAGTCATTGCTGCCGGTGGTGAAGCAAGCAAAGTTGTATTCTCTGGCGTTGGTAAAACCGAAGCCGAGATGAAACGAGCGCTAGAGCTGGGGATCAAGTGTTTCAACGTAGAGTCTGAGCCAGAGCTTGAGCGTCTCAACAAGGTTGCTGGAGAGCTTGGTCTTAAAGCACCGATCTCGCTGCGCATTAACCCAGATGTCGATGCAAATACTCACCCTTATATTTCAACTGGCCTACGTGATAACAAGTTTGGTATTGCGTTTGATCGTGCACCTGCGGTTTATAAATTTGCTCAAAGTCTAGAGAACTTACAGATTCGCGGTATTGACTGCCATATTGGATCTCAGCTAACCGATATTGAACCGTTTATCGATGCAACAGATCGCCTGCTCGCACTTATTGATGATCTAAAAGCCCAAGGTATTAAGATCGATCATCTTGATGTTGGTGGTGGTTTAGGGGTGGTATACCGTGATGAGCTGCCACCAGAGCCTTCTGATTATGCGAAGGCACTGCTAGGTCGTCTTGAAAATCATCAAGACTTGGAGCTTATCTTTGAACCCGGCCGTGCGATTGCAGCTAACGCAGGTGTCTTACTGACTAAGGTAGAATTCCTTAAACATACCGAACACAAGAATTTCGCCATTATTGATGCCGCAATGAATGATTTAATGCGTCCAGCGCTTTATCAAGCATGGCAAGATATCGTGCCTGTTTGCCCTCGCAAAGGCGAACCAATGACTTACGACTTGGTGGGACCTATCTGCGAAACGGGTGATTTTCTCGGTAAAGACCGTTCGCTAGTGATTGAGGAAAATGATTTGCTAGCGGTACGTTCTGCTGGTGCTTATGGCTTTGTCATGTCGTCCAACTACAACACTCGTTCTCGTGCAGCAGAGGTCATGGTTGATGGCGATCAAGCTTACTTAGTGCGCCAAAGAGAAGAACTATCCAGTTTGTGGGCACTTGAAAACGTACTTCCGGAGTAATTGAAGTCTTATGCATTTCCATTTTTCAAAAATGCACGGTTTGGGTAACGACTTCATGGTCGTTGATTGTATTACTCAAAATATTTTCTTTTCCCCTGATTTGATCCGTCGCATGGCGGATCGTCACACAGGCGTTGGTTTTGACCAACTGCTTGTCGTGGAAGCTCCATACGATCCTGAAACCGACTTCCACTACCGAATTTTTAACGCTGATGGTAGTGAAGTTGAACAGTGTGGTAATGGTGCTCGATGCTTTGCTCGCTTTGTCCGAATGAAAGGATTAACTAACAAGTACAGCATTAGCGTCAGTACTAAAAAGGGTAAAATGGTACTGAACATAGAGGAAGATGATCAGGTTACGGTGAACATGGGAGTGCCGGAATTTGAACCAAGTAAGATTCCTTTCAAAGCGAAGCAGACTGAAAAAACGTATATCATGCGTACAGGGGAAAAAACCTTATTCTGTGGTGCAGTCAGCATGGGTAACCCTCACGTGGTGACTGTGGTTGATGATGTCGCTACGGCTGATGTCGACACATTAGGACCTCTTCTAGAGTCCCATGAGCGATTCCCTGAGCGCGTTAATGCTGGATTCATGCAAGTATTGCGACGAGATGAAATCAACCTACGAGTCTATGAGCGAGGGGCTGGTGAGACTCAAGCCTGTGGCAGTGGTGCTTGTGGTGCGGTAGCTGTTGGTATCATCCAGGGGCTATTAGACGAAAGCGTTAAAGTGAACCTGCCTGGTGGTTCGCTGCACATTAGCTGGCAAGGACCTGGGAAACCGTTATACATGACAGGCCCTGCTACCCATGTGTTTGATGGTCAGCTAAGCTGCTAAGAATAAAATAATAACAAGGATTCAACGTGTCTCAAATTGAAGCGGATGCACTGACGGCTGAAGTGGTAGCCGAGTACCTAAGTGACAATCCAGACTTTTTTACTCATCGACGTGATTTAGTGGACCGACTGGCACTGCCAAGTCAGGAACAAGGTGCTGTTTCTCTGGTTCATGTGCAAATGAACCGGCAGCGTCAGCGAATCGAAGAGTTAGAAGAAGAGATCACCTCATTGATGTCTCTGGCTAAAAGTAATGACAGAACATTTCATGAGTTTATGGAGCTGCAAGAGCAGATCCTCAAATGTGACACCCTGTTTTCGGTAGTAAAAGCCATTGAAAATATGGCCAAATCACTAGGATTAGTGGCTTATGTGCGCTTACTTGATAGCGAATCGGGCTACTACTCATTGAATAAAGAAAACTATCAGCGTTTTGCGACCAATCATTTAAACGGTAAGAGTGCTTACTTGGGGCGTATGCGCAAAGTAGATCGCGAATTATTGCTAGGTGAAAACTCTCGAGCGCCAGAAATGGGTTCGTATGTCGTGCTACCCTTGTATAAGAAAGCACTTCAAGGAGTACTCATGTTCTCAAGCGGTGATGGTGGTCATTTCCAGCCCCATATGGACACCTTGTTCCTGCGTCACTTGGCGCTGGTGTTATCTCATTTGATTGAAAGCCTGCCTTGGCAATGTGAAGAGCATGAGCGAATCAGTAACTCCTCTTCCTAGCGGACTAAGACAGCCTCTGGAACGCTTCTATGAATATTTAAGAAGCGAAAAGGGGCTGAGCTTGCATACCCAGCGCAATTACAAACAACAGCTTGAAACCATCGCAAGTCACCTTGTTCATCTTGGTCTGAAAAGTTGGCAACAAGTGGATGCTGGATGGGTGCGCCAAATTGCCAGCAAGGGAATGCGTGATGGGATGAAGGCCAGCAGTATTGCTACTCGTCTCTCTTCGTTACGTAGCTTTTTTGACTTTCTGATTTTGCGCGGCGAATTGACTGCAAATCCAGCCAAAGGGGTTTCTGCGCCACGTAAAAAACGTCCTTTGCCTAAAAATCTCGATGTTGATGAAGTAGGTCAATTGCTTGAGGTGAATGAAGATGATCCATTAGCGATTAGAGATCGTGCAATGATGGAGCTGATGTATGGTGCAGGGCTTCGTTTGGCTGAAATGGTCAATGTAAACCTTAAGGATGTGAGCCTTTCTTCCGGTGAACTGCGTGTTATCGGTAAAGGTGATAAAGAACGCAAAGTCCCTTTCTCTGGAATGGCGGCGGAATGGGTAACCAAATGGCTGAAAGTTCGCTCTAGCTTAGCGAAGAGTGATGAGCCAGCTTTGTTCGTCTCAAAGCTTGGCGTTAGGATATCGCACCGGAATGTTCAAAAACGTATGGCGGAGTGGGGCCATAAACAGTCTGTCGCGAGCCACATTAGCCCCCATAAGCTGCGACATTCATTTGCCACACATATGTTGGAGTCGAGTAATAATCTACGAGCGGTTCAGGAGCTGTTGGGGCATGAAAATATTTCAACCACTCAGATCTATACCCATTTAGATTTTCAACATTTGGCTGACGTTTACGATCAGGCACACCCAAGAGCGAAAAAGAAAGGGAGTTAATTGTGCAATTTTTCCGCCAATGGCAAGCAGTCAAAGCAATGACTTTCGACCTTGATGACACGCTTTATGATAATCGTCCAATCATTCGTCAGGTTGAACGCCAGATGGTTGAATGGTTGCACCACCAACACCCTATCTCTGCGACTCAGCCGCTAAGCTGGTGGTATGATTTAAAACGAACCTTGGCAAAACAAGATAGCTGGTTACCTAACGATGTGACGCTATGGCGTTATAAACAAATTGAGCAGGGACTGATTTTGCTTGGTTATCAGCCGCAGCAAGCACAGTCGGCGGCTGAAGAGGCGATTGCGCGTGTCTTAGAGCTTCGGAGCGATTTCACAGTACCGTTAGAATCTCACAAGGTATTGGCCGAGCTGGCTAATCAGATACCCTTGGTAGCGATCACTAATGGTAATGTTGATGTGGAAAAAATTGGTTTAGCTGACTACTTCTCTTTGGTGCTGAAAGCTGGCCCAGATGGTTATGCAAAACCCCATCGAGATCTCTTCGATAAGGCGCAACAATTTTTGGCGATACCCGCTGAGGATATTTTGCACGTTGGTGACCACTTGGTCTCAGATGTCCTTGGCGCCAAGCGCAGTGGAATGAAGGCTTGCTGGTTCAACGATCAAAATATCGATTTGTATCAACATGATAAGGTGAAAGTTATCCCGGATGTTGAAGTAAACCGATTGTCTGACTTATTGTTATTGATAGGGAAGTAACTAACAACTCTCGAAATCAACTCTTTTCATATGGATGCATATGCATTACGGTATAGCCACTAGTAAATAAATGAAACACGTCTTAGGCTATTTGAATGCGCACTTATTCCACGCTGGTGACTGATAATCAGCAATTAATGGCGTTTCTCCAGGATATTCCTGCTAGGAATTCTGCATCATGTCTTGTCCAGCTTTTTTCAACAGAGCCAGAAGATAGAGTATGTGCTTATGCTCGGCAGATTCATGAATTCCTTCCACATAGCCACATCATAGGGCATAGCACCCGCCATACGATTGTCGATGGGCAGATCACTCATCATGGAAGCTTAGTTGTTATCTCTTGCTTTGAGCATACTCGAATCACCTCTGCATGTGTTGAACTGACTGAGAATCCTATCCAAGAAGCACGCAATGTTTTTGGTGCTCTTGAACTGAATGAGCAGTCGAAACTCATCATCAGTTTTTCACAACACATCAAGAGTTTGGATTTTAACCTCTACCGAGCGCTAGGGGAGTTAACATCAGTGCCGATCAGTGGTGGTGTGGCCGCCAATGTTGATGTACGTGAAGAGTGGGTGTTGTATGGCACTCAAACTTATCAAAAGAGATCGGTATCGGTTGCTCTCCACAGTGATCGTTTGCAAGTATGGCGCAACGCATTTTCTGAATGGACGCCTGTTGGTGGTCCATTAAGAGTCACCGATGCGGAAGGCGCTAAGCTCAAATCTCTCGACTACCAGCCTGCTTATAGTTTATATCAAATGAGGCTCGCACAAGGGCGCTCGTTAGCTTTAGAGCAGATGTTAAGCTTCCCTTTAGAAAGCAGTTCTGGGCAAATCAGTTGTCCTAGAGCCCTTTACCCTGACGGTAGTATTGAACTTGATCAATCGATCTCGATTGGTGATGAAGTACGCATCTGCTACAACCATCCCTCTTTAACGCTTGAACAGGTTCGGCATGATGTCATTCAACTAGCAAAATATAACCCAGAGTCTGTGTTTATCTATAACTGTGAGTCTCGACTGGAGTTTGTGGAGGGTGTCAGTGAAATCAGGCTTTTCGATCAGTTCGAAATTTGTTGTGGTTCATACTGCTTAGGGGAATTTTATCGTAGCGAGCGTCAAGAGACGCTGCATCACAGCATGACTTATGTTGCGATGAGTGAAGATGACTCGCGTCCGCCTCTGACCGTTGCTGATAACGACGAATTTCCGGTCTCACCACTTTTTCACCTCATTCGTCATTCAATTGATGAGCTCAACCAGATCCGTCAAGGTGTTGAACAAAAACTGGCAAAACAGACCGAGAGGTTGATTGAGAGTTACCGCCTCGATAAACATACTGGATTGCAGAATCGAGTAGCCTTACAGGAAAGGTTAACTCGCGTGAAAAGCAATGAGCATATTATCACTTTTAAATTGTCGAACTTTCATCAGGTTAATGAAAAGTACGGTTATCAAGTCGCTGATGAGCTAATCCGAGATCTGACGGAGCACATAACCTCAAGCATTGCTCATCGCCATGGTAGTGATTTTGTTAAACACCTCTACTATATCGGACCTGCTGAGTGGGCGATTGTTTTTATGTCCAATCGCACGAGTGAACAAATTCGGGTTGAATTCTCCTCTTTCGCTGAAGAGTTAGAACACATTAATTTTGACCCATTTGAGTTGCCAGAACTCGACTACTTGTCAGTATCGATTACCGCAGGCATCGCGAGTCGATTTGATTTCCCAGAAGTTGAGGGAGAAGAGCTACTGCTAAAATCGATCGATGCTAGGCGAATGGGGAAAGCACGTAATACCCATATGTGTAATGCGAAAGATTGCGCGGTTTCTGTTGCTGAACATCAAGATAGGCTTGAGTTGATGGGAGTCGTTAGCCGAGCCATTCTTAATAAACGCATCATTACCTACAGTCAGCCCATATTTGCCGCTCATACAAGAGAACAAGTGTCACAAGAGTGTCTGGTTCGAATCGAAGATGAGGGCAGCATCATCTCTCCTGGGCGTTTTTTACCTATTATCGAAGGAACTCATTTATATACGCGTTTGAGTCGCCACATGCTGACCTCTACGGTGGCATATATGGCCAACAGACAAGAGTCTTTCTCCATAAACTTATCACCACAGGATATGCTGAGTGATAAAACGTTGTACCTACTTGAGCAGTCGGTCGCTGAGATGAATGAGCCTTATCGGTTAGGTATTGAAGTTTTAGAATCGGAACAGATTAAAGATTTTGGTCGCATGGCGGAAGTTTGCAGTCACTTCAAAAAACTGGGTGTGCGCTTGATGGTTGACGATTTTGGTTCCGGTTATTCCAATTTAGATGAGATCATTCGTCTTGAGCCAGACATTATTAAGTTAGATGGCAGCTTGATAAGAAATATCGACCAAGACGAAAAACAGCGCCGTATTACGGCCCAGTTAGTTAAACTGTGTCAGGTTCTCAATGCCAAAACGGTCGCGGAGTTTGTCCACAATAGTGAGATTTGTAGCATTGCGGAAAGCATCGGCGTTGATTACCTGCAAGGCTTCTATTTAGCAGAGCCTAAACGTCTGTTTTAGCGTTGAAAACGTGACCACTTTTGTCGGCTTTAAACACCTGCATGTAGTGTTCAAAAAAAACTAATAGCTGTTCTGATGAGTTTGGTTCACCAACAGCATCAAGTAGCTCGCAACACACTTCTAATGTGCATAGATGGCCTTGTTGTTGATTACGTCGCAACTGATAGGTGGAGACTCGGGTTGGTTCAAGGTGTACTTGTGGCAACGCTTGCAACCAAGGGCTTTTACGCAGCATCTTTTTCGCCTCTTGCCATGTGCCATCGAGAATAATGAACAGGGGCGTGCTATTTGTTGTTGCCTGTCTTTGCTGACGTTTAATCTCTGATATATCGATGCTCTTATCGCTTGGGAAGAGCAAATACGGGTCATACTGTTGGCTAGCCACCAATGCCATTAAGTTTGTGCAAGGCTCCGTGCGCTGCCATACATGAGAGCTACTGGTTGCCAAACTTTGGAGTAACCATTTACCGGTATTAGTCTCGCGATCCAACTCGTTCTCGTGCATTAATAGTGCAATATGAATAGGGGCTTGTGTCTTTGGCAACAAGTCACACACACACTGATGTTGCAGCAGACAGTGAGGGCAACGAGTGCCCTCAGAGGTTATTACAGTATTCAAAGAGTAATGCCTTGTTGATGAGGGGTTAGTCCATCAGAGAACAGTTGGATTGGACTGATTTCATCGTAACCTGCCACTGGGGCGGTACTTGGGTTTAGCGGATACTTAACACCATTATATTTTAGAACGTGCTGGTTAGGTATCGCGCCACCACCGCTAACAAATAGAACCAGATCTTGCCAGCCGCTTTGTTTATTGACTCCAACGTTAATTGGCGTTCTGACTAAGGTGATTTTGCTATTAAAGCGCCAATCCTGTTGCTGATTGTCGAAAATCAGGAGCGTACAGCCACCAGAGCCACACCAGTCGAGTTGTGCCAATAGTTCATTATGGCCATCGCCATTGAGGTCGTAGCTAAGCCAGCGGTAGCGAGTCCCGGTAGGATCTATACCGTTAGCGCTGAAATAATCTCGCAGTGCTTTGTCAACTTTGGGATTAAATTCAGCGGTTGCAGGGATAGCGAGTGGACTAGTCGTTCCATACGTTGTCGAGGCGCTCTGCTCGGACTTGAATAAAGTCAGTCCACCGTCAGCAATAGGGTAGACCATATTGCCCACTTTTTCTTTGTCAGCCGTTATCTGGTTCTCTTCTCGGCTAAAGATACGTTCAGAAAGCAGAGGTTGTTGCTGATGGTGAGTCATGACAACTTGAACCTGATTTGGGTTTAGTTGTTGCCAGTAGCCTCGTTCTACAGAGTCTGATTCGCCGTCATTATAGCTGTAAGTGGTTGTGGCCGTATGGTCAGAAGCGATATTTAAGCTGACACTAAAGTTGCTAGCTTGTGTGGATGTGGCCTGATAAACCCCCGTCCAATTGTGGGTAGCATCTTTGTTCGATAGCATTGCACAGCCATTGTAGGTAGAGTCACCCAGTTGCAATGTCGCACTCCATCCGTAGAGAGAGTCACTCATACCATCGACACAACTGCGTTTATTGAGTTCTAGCGATCCGGCATCGAACTGATATCGTCGGCGATCGGTTTCAATTCGACTCGATTTCAGTGCGAGTTGTTGTTTCTCTTCGCCCAGTTTTTGAAATGTGAGGAACTTGTCTGAAAAGGCAACAGACCAGTATGGTTCGTTACCAAATGCAGAAGTAGGTTTAACTGGCTGATCACAGCGTTTTGGGTTTTCCGCACTAAGGATATTGATTGAATCAACAATGAAGCGCGCCGTGTAGTCGGCAACAAAACCATCCGCTTGACCAGTTGCAAGGTGACCGACCACTTCTGCGTACAGAGGTGAATATGGGCTTGGGACGAGTTTAAGAGCCTGTTGAAATCTGTCATTGGGTAGGTCGAGCCAATACTGCTGTTGACTACCGCAAGGTGTGATGGAGCGAACCTCATGACCAAGTATCACTTCACCGCGCATTACAAACGTTTGTGCTTGAATACTCGCTGGGTTATCTAAACTCGCTTTAGGCGTTGTTGGCGTTGAAGTTACTTGTTGAGAATCAAATGTCGAACATGCTGACAACGTAAGTAAAGTCATTACAGCCGCTGGGTTTCGGAGCGCCTTCATGCTATATCTTCCCTATTCAGAAATTGGCGGAGTCTATTATGGCATATTGGCTGTTCAAAACAGAACCAGACACCTTTTCTATTGACACTCTTCGAACACAAAAGGTTTCTTGCTGGGAAGGCGTAAGGAATTATCAAGCTCGGAATATGATGCGTGATCAGATTAAAATGGGCGACTTGGTTCTGATTTATCACTCATCATGCAAAAAAGTAGGTGTGGCAGGCATAGCTAAAGTCGTGAGGGAAGCTTATCCAGATCATTTCTCGTTTGATCCTGAAAGCGACTACTACGATCCAAAATCAACGCCAGATAGCCCACGCTGGGTGATGGTGGATATCGAGTTTGTTCGTAAGACAGAGCGCTTAATCCCACTTTCAGTAATGAAAGCCATGCCCGAGTTGGAAAATATGCCGTTAGTGAAAAAGGGCAATCGTTTATCAATAATGCCTGTTTCTGAGCAGGAGTGGAGTGCGATTCTCGACAAAGAGAAACTCCCCAGCCAAAGACAATTCTCATGAAGCAAATCAGGCTGCAATAAGCAGCCTGATGGTCGTGAATTAAGTCATTAAAACAGATGGTCTTGGAGGTAATGAGCGACCGCATCATCGGCATTGCTACCAATGACTTCGTTATTAGGCAGCGCTTCTTTCACCTTGTGGTGCGCTGTTTCCATCACCAAGCCTTTTCCAGCCATTTCAAGCATTTCAGCATCGTTCATACCATCGCCAAAGGCAATGCAGTTTTCTAGTGTGAGGTTTAAGGACTTAGCAACCGCTTCTAGCGCATGACCTTTGGACACTTCAGCTGCCATAACCTCTAGGCACCAAGGTGTGGAAAACGCGATATTTAGCTGGTCGCCAAACGTTTCTCGCAGCTTTTTCTCGAAGATAACGAGATGGTCATGATCGTGCTCTGGATGAGTGAAAAATATTTTTGCTATGCCTTCGCATGGCGCAGCTTGTGCTTCGAATCGCTTGTAGCTAAAGCCGGATTCACTATGAAATTTTGCGAGCATCTCATCATCTCTATCCAGCAGCCAGTCTTCATTTTGGTACATGTGGATAAAGATATTGCGATCTTCTCTGATCACATCGATCACCGCTTGAACCAAATCAGCAGGAACATTCTTGCTGTACATCAGTTGGTCATTCTGGTCATGCACTCGGGCACCGTTAGAAGTGATCATGTAGGCTGGAATCCCGGCGATTTCTCGAATACCAGCTACGTCGACGTGGTGACGACCTGTAGCAAAGATAAAGGTGAAACCTTTTTCGTGCAGGGCTTTCAGTGTCTGTTTGGAAAACTCGCTTAGCTGGTGGTTTGGAGCAAGCAAAGTACCATCGAGATCGGAGGCGACAATGTGAAAAGGAGTATCTTGGCGTGAGTTGGTCATATCACCCTCGTTGTGCAGCGTTGATTCGCCATTGGTTAGAGCGAATAGTGTACTCCAAGAGAAAGGGGAAAAAGAGGGTAAACTTCACCCTCAATCATTTCCTATTTTAGTGCATTTCAAAGAAGTTCAGGGTGAGATCGAGGGCTTGATTACGGTATTCGTCTTTCTCAAACAATAGCTCGTGTTTGGCGCCGTCGATGACTTCCAATACACAATCTTGATGTGTTTTAGCCAGCTTACGCATAAATTGATCTTGTGCCTGATTGGAGACGATCTGATCGTCTCCTGCCTGCATCACGAGCAGTGGCGTCTTAATGTGACGTGTCATTAAATAGCACTGTTTACAGGCGACTAAGCCTTGCCATACCCAACGCGTGCTTGCTCCGCCTACTTTTAGTTCAGCGTGTTGCTCATAGAGGTTGCGGAACCAGTGGTAGCGAATCGAACTTTGGCTAAGTAGGTTACCCGCAAAAGGTTTGGGATAGTAAGCCACTTGACCGGGAGCAAAAGTTGGTTTGGAGTAAACTGCCGTCAGCAGTTGGCCAAGCAGAGTTGCAATGGGTTTAAGGTGCCACGGCAGATTCACGCCATACATTGGCGCACTAAGTGATGCCGCATCAAATTGAGAATCGCGTGTTTGGAGATAACGAGTAACGATGTTTCCCCCCATAGAGTGACCAAGTAAATAGCGCTTGTCATAGTGCTCTAAGCTGAAGTGCTCGAGTAAGACGTCTAGGTCTTGAACGTAATCTTCAAACTCTCCGACATATCCCATCTGTGTATCTTCAATCAGACGTTCAGATAGCCCTTGTCCTCTGTGATCATAGGAATAGATATCGTAACCCTGCTGAAATAGGTCGTAGAACAGTTCTTGATATTTCGTGGTGCACTCGATTCGTCCATTGACCACGACAATCGCTTTAGTGTGTTGAGGTGAACAGAACTTTATCCAGTATAATGAGGTCCGATCGAACGATTTTAGGTAGCCCTGCTGCCTAGATTGCCAAAAGTTGGCAATATCGCTACTGATTGCTTGCTCAAAATCTGACTCTTGAGTATAAGAAGGAGTTATGTTGGAGCTTGAATCATTCATTGACGCTAATGACCTGAATATGATTGATTTTTGCGGCAGAGTTAGATTATGTGTGGCTAGCTACGTTTAGTCGAGAGGAAATACTATGGATATGCATGTTTGGCTTGCTTATGTGGTTACGGCAATTGTTTTTAGCCTTGCGCCAGGTTCTGGTACCGTAAATTCCATAAGTAATGGACTGAGCTACGGCACACGCCATTCTCTTTCTGCTATCGCCGGTCTGCAAATTGGTCTTGCTATTCATATTGCTCTTGTTGGTGCTGGTATTGGCGCTTTGGTTGCACAGTCTGCTTTGGCATTTAGCGTAATTAAGTGGGTAGGAGCGGCGTATCTGATTTGGCTTGGTATCCAAAAATGGCGTGATCGCTCAAGCTTAGCGGCGAATGAGGCGACTCAATATATGTCACGTACCAACCTAATGCGCAAAGCGGTGTTGATTAACCTTACTAACCCTAAGTCTATTGTCTTTCTTGTGGCCCTGTTTCCACAGTTTATTGACCCAGCAAGAGACCAATTGACTCAATTGTTGGTGCTAGGTATTACAACCGTAACTATAGATTCAGTCGTTATGTTGGGCTACACCAGCTTGGCTTCGCAGATGGGCCGTTTCATTCGTTCTGATCGTATTATGTCAAAGATAAACAAAGTGTTTGGCTCTATGTTTATGGGGTGTGGTGCGCTATTGGCAGCTGCAAAAGCATAACACTGAGCTACTGACTGATATGCAAAAGCGAATACGTGATACGTATGTAGCACGTCAACCTATCTTAAATGCTAAGCGACAAACCTTAGGGTATGAGTTGTTGTTTCGTGATGGCGAAAGCAATGCATACCCAAGTCATATCGAGTCCAACCGCGCCACCTATCGGCTGATTGTCGAAAACTTCCTATCGATTGGGACCAACCCTTGTATTGCGGCTTCTCGCTGCTTCATTAATTTCCCACACGAAAGTCTGGTGCGATTACTTCCGCTTTCGTTGCCAAAAGAGCAGATTGTGGTTGAGATTCTTGAAACCTGTATTCCCAACGATGAACTGTTCTTAGCCGTCAAAGAGATCCATGCCAATGGTTATCTGATTGCGTTAGATGACTTTGTTTACAAGCCTGAATGGGAGCGTTTTCTTCCATTGGTGCACATTGTTAAGATCGACATCATGGCAACGGGACTGGAAGAGTCTTGTGCGTTGATCAAAGAGCGATTAGCCATGGGCGTCAAACGGAAGTTCTTAGCAGAGCGAGTCGAGACAGAAGAAGAGTTTCTTGCGACTCGCTCTGCTGGTTTTTCGTTTTTTCAAGGCTACTTTTTTAGTAAGCCTGTTGTTATTCGACAGCGGTATCTTAGCCCTGAGCAGGTGATTGCGATGGACTTGTTCCGCGCTGTATGTCAGCCACAAGTGGACTTTGAGCAGATAGAAAGGATTGTCGCTCGAGATGTGGCTCTGTCATTTAAACTGTTGCGCTTCGTTAATACCATGTCGAATCGGATTGAAGTACCTATCTCATCATTTCGTCAGGCGCTGGTTTATCTGGGTCAAGACAAGCTGAAGATATTTGTGTCACTGGTGGTCGCTTCATTTGTTTCGGCTTATAAGCCAAAAGAGATTTACACCTTGTGCCTTCAGCGCGCTCAGTTCTTTCAACTAATGTCGGATGACAACCCGTTTGAGCAACTGCGCGAGCAGGCTTTCATTATTGGTTTATTTTCAATGCTTGATGCGTTGCTGGATATGCCACTCGAAGAGTTGGTTAATCAACTGCCCTTATGTAAAGCCATTAAAGTCGTTTTGCTTGAAAGAAAGGGTCCATATGGCACTTTATTGCAATTGGAAGAGTGCTACGAGAGTGCCGACTGGACAGGTATGGAGTCAGCGTGTCAGCAACTCAACCTCTCGATTCATGAAGTGATGCCAAGAATCAATCAGGCCCAACGTTGGAGCCAAGACCTTATTAAGGTCGTTTAACCCCACTGCCCAATCATGAATTTTTTATGACAAATGCCGTTCAGGTGTTGATCAATTCATCTAATTAAATAAACATATTCGCATATCCATATATGAGTATGTTTTATGCTACCTCACCAATTTTTCAAATTGCTTTCTGATGAGACCCGTGTTCGTTGCTTGATGTTAATCATGCGAGAAGAGTGCCTGTGTGTTGGAGAGTTGACAGAAGCACTGAAAGAGAGCCAACCGAAAGTATCACGTCATCTTGCTCAACTGCGCTCGAACGGAATTTTGGTCGATGTTCGACAAGGTCAGTGGGTGTTTTACCGTTTGGCGAAAGACTTGCCAGGGTGGATGAACAAATTGATCGATGATTTGGTGGCTTCCAACTGCCTGAAAAAAGAATACCAGCAAGATATAGAGAGACTTCATGCAATCCAGTCTCGTCCAGTCTGCTGCCCATAGTTTTTGAAGATAAAGAGACAAAGTTATGACGATTAAAGTAGGTATCAATGGTTTCGGTCGTATTGGACGTTTAGCCCTGCGTGCTGCGTTTGATTGGCCCGAACTGGAGTTTGTTCTAATCAACGATGTTGCCGGTGACACCGCCACACTGGCTCACCTTCTAGAGTTTGATTCAGTGCAAGGACGTTGGCATCACGAGGTTGCAGTAGACGGCAATGCGATGGTGATTGATGGTCGCACTGTAGTAACGACTCAGGAGCGAGATATTGATGCCGTTGATTGGTCTGGCTGTGATGTGGTTATTGAAGCGACGGGTGTTCATCGCAAAACCGCTTTCTTAAACAAATACCTAGAGCAAGGTGTGAAACGCGTTGTTGTTTCTGCACCGGTTAAAGAGCCTGGAATTGCGAATATCGTTGTGGGAGTCAATGATGAAATCTTCGACCCTGAGATCCACCGTATTGTTACCGCCGCTTCGTGTACTACCAACTGTATCGCGCCAGTCGTTAAAGTGATCCATGAGAAGTTGGGCATTGAGCAATCTTCATTTACGACTATCCATGATTTGACGAATACTCAAACCATTCTCGATGCACCCCACAAGGATCTACGTCGTGCCCGCGCATGTGGCATGAGCTTAATCCCAACCACGACGGGCAGTGCGACGGCGATCGTTGAGATTTTCCCTGAGTTGAAAGGCAAAATTAATGGTCATGCAGTCCGTGTTCCGTTAGCCAACGCGTCACTAACGGACATCATTTTTGATGTCAAACGCGATACCACAGCGCAAGAGGTGAATGCCTTGCTAAAAGCAGCTTCTCAAGGGGAGCTGAAGGGTATTCTGGGCTTTGAAGAGCGACCTCTGGTGTCGATTGACTATAAAGGTGATCAACGCTCAACCATCGTTGATGCTCAGTCAACCATGGTTGTGGGTACCCGCATGGTGAAAATTTACGCTTGGTACGACAATGAGATGGGCTACGCGACGCGCACTGCGGAACTGGTTCGTAAAGTCGGTCTGGCGTAAGGAGAGAGACAATGACACACCCATCTTGGCAGCTTGATTTAGAAGCTGGTGCTTTGATTCTTACCCCATGTCCTGGAACAAAAGGCGTAGATCTAGCCGATTCACTGGCTCAACTGAAAGAGCAAGGTGTGCAGGCGATTGTGACTGCACTGGATAACGCAGAACTTGCAAGCAAAGATGTCTCCGCACTCGGTGAAATAACACAGCAAATGGGGATGCAGTGGTTCCAGATAGAGATTGAGGATGACTGCGCTCCGGCCGGTGATTTTATTAACAAATGGCAGCAAGCGAGTCCTAAGTTACACCAGATTGTCGACAACGGAGGCAAAGTTGCCATGCACTGTATGGGAGGCTCTGGACGCACTGGACTATTTGCCGCCCATCTCTTGTTAGAAAAAGGATGGCAACTGGAAGAGATTGTAGAAGCGGTACAGGCACTACGCCCTGGTGCTTTTACTAAGTCTGTTCAGGTCGATTACATCAAAGCGGTAGCTGAAAAATAGCGACGAAAAGAGCTTTTGGTCTATTGGTGTCTAAAAGCTCTTATTGCTCTATTTTCGCTAGCACTCTTTTGTGTGATTAGATAGCAAGTAAACAAGGTTAGGTTGTCTATGTTCGCAAATCTGAGTAAAAACGTGCGCCAATATATGCTGGTGACGTTTAACTACTGGAACTTCACCATTACTGATGGTGCACTCAGAATGCTGGTCGTGCTCTATTTCCACAGTCTTGGCTACAGCACTCTAGAAATTGCGTCGCTATTTCTGTTTTATGAGTTTTTTGGTGTTGTCACTAACCTTATCGGCGGATGGTTGGGAGCGCGTCTTGGCTTAAATAAGACGATGAACATTGGTTTGGGCATGCAGATTTTCGCCTTAGCCATGCTTGCGGTACCGACCAGTTGGCTGACGATTCCCTGGGTGATGATGGCTCAAGCACTATCGGGTATCGCAAAAGATCTCAACAAAATGAGCGCCAAAAGTTCCATAAAAACATTGGTGCCTGATGAACAGCAAGGTTCTCTCTATAAATGGATAGCGATTCTCACCGGTTCAAAAAACGCTTTGAAAGGTGCTGGATTCTTTATTGGTGGATTGTTGCTGTCGTTAGTGGGTTTTAAATATGCAGTACTGCTTATGGCTGGTGTACTGAGCTTAGTGTTTATCGGTAGTCTTGTTGGGTTAGAAAGTGATTTGGGTAAAGCGAAAACTAAACCAAAGTTTAAGCAGATTTTTTCCAAGTCAGAGCCTATCAATATTCTTTCAGCGGCGCGTATGTTCCTGTTTGGTGCTCGAGATGTATGGTTTGTTATCGCGTTACCGATTTATCTTGGTAGTGTGTTTGGCTGGGATCATTTATGGGTTGGCGGGTTCTTGGCTGCGTGGACCATTGCTTATGGGATTGTACAGGGGATAGCGCCAAAGATTACGGGTAAGGCAGAGGGCAAAGTTCCTGACGGGCATGCTGCTATGCTGTGGGCTGGTGGTTTGGCGGTAGTGACCGGTTGTATTGCCTACGCTGTTCAGATTGGTTGGCAACCTGAGCTGGTGATTGTCGGTGGCTTGCTGCTATTTGGTGCAATCTTTGCGGTGAACTCATCATTGCACTCTTATTTGATTGTTAGCTACGCCAAAGAGGATGGGGTTTCCTTGGATGTTGGTTTTTACTATATGGCCAACGCCATGGGGCGTCTTATTGGAACGATCCTTTCTGGTTGGGTGTTTCAGATGGCGGGTCTTTCGGCGTGTTTGTGGGTGTCATTTGCATTTCTAGCGTTAACAACGATGATTTCTTTGAAATTGCCGAAAATCGAACACGTTGCATCAGCTTAACATTATCAACTATTCATGACTGAAAGCTGACCAAGGTTGTACTTTGGTCAGCTTTTTTATTGCTATATTCAGTAAGTTAGTTTGCAAAGGGTTAGGTATGAGAGAAAGAGTCCATTTTTTTGACTTGCTACGATGCGTAGCAGCGGTAGCGGTGATCGCTATTCATGTCCTTGCCCCTTATCGATACGAACTGGGTCTCATCCCATTTAACCAATGGGCGACGGCGGTTGGAGTCAATAGCGTAACGCGCTGGGCGGTGCCCGTTTTTATTCTTATCACAGGCGCTTTGATGCTGAGTGATAAGCGGCCATTTGACTTTAAGTACTATGTGAAACGTCGATTAGGCAAAGTGCTATTGCCTTTTATTGTCTGGTCATTGTTTTATGCATTTCTAGCAGGTTGGAGCCTGAACGGATTTGACAGCCAGCAAACTCAGTCTCTACTTGAAAACAGCCTGACACACGCTACTTATTACCATCTGGGATTTTTTTACTACTTTATCCCGCTCTATTTTGTGATTCCGTTTTTTCAGTTTGTCATTAGACAATATGGCGAGAGCTCACTCTATGCCTACGTCGCTATCTGGCTGGGTACTACGTTACTCTACCTTACAGGTATCGATGGTGTGTGGAGCAATCAAATGTGGCTCTATAGCGGCTATCTTCCTCTTGGATACTTGCTCTACCAACGTGTGCCGCTAAGCAAAGAATACGTGATGATTTTCGCTGTGCTCGGAGCCATTGCCCTATTTGTCACAGGCTTTATGGTCATAACCAATAGTGTAGTGGCCGAAGAATATACGGTAGGACGTTGGCTATCCTATAAAACACTTAACGTTGTCATCGCGGCGAGCATGGTGTTTATGTTGTGCCGTTATTTTGGCGAAGGCTTATCATCCCAAGCCAATCGAGTGATTGGGTTCATTAGCAGTCATAGCTTGGGCATCTATATTTTGCATCCAATCGTGTTATGGCCGATGAAAGAGTTCGCTTGGCATCAGGGACATCCCGCCTGGGTTATCCCTGTATGGATAATAATTAGTGGTTGTGGCTCTCTTGCAATGAGTTCGCTACTGGCGAGATCGGCTTATACACGTTGGCTGTTGCCTTAACGCTTTAAAGCAAAGTGGAGAAACTTGGCACCTTGATAAGTGAGCGTACCTTGATCGCCCGGATTTAAGGCATGGAAATAGTGGATACCAACCTGAAATTCACGTTTAGGACCAATTTTTCCTTTTTGAACATAGATCCAATATTCTTGGTCATCTTGGCCAGGCTTCGGATCATCAACTGTAATTGCCTGTTTATCGAGGATGGTCACTTCGACTGTTTGTTGTGGGGCATTTTCACCCTGAATGTGCTTACGGTAGAAATGGACAAATGTCCATCCACTTATAAGCGCAAAAAGGGCGATAGCAATAGAAAGAGTGAGAGGCATAGTTTTCGTCCCTTTTACTAAACGCAGCCATTTTAACGTGATTTCACTAGATAGTCTGGGCACGGCTCTTGCTGTAAAAACAAAACAGCAAGATGGAATGCTTTTTTCGAGTCATATCACATGCTGCCACAGGGGGAAGGGAAGTAATTTAGTTGATTAGCTATTGATTCATTTACATAAATTAACTTGCAACTTGTAGAAAAAATGGGACAGTAGATAGAACAAGTAACAATTACCCCCTAAACTTAGTAGCGATGGAGGGAAACTATGTCTGATATTGAAAAAGTGGTCACTCGAACACGCAAGATCGAGAAGCTTCTTCGGACGCAATATCATGCAGACGGTAAGGGACTGCATCAGCTTATTACCAGTTGTGAAGAAAGACTTCCTCACGATGTAATAGGTAAGCTGAGATATATCGCAACGATTCGCAATAAAATCGTGCATGAAGAAGATTACAAACTAGATAGTCGCAAAGAGTTTCTAGCCGCTTGTGATGAATGTGAAAAAGAGCTGACACCTAGGAGTAGCCGTTTCATCTGGAGAGCAGCTATAACCTTGATGACTTTAATCACTCTTGCGGCATTATTGTTCTATTATGCTCATTGGGACGTGTTGTCGAAACATTTGTAGAGTAATTGCTAAAAACGACCTTTATTTTTTAAGTGTTAAACTTAGACATACAGAGTATTTTTGAATCAAAGTGATGGTTTAAAACCCAATAAAAACAAAAAGGGACGCTAATGCGTCCCTTTTTGTTTTTAATAATTTCTTAGTACATCATCGGCAGTGTCATTAGGCCTACGACTACTGCGATCATTACAAGTCCTTGTTTTTGTGAAGAAGAAATCATGGCACTGCTCCTTTAAATTGATGTTTAACAATGTGTGACTAACAATAGCAGTGTTTTGGTGGTTAGATCAAGTGATTTGATCGCTAGTCCTTAAAAAAGATACTTTTCTATCGTTGTTTTCGATGAATTTCGAAGGTTAATTTGTTTTTTGATAGTTTTGTAACCGCTCAATATGCCAGCTAATTGCTTTGTTTTTGTTTTTTAAGTTGTTGATTTATAATGATTGGTGTTGTTTTTTCTCATTGGGTGAGATGACTTTTTCTATACTTTTGGTTGGTTCGTCATGTCATTGTTAGGGATGGTCAAAAGTTCATTTTAAGTTTCTATATGACTCTGTTTTGGCGCTCAGTCTAAAAATTATACTGGGTGATTTGGTTGGTTTATATGAGAAAACTTCATGTTTTGAATGAGGGGGTTTTCTGTGCTTTCTGTTAAGTTATTAATTTTTAATGATTTAATTTTAGGGTGAAAAATGTGCTACGTTTGGTTCTTATTTTTTACTGCGATTGGTCGATCTGAAGCGTGCTAGATAAAGATATACTGAAATTCTCATCCATTGAGAACATTGTGAGCAAAAAGCAATACTGATGGTGATTCACAGAAGTCGGCTTGGTTGACGGCGAGAAGTATTATCGAGATCCAAATTTTGCCCTTCTACGGTAGACATCTTGACGACTCTGCCTACACTAGCACCTCAAATTTTCTTGAGGTGTTCGAATGTGGAGCTGGCTATCTGTTGCTCTTTCGGGATATATCAGTATTTCTGCGAGTGAAAGTAATCACGTAAGACAAGCAGCGATGTTTAAAACAATGTCGTTGCTTATGTTGTTGGTCATGCTCTGGAGTCAAAATGCTCTGGTTGGCATCGATGCGTGGTGGGTATCACTTGGTTTGCTCGTTTCTATGGCGGCGGATTGGCTCTATCTTGTAAAGCGTCACCTAAAGTTGTGTTTTGTCGGCTTTGTCACCGCCCAGCTCTGCTATGGTGCCTCTTTTTGGGTGAAGTTGTCAGGTGATATCGTGTGGTGGTTGCCTGCAATGCTATTAGGCGTTGCAATCGTGAGCTTCTTTCTTCTACTGCCCAAAATAGATCGACTTATTTTCCCTGTCGTTATGATGGGAATCGCACTGTTACAGCTCAATTGGGCTGCCGGTGAAGTGTGGTTGCTTAATGGCGGCATTGCCAATGGTTTAGGTTTCGTTGGAACAGTGACGTTAACATTATCGGCAGTGCTACTCGCAATCAGTGATTACCGTCCCTCAATGTATCGGGGACGTTACCTTGTCTCTGGTAGCTATCTCCTTGCTCACTCACTTATCACGGCTTCTCTGATTATTTAAAATCAAAGAAAATATCGATGAAGCATGTATTCTTGATCGGTCTATTACCTTTAGTGAGGAAGTTCCATGACAACCGAAATTCATGCCCATAACGTTCTAAACTTATTGCGAGAGCAGCCTATGTCTAAATCAGACTTAGAGCAGGCGATAAGCGAAGCATTTGGTGAGCGAGCACGTTTTCGTACATGTAAGTGCAATGGATTTACGCTGGAAACACTACTCGAGTTTTTTATCGATCGCGAGAAAGTGATCGTACAAGATGGTATCTGGATGGTGAATGCAGAGAGAGTGTGCAGTCATTAATTATGACTCGATACCACCGTTAAGATAATTTCTGTCAATGTCTCCAAATCGTCTGGTGAGCTTGTTATACTTCGCCGAATTTTTAGTGCTTGATATATAACGTTTTGGAGACCTCTTATGGACATTCTTTCCGCCGCGACCATGCTGTTTCTAATCATGGACCCGCTTGGCAATCTTCCTATTGTCCTATCGATCCTAAAACATCTCGATCCCAAGCGCAGACGTAAAGTACTTATTCGCGAGTTGATTTTTGCGCTTGCGATTCTGATGCTGTTCTTGTTTGCAGGTAAGACGATTCTTAACTTCTTGCACGTTCAACCTGAAACGTTAAGCATTTCAGGTGGCATCATCCTATTTATTATTGCAATTAAGATGATATTTCCTAGTGCAGGTAGTATTACTGGCCTAGCCGCGGGTGAGGAGCCCTTTATCGTGCCGATGGCTATCCCGATGATTGCAGGGCCATCAGTTATTGCCGCTCTGTTGCTGCTTTCAAGCCAGTACCCGAACAATTTACTTGAGCTTTCTGCTGCTGTGTTGCTCGCGTGGAGCGTGACCTTCTTTATTCTAATGTTCTACAGTTTCTTCCACCGTATATTGGGAGAACGTGGCCTAAAAGCGATAGAGCGTTTAATGGGCTTGCTACTGATCATGATCTCTACCCAGATGTTCTTAGATGGTGTGAAGAGTTATCTTGCTTAGCGTTGAAACGTAAAAATAAAAATGCCGCTCTATTTGGAGCGGCATTTTTTTGTTTCAGGAATGGTTAGGTCATGTGCTTACGGCGAATATCAAGTAGGGCGAAGATACCAAAGATCAGTATTGACCATTTTTCCCAACTGCTCATTTTAATTTTGTCGCCAAATGCGCCAATGAAAATCGCCATTTGCAAACCATGCATAATGAACAGGAATGCTGTCATGATGTAGAGCGCGATAGCTGCTTTGCCAGGAAACGGCATAAAGAAGTTCAAGATTAGAATAAACCAGACAAAGCCTATTGCGGCTTTGGCCAGAAGAATCAGTGCTTTCATCAAAATTTCCTTATTGATCTGCTTGTCTTTCGAATAGTCGATAGCTGACCTGACCAGCTGTTTTCTCACGGTGTAAGTGCCAGTGAGCAGGGATGGAGTCAAGGCTCAATTCTTTTTCAGTCTCGACATAAATCATAGCGTCATCCGTTAACCAGCCATGACTTTCAAGTAGGGCAACGGTTTCATCCAGTAAGCCTTTGCGAAATGGCGGATCAATAAATACGACATGATGAGGTGTGCCCGGCTGTTTAAGAAAGCTAATTGCATCAGTATTATGAGCTGTCAGATTGCTGGCATTTAATGAAGCAATGTTTTTCTCAATTTGTTTAAACGCGTTAGGGTTTAACTCGATAAGTGTCACCATCTCTGCTTGGCGTGAAGCGGCTTCAAAACCGAGTCCACCAGAGCCAGCGAACAGATCGAGGCATTTAGCGCGGGGAACATCTTGAGCGATCCAGTTAAACAGTGTTTCTTTGACGCGATCTGTTGTTGGTCTTAGTCCTTCGGCATCATGAACAGGCAGTTTTCTTCCTCTCCATAAGCCGCTAATAATACGAACAAAGCCGGTTGAAGGCTTTTTTTGTGATGTGTTTTGCTGGCGACGTCTTACCATAGATTTTTTGACCGCTAATAAAGTGATACTATAGCCAGTCGCTCTGCTGTTGAGCGCTAACATACAGCCCAAATTTGTTGATGACAAAGTGTATACCAACACTCTGGCAGTGAAAACTTTTCACTTTGTTGTCATTTTGCTTTTTTCAGTGTGGATAATGCCCGCAGAAAAAAGTCTGAGTTAATTAAGACGATCTAGGATAGCCCCAGATGACGGAAAAAAAGAAGCGCGGATTACTCTCTTGGCTTGGCTTTGGTGATGAAGAACAAGCAAAACAACCCGTAGAAGAACAAACAACGACTGACGAACAACAAGATGAGCAGCAAGCCGTTGTTGACGAACCAATTGAAGACAAAAAGGCTGAACTAGCAGAAGCAGAAGCAGAAGCAGAAGCAGAAGCAATAGTTGAACCTGTTGAAGAGCTTGAAACGCCACAAGCGGTTGAACCGCGTGTCGTGGAACAGGAAAAACCGACGGAAAGTTTCTTTGCTCGTTTGAAACGCAGTCTTGCACGCACCAAAGCCAACATTGGTGCTGGCTTCTTTGGTTTGTTCAAAGGTAAGCAGATTGATGATGAGCTGTTTGAAGAGCTGGAAGAACAGCTTCTTATTGCAGATGTGGGCATGGATACCACATTAAAAATCATTGAAAACCTAACAGAAAAAGCATCACGTCAGGAACTAAAAGACGGTGAAGCACTCTATGGACTTCTAAAAGAAGAAATGGCAGAGATCTTGTCGAACGTCGAGAAACCGCTAGAAGTAGACAGTTCTAAAGCGCCTTACGTGATCTTAATGGTTGGCGTGAATGGTGTAGGTAAAACAACCACGATCGGTAAACTGGCTAAACAGTTCCAAGCTGAAGGTAAAAAAGTGATGCTTGCGGCAGGGGATACGTTCCGTGCTGCGGCAGTAGAACAACTTCAAGTTTGGGGTGAGCGAAACAATGTACCCGTAGTCGCACAGCACACTGGCGCAGATAGTGCTTCAGTGATCTACGACGCGATAGAGTCCGCTAAAGCGAAAGGTGTAGATGTGGTGATTGCTGACACAGCAGGTCGCTTACAGAATAAATCTAACTTGATGGAAGAGCTGCGTAAGATCGTCCGTGTAATGCAAAAGATTGATGGCTCAGCTCCTCATGAAATCATGTTGACCTTAGATGCTGGTACTGGTCAAAACGCGATTAGCCAAGCTAAGTTGTTTAGTGATGTTGCACCGCTTACAGGTATCACCTTGACTAAGTTGGATGGTACCGCAAAAGGTGGTGTGATCTTCGCACTGGCTGACCAGTTCCAGATTCCAATTCGTTACATTGGGGTCGGTGAAGGTATCGACGATCTACGTCCATTTGAAACTCAAGAGTTCATTGACGCTCTATTCAGTCGTGAAGACTAGAGTAAACACAAAGACCAATTGAAGAAACTCAGTTAAGAGGGATTTCGGGTGATAAAATTTCAGCAAGTGAGTAAGGCTTACCGTGGTGGTCGACAGGCGTTACAGAAGGTCGATTTTCATCTTCGTAGAGGTGAGATGGCCTTTCTTGGTGGCCATTCAGGAGCCGGTAAAAGTACTCTGCTTAAATTGATTTGTGCCATTGAGCGACCAACGGATGGAAAAATCAGTTTCAATGACCATGACATTACTCGAATCCCTAATAAAGACATCCCATTTTTGCGTCGCAACATTGGTATTGTGTTTCAGGATCATCGCTTGTTGATGGACCGAACCGTCTACGACAATGTCGCGCTGCCGATGCGAATTGAATCCATCTCTGAAAATGAGATCAAACGTCGTGTCTCCGCAGCCTTGGATAAGACGGGCCTGCTAGATAAAGCCAAGTGCTTACCGAGCCAACTGTCCGGTGGTGAACAACAGCGAGTCGGCATAGCACGTGCGGTGGTCAATCGTCCTACTCTGTTACTTGCAGATGAACCAACGGGTAATCTCGACCCTGAGTTGTCTAATCGAGTGTTGAAACTGTTTGAAGAGTTTAACCGTGCCGGAGTGACGATCCTACTGGCTACACACGATATTGGGTTAGTAAATACTCGCCCACAATACCGTCATCTTGAATTAAACCAAGGTTTTCTCAGTGAGGTAGAAGACTATGGCCATTAATGCTCGCAATAAAAGCGCTAAAGCATCACGAACGAACAATCGCGTTAAGAAAGACAACTTTTTTGCTGTCCATTTCAAGCAAGCTAAAGCTTCGTTAGGTGAGTTTTGGTTAAGACCAATGGGCAACATCTTAACCTTGGCAGTTATCTCTATGGCATTGGCCATGCCATCGGCTCTTTACTTACTGGGTAAGAATATCTCTGCGGCATCAAGTAATGTTACCAGCCCATCGCAAGTAAGTGCTTACATAAAAGAGAGCACCCCTGAAGCTAGGATCATGGTGCTAAAAGACCAGATCGAAAGCATGGAGGATGTGGCTGAAGTGAACTACATCTCACCTCAGCAGGGATTGGATGATTTAAGTCAGTATTCAGGCTTTGAACATGCCTTGAGCTTGCTTGATGATTATGCACTACCTGGTGTGTTGGTCATCACGCCAAGTAAAGATGACAATCAAATGATTAAGCAGCTTGTTCAGCGTATTAGCGATGAAGAGGGCATTACTGATGTTCGTTTGGATGAGGATTGGCTCGCTCGCTTAGATGCGATTAAGAACCTTGTCAGCGGAATTGTCATTACCCTATCTTTGCTGATGCTTGCCTCTGTATTCTTAATTGTCGGCAACACTCTACGTTTTAATGTGTTAGCGAATAAAGAAGAGATCCAGACAATGAAGCTGATTGGTGCAACGAACAGCTACATTTTACGCCCTTATCTCTACTCTGGCATGTGGTTTGGTTTACTCGGTGCGGTTAGCGCGTGGATTTTGACTGCGATAATCACAGTTTTGCTCAATAGCAGTGTGGAGAAATTGGCCCTTCTGTATGATAGTCACTTCAGATTAGTTGGCCTTAGCTGGGATGAGTCGCTACTGCTAGTAATGCTTGGAACCTTCTTAGGTTGCCTAGCCGCTAAGGTATCTGCGCAGCGCCACTTAAAAGAGATCGAGCCAGTTTAATTTGAACTGATTGACTTTGTGGAGGTCATACTATTGAAAAAGTAGACGCTACCGTGTACTTTTTCCCTTGTATAGACATTTTGTTTATGCATAATTACTTTCGCAGCTTGAAACCTGTTCATTTTAGGTTCAAGATTGATGGGTTAAAAAATACTCCAGATCAGAGATTGATGAGGAAATGAATGACTAACCAAGCATATCCAATGGCAGTAGTTACGCAAGATAGCTTAGATAGCTACATCCGTTCAGTAAACAGCTACCCAATGCTGACGGCTGATGAGGAACGTGAACTGGCCGAGAGACTGCATTATGACGGTGAAATTGAGGCGGCAAAAGGTTTGATCCTTTCGCACCTTCGCTTTGTCGTGCACGTCGCTCGTGGTTATTCTGGTTATGGCCTACCAATGGCTGACCTTGTTCAAGAAGGCAATATCGGTTTGATGAAAGCGGTTAAACGTTTTAACCCTGAAGTCGGCGTTCGCCTTGTATCCTTTGCCGTTCATTGGATCAAAGCTGAAATCCATGAATACGTTCTGCGTAACTGGCGAATTGTTAAAATCGCTACAACCAAAGCTCAGCGTAAACTGTTCTTCAACCTACGTAAGTCTAAAAAGCGTTTAGGTTGGTTTAATAACGGTGAAGTAGAGACTGTAGCAAGAGAACTCGGTGTCGAACCTTCAGAAGTCCGTGAAATGGAATCTCGTCTAGCTGCGCAAGATGCGGCATTTGAGATGCCAATGGATGAAGATGACTCAAGTAACTCATACACAGCTCCAATGGTGTATCTTGAAGATAAAGCGTCTGATGTTGCAGACAACATTGAAGCGGCTAACTGGGAAGCGCATACCAACAATCGCTTGAGCTTAGCACTTAAATCTCTGGATGAACGTAGTCAGCACATTGTTCGTTCACGTTGGCTTGATGATAATAAGTCTACTCTGCAAGAACTCGCGGAAACTTACAGCGTATCTGCAGAGCGTATTCGTCAGCTAGAGAAGAATGCGATGAAAAAACTGAAAGCTGCAGTTGGCGAATTTTAATTACTAGCACGACAGCTGATAAATTGGTAAAGCCGAGGTCTTATGATCTCGGCTTTTTTATTTGTGATCGCTTTCTAAAATAATCCACTGCCAAGATGATCGTTGTGGCTTCAGTAGCCTGTGGGTAAGTCTGTGGTAAATTTCTTTGCTATCTGTCAGAAAGCAGGGTGAATCAAGTCATTTGAGCATGATTGACGGTGGGGATAATTTTTTCTTTACTCACAATCAAATAAGGATCATCACTACATATTGTGGATCCATTTTCAATAAAACACTTTATCAACGCAATCCACAGATTTATCCACAATTGGTGAATTTATGATCACGGGTGGATAACCTTACTTCTCCCGTGTACTTGTTGAGCACTGGATAGGTTACAATGATGCTTGATAATAATGATGAAAAGAGAAAGTTTATGGACCAGTACAAACATATCGATGTCAATAGCGCACAAAGCCTTATGGAACAAGGTGAAGCTCGTATGGTCGATATTCGTGACCCGCAATCTTTTGCCGTCGCACATGCTCAAGATGCCTTCCATTTAACCAACGACACTATGGTAGCGTTTATGAATAGCGTTGAATTTGAGCAGCCAGTTTTGGTGATGTGTTACCACGGCATCAGTAGCCAAGGTGCGGCACAGTATTTAGTTAACCAAGGCTTTGAGCAGGTGTATAGTGTAGATGGTGGCTTCGAAGCCTGGCAGCGAGCTCAACTGCCCACTGAATCAAATTTAGGATAGCGTTATGCATAAACTGATCTCTCTCAACCATCCGAGAATGGCACAGGCATTTATTGATTACATGGCGTCTCGCCAAATTGATATCAAAATGATGCCCGAGGGAGAGGGGCAGTTTGCATTATGGCTAACCGATAGTCAGCATCAAGTCGAAGCGGAAGCTGAACTCCAGCAATTTCTTGATAATCCTAACGCGAGTAAGTACCAAGCGGCTTCTTGGGATATGGCTGAGACTCGTCAAAACCATTTTAAGTACCAATCACCAAGTATGTTGGCGATGGTTAAGGCCAAAGCAGGTCCGCTAACGCTCTTGGTTATGGCGTCATGTATTGCGATTTTTGTTCTACAGCAGTTTGGCGCCGGTAATGCCGTTTTTGCTGCGCTTCATTTCCCTGCATTTTCAGGTCAAGAGTGGCAAATCTGGCGGTGGTTTAGTCATGCGCTGCTCCATTTCTCCGTCATGCATATTGCGTTTAATTTGCTGTGGTGGTGGCAGCTAGGTGGCGATATTGAACAAAAGCTGGGCTCTGGCAAGGTGCTGCAACTGTTTTTGCTATCCGCAGCACTATCAGGCATTGGCCAATTCTGGGTTGAAGGTGCGAATTTCGGTGGTTTATCTGGCGTAGTGTATGCGTTGGTGGGATATCTATGGGTAGTGGGTTATAAAGCCCCACAATTGGGTCTGGGGATGCCAAAGCCCGTCATCGGATTTATGCTTGTTTGGTTAGTTCTCGGGTTTGTTCAGCCTTTTATGGCGATAGCCAATACGGCTCATCTTGTAGGCCTACTATCTGGTGTGCTGATGGGAGCGGTGGATGCTGGGCGGGCTAATTCACGCAGATAAAGAAAACGGCGTATGCACGCCGTCCATCCTTAGACGATTTACTGGTAGAGGTATTTTGTGAAGAGCAGATCGGCGATGATTGTTTTGCCTGTTTCTGGCAGTAGAGTCGCGTTGAGTTGTTCGACCAAGGTTTTACGTAAATCTTCACGTCCTGCTAATGACGTAATGGTCTCTTCAGACTGCTTCCCTAATAGCTCAATTACAGCATCGCGAATTAAGGGTTGATGTAATTCAATCACGGCAAGATCCGTTTGACTGGCAACCATGATGTCGATTCGAACCTGTATATAACCCAACTTTTTACCTTTAGTGAAAAAATTGGTGGTTAAATCAGGTTCAAGGGTGAAATAAGCCAGTTTGGGGACGCCTTCTTCTTCCGCTATCGCAGGGAGACTGATCAACAGACTCCAAGCGACAAAAATTTGGGCTAGGTAACGTTTAATCATATTTATAACTTTTCTTTCTTCCAATCACGATACTCGAATCGCCAGAGTCTTGTTACAATAGAGCATCTATTTGTAATGAAAATGCGTTAAGCACTCGTTGTGGTGGTTAACATCAGAGATCGAAGCTTTATTGTACGCTGATAAGGCTACTTATTGAATACTAGTATGAATCAATCGACTGCGCTTTATTTATCTGCGTTACGCCAAGTTGAATGGCAGGATCCAGAGTATTTTAGCTTCCCTACACAAAGTGCAAAAAAGTGGTTGCTAGAACAGGGCTCACTGTCACGTTTATTAGAGTCTTATTGCCAATCTTTAACTGTCGACTTACTGCACAACAAGATTGTCAAAGCGGAAAAACTGAACTCACAAGAAATTGCGCTTCTCGCTCAAGAAGAGTGCTTGTTGCGCAAGGTTGTTCTCAAAGGCGATGGCTGCGCTTGGGTTATTGGGAGAACGTTAATCCCTCATTCGTCAATGTTGGAGCAAGAGTATGACTTGGCTCAGCAAGGAGAAATCCCCCTTGGACTAACGGTATTTAGTGCCAGCAATGTCAAACGGGACGCCTTGCAGGTTGGGGTCGTTGAAGTTGATGAACAACCCTTACTCGCTCGCCGCTCACGGTTGTGGATGAATCACAAACCATTGTTAGTTGCAGAACTATTTTTGCCTACAGCGCCCATCTACTCAGGGGAGAGTGTTTGAATGACGGCGGATAAAGCGCTGGCTTATTGGCAACTTATGCGCATGGATAAGCCGATTGGAACCTTGTTGCTATTGTGGCCAACACTTTGGGCATTGATTATTTCTGCTCAAGGGATGCCAAGTTTAAAGGTTCTACTGGTTTTTGTTTTGGGTGTTATTTTTATGCGTGCGGCGGGTTGTGTGATTAATGACTTTGCTGATCGTAAGGTTGATGGCCATGTTAAGCGCACCAAACAGAGACCTTTGCCTTCTGGTCGAGTGACTTCAAAGGAAGCTTTGGCTCTCTTTGCTCTCTTGGCCGTCAGTTCATTTGCTTTAGTGTTGAGTATGAATACGCTGACAATTCAGCTCTCTTTTGTCGGTATTGTTCTTGCCTTCATCTATCCGTTCATGAAGCGTTTTACTCACCTGCCGCAGCTCTTTCTTGGGCTAGCGTTTAGTTGGTCGATTCCGATGGCATGGGCTGCACAAGCGAATGAAATGCCAGTGATGGTTTGGTTTATATTCGCCATTAATGCACTGTGGACGATTGCTTACGATACTCAGTATGCGATGGTTGATAGAGATGATGACCTTAAGATTGGTATCAAGTCGACGGCAATCCTATTTGGACGATTTGATAAGATGGTGATCGGTTCCCTTCAGCTTGTCACCTTGGTGATGCTGATGTTTGTTGGCACTTGGTATCAACTTGGATCTAGCTACTACTGGAGTCTGCTGGTGGTAGGGGCACTGTTTGTGTTCCAGCAGCATCTTATTCGCCACCGTGATCGTGACCTTTGCTTCAGAGCCTTCTTAAATAACAACTATGTCGGAATGGTCATCACCATAGGGTTATTTATCGCATTTTGGTAAAAGAAAGGCATCCATAGGATGCCTTTTTATTGTCACTTTATTTGTTTTCTGCGGTTTGGCAGATACTTTCTCTGATGGTCAAACGTACTTCAGGATAAAGCATAGAGTAGAGAAGGCTCGCAAGAGCTTGGCTTTTCTCTATGTCACAGTTGCCATCCACATCAAGATACGCTTGTTGTTTTAGGGTTGTGAACAGCGCCGAAAAGACACCTTTATCGAAAAATTCTGGTGCGTTGATTCCGTGCAGGCGACCTAGGCGTTGAGCAATGTCCTGACTCTTCTGCTCAAGATCTGATTTACCTAAATCAGGGCTAGCAACTAATAAATTTAGAGCGATTGCGTAGCGTTGCAGTGTTTCAGTAATCGTGCGTCCAAGTAGCACAAGCACTTGAGTATTAGCTTGATTGATCGCGACGTTTTGTTCGCTATCGATCGTAACGAGTCCCTGATGTGCAAGCTCTTCAATGTAGGATTCCGTTAGCTCATCCAAGTTTTCCTGTTCAATGCTCAGGAAAAGCTCCTGCTTGAGGAATGGGTAAACCAAGGCGACATTCTGTTTGATCTGCTTCAGCGAAAGTTTTTGATGGCGAACCAACATCTGAGCGATAAGTGATGGCAGAGCCAGCAAATGAATGATGTTATTTCGATAGTAAGTCATCAAGATCGATTGATTACGATCCAGTGACACAATCTCGCCCATGCTGTCTGATTCGATAATAAACTTATCGAGTGACTCGGCATGCTTGACCAATGCTTCTGCACTATCTTCCGGTACCGTATAGGTTGTCGAGTATGGAACGTTTTTTAACATCGACAAGTAGCAGTCAATTTGGCTAACTAAATTGTCACGAGAGAGTGCTCGCTGACGAGAAGCCAATAATGCTGTCGCACACAGAGTTAGGGCATTGGTTGCTGCCGCGTCGTTGATATGTGTCATCATCTTAGTCGCGAGATCATTCACCACAGGGTTTAGCCACTGAGGTTTACTGCTGCCCATGGCATCGATATCTTTGGTCCACTCAGGGGCTTTTTCATTCAAGTACTGGTTAAGCGGAATGGGCTCACCAAAGTTGACATAGCCTTGGCCAAAGTTGCGTAGTTTACGGATTGTGCGTAACACTTGGCCTGCGTTTTCTTTTTCTTTGCGCTTTCCGCGTAACTCTTTTGCGTAAGTGCTCACTTCCATTACATGCTCATAACCAATATAGACTGGCACCAGCGTTACTGGGCGGTTGAGGCCACGTAGCATCGCTTGGATAGTCATCGCCAGCATACCAGTTTTTGCTTGGAGCAAACGACCTGTGCGTGAACGACCGCCTTCACTGAAATATTCTACGGAGTAACCTTTGGCGAAAAGTTCTGCCAAGTACTCGCGGAAGATGGTGGAATATAGCTTATTACCCTTAAAGCTACGGCGAATAAAGAAAGCACCACCGCGACGGAAGATAGGCCCAGCTGGGAAGAAGTTTAGGTTAATGCCTGCTGCGATATGCGGCGGCACCATGCCTTCACGGTACAGTACGTAGGACAGCAGTAAGTAGTCCATATGGCTTCGGTGACAAGGAACATAAACAATTTCATGTCCGTCTTGAGCCAATTTTCGCACCGTAGCGGCGTTGGTAATGTTTAAACCTTGGTAGATACGGTTCCAAAGCCAGCCAAGCAGACGTTCGCCATTCTTAATTAGTGAGTATGAGAAGTCTGCAGCGATCTCATCCATAATGGCGTGCGCTTCTTTACGCGCTTTCTCAATTGAGATGTTCTTTGATTTGGCTTCGTCTTCGATGGCCTTTTCAATGGCTTTAGATTTCATCAGACGATCAAATAATGCCTGACGACTTGGCAGATTAGGGCCTGATGCAGCAAGCTTTTGACGCGAAAAGTGAATACGTGCTACGCGGGCAAGTTTGTGTGCGATTGAAGCATCCGTACCGTGCGAGTCCGCCATGTAGCGGAGTGAAACTACCGGGCTAATACGTACCAAGCAATCACGACCCGCGAACAAAACCGCTTTCGCTTTTTGTGGCCCATTGAGTGACTGGAGATAAGGTTTTTGTCGTGACTCTTTACCCGGTTTACGGCCCCAAAGAACGGTGGTCGGAATGACTTGAACATCGAGCTCTGAATCAAACTTATGCAGTTCCAGCAGATCGGAGAATAGAGTGATCGATTCGTTTGGTACATCTTGATCGTTGCCCATTACGGTTTGTCGGGCTGAGGTAAACACATAGCGGTTAAACTGTTTACCATTAATTTCTACAGGCTCAAGGGGATCAGGTAGGCCCAGCGCAATGACTTGTTTTTGCAGTGCAAGCAAGTCGACACCTGAGCGATACGGCAAAGCGTAAATAATCGGCTTGTTAATATCGATGCTATGATCTTCAATAGGGTTTGAAGGAATTGTTGTCCCTTTAACCAGTACTGACATAGGCAGCTTTAGCAAGGAACGCGATAACATTCGTCCAGAAGACATAAGGTTCTTAGCCTCAAAAATAGATGATTTGCATAAGCACATTTCCAGTTCTGTAACTATAGAAGTGGGGATGTGCCCAAGCGTGTATTTTTATAGGTGGCAAGGATAACAGAAACTGGTCGAACCTTTTACTTATTATTGATTATGAAAACATCAATTTTTTCGCCCATAGCTCGATTAAATAAATAGCAAAGAGAGAGAAGCTTGCAACCTAAAACCACTCATGGATTAAAACGACTCAAAAACGCGACACGCTATTCCTGTCAGGGGCTCAAGGCAGCGTTTAAAAATGAGCCTGCATTTCGTGAAGAAATATTACTGGCGGCCTTGATGATTCCAGTCGCTATTTTGTTAGCAGAGAACCAGTGGCAAAGGATTCTGCTGATTGCAACTATTGTGCTGGTTTTGATCGCTGAACTGTTTAACAGTGCCATTGAGGCCGTAGTAGATAGAATCGGAACTGAGCAACATGAAATGGCGGGTTTAGCAAAAGATTTAGGCTCAGCATCAGTAATGGTGACCATGTTGTTAACGGGGTATGTATGGTTAGACATTCTGTTCTTTTAAGCAGAACGGGGTGACCATGCTAACTTACTAAAAAACAATCAATTGGCTTTTCATTTCGCCAAATACTGGATATACTCACAGTTAACTGTATAAAAAGACAGGTGACTTATGAAGCCGTTAACGCCCCGCCAACAACAAGTTTTTGACCTCATCAAGAGTAAAATTGATGACACTGGTATGCCACCGACGCGCGCTGAAATTGCACGCGAACTTGGTTTCCGTTCAGCAAATGCTGCTGAAGAACATTTAAAAGCCCTTGCGCGTAAGCAAGCGATTGAGATTATTCCAGGGGCTTCTCGTGGTATCCGTATCTTGTTAGAAGACGCGGCTAATGATGATCAGGGTCTACCTCTGATTGGTCAGGTTGCTGCTGGGGAACCTATCCTTGCTCAAGAGCATGTAGAGACGCACTACCAAGTTGATCCTAGTATGTTTAAGCCGCAAGCCGATTTCTTGCTTCGTGTTAATGGCGAGAGTATGAAAGATATCGGTATCATGGATGGTGATTTACTTGCTGTTCATAAGACTCAAGATGTGCGTGATGGGCAAGTTGTTGTGGCTCGAGTGGATGATGACGTGACAGTAAAGCGCTTAGAACGCAAAGGCTCTACGGTTCTGCTTCACGCAGAGAACGAAGAGTTTGAACCGATCAAAGTGGACTTAACTTGTCAGCAATTGACTATCGAAGGTTTGGCTGTCGGCATCATCCGCAATACGGATTGGATGTAATGACTCTTCTTGAGAGTTATTCTCACTTGTTGATTTTGTAATTGATATTCATTATCATCTGAATTCTGGCTACGGAAGGAAGATGATAATGGCCGTCAATCACGCATCAACGAAACATCGCTATCAGATCCCGACAAATTTACTGCAACCATTATGGCTTCGTAGCCGAGAAAGCTTGGTTGACAATGGGTTGGTCTATGACCCTATCGCTGCGCGTGCGTGCCAGCGTTGTCATCTTGCCCCCGATTGTTTTTCTGGTGATATTGACCAGAAACAGCTGCTTCATGTCACGCTAACTCAATTGTGCGATCAGCAAGTCTCTGATTTTATAAGACGCAATCCAGATGGTTGGATTGTGAATGTGGGTGCCGGTCTCGATACTCGTTTTTACCGCGTCGATAATGGTCGGTGCCACTGGCTAGAATTAGATGTGACTGAAAATCTACTTTGGCGTCAGAAGCTGTTTCATGCTAGTGAACGTTACCACCACATTTGCGGCAGCGTTGATGAGCTGAGTTGGCTGGAACAGTTACCTATTCCAGAAAAAACACCAGTCCTGATTGTTTGTGAACATGCTTTGCTTGATTGTAATGCGCAGCAAATCGCGAAGTTTGTTCAAGCTCTAGGCTGTCACTTCGACTCTGCCCGTGCCTGTATGGTGCTAGCGGGAGATCTCACTCAGTCCAAACTAGGCCAAAAGCTAGGGGCTGTTCATTATGCTCATGGGTATAGTGATCCTGGCGAGGCATTACTTGGTTACTTGCCATGGGCTCGCTGGGCAAAAACCTATTCACCACTCGAAAGAGATTGCGGACGCTGGAAACTGTGGCACCGCTGGATCACCAAACTCAGTTTTATAAAGCAGAGATTAACACCGGTAGTGGTTCAGCTTCGCTGGTGATCTCGTTACACTTGTCACTCTGATGTTTATTGAGTGACAACGTGCAAATACTCCAGATCCTATCTAATCGCGCTATCCATAAACAAGTATTGCTGCTTGCTATTCCTATGGTGCTTTCCAATATCACCGTCCCTTTATTGGGATTGGTTGATGCTGCTGTTATCGGCCACTTAGAACATGCTTGGTATTTGGGTGGTGTTGCGTTAGGCAGCACGATGATCAGTGTGACTTTCTGGCTACTCGGTTTTCTGAGAATGTCGACGACGGGGCTCACTGCTCAAGCCTATGGAGCGAAAAGCGCTCACCAATTGGGCTTGGTTTTCAGTCAAGGCATGAGTATGGCCTTGATGTTTGCTTCGCTATTTCTGTTATTTCATCAATTTGTCGCTGAGTGGATATTTAGTTTTAGTGATGCCAGCGAGCAGGTTAAGCAATATGGTGCTCAGTACTTTGCTGTGCGCGCCTGGAGTGCCCCAGCTGCGTTGGTCAACTTTGTGATATTAGGCTGGCTGCTAGGAACCCAAAATGCCAAGGCACCTATGTGGATGGTGATCATTGCTAATGTGGTGAATATCGTGCTCGACATACTGTTTGTGATCGGTTTGGGCTGGAAAGTTGAGGGTGCGGCGCTGGCCTCCGTCATTGCCGATTACACAGGGATGAGTTTTGGTCTCTATTGTGTGTGGCGTAAGTGGCGAATTGAACGTTTACCGCCTGTGTGGGTTCTGCTCAAAGACACCACTCAAGGTTTAGCGCGTTTTGTTAAACTCAATCGCGATATCTTCCTTCGCTCATTATGCCTGCAAGCTGCATTTACTTTTATGACCTTTCAAGGGGCAAGCTTTGGTGATGAAATTGTCGCAGCTAATGCGGTTTTGATGAGTTTCCTAATGATAATTTCGTATGGTATGGATGGCTTCGCTTATGCGATGGAGGCGATGGTCGGCAAAGCGATTGGGGCAAAAGACAAACAGCAGTTGAGCCATTCTTTATTCGGAACCTTCTTTTGGAGTTTTGTGATCTGCTTTTTGCTGACAGTGGTGTTTGCTATCGCCGGATCGAGCTTGATCGGAATGATCACCGATATCCCTCAGGTACAGACTATTGCTCTTGAATACTTACCTTGGTTAATCGCGATGCCAATGGTTTCTATGTGGTGTTTCTTACTCGATGGCGTTTTTATCGGTGCAACCAAAGGGGCGGAGATGCGCAATAGCATGTTTGTTTCGACCTGTACTTTCTTTGTGGTGTTCTATCTGCTGGCCTATCTAGAGAATCATGCACTATGGTTGGCTATGTTGAGTTTCATGGCCGTAAGGGGAATGTCGCTTGCACTGATATTAATTAATCAGTGGCGACAAAACAGATTTCTCGCTTAATTATTCTTTTAATCTATCGCCGAGCTTAGTGCTCGGCTTTTTGTAATTACTCACTATTATTACTTATATGTAAAAATCATTTTCAAAATGACTGGATTATCATGGTCGTTGAAATGCCTAAAATAACTTCCAACAAAACGACGCAGCATTGAGACGCAAGCTCAACTACGCTTATTGCGTCATAACAAATCCCTACTTTGAAGGAAACCCCAATGGCACTTGAACTGAAACCGGGTCAAACTCATATCAAATCGAAAGCGATGGTTGCATGGGCAGCTGGCGCACCACTAAAAATGGAAGAAGTTGATGTTCAGCTTCCCAAAGCGGGTGAAGTACTTGTTCGTATTGTGGCGACTGGTGTATGTCACACAGACGCTTTTACTTTGTCTGGTGACGATCCAGAAGGCATCTTCCCTGCAATCCTCGGCCATGAAGGTGGTGGTATTGTTGAGATGGTGGGCGAAGGTGTAACCAGCGTTGAAGTGGGTGATCATGTTATTCCACTATACACAGCTGAATGTGGTGAATGTAAGTTCTGTAAATCAGGTAAAACTAACCTATGTCAGGCTGTTCGTGAAACTCAAGGAAAGGGCTTAATGCCAGACGGTACAAGTCGTTTCTCCATTAATGGTGAAACAATTTTTCACTACATGGGTTGCTCTACTTTTTCTGAGTACACCGTACTGCCAGAAATTTCACTGGCTAAAGTCAACAAAGAAGCACCACTTGAAGAAGTGTGTCTACTGGGCTGTGGCGTAACAACGGGTATGGGTGCTGTCTTAAACACCGCTAAGGTTAAGCAGGGCGATACGGTGGCTATCTTTGGGCTTGGTGGTATTGGTTTATCGGCGGTCATTGGTGCTCGTATGGCTGGCGCAAGCCGCATCATTGGCGTTGATATCAATGAAAGTAAGTTCGAACTAGCAAAACAATTGGGGGCGACCGATTGTATTAACCCGCAAAAGTTTGATACGCCAATTCAAGAAGTTATCGTTGAAATGACGGATGGCGGTGTCGACTACTCATTTGAGTGTATTGGTAACGTCAACGTTATGCGCCAAGCACTAGAGTGCTGCCACAAAGGCTGGGGTGAATCGGTGATTATTGGTGTCGCTGGTGCTGGACAAGAAATCTCTACTCGTCCATTCCAGTTGGTTACTGGTCGAGTATGGCGTGGTTCAGCATTTGGTGGTGTGAAAGGTCGTTCAGAGCTACCTGAAATTGTTGAACGCTACATGGCTGGTGAGTTCGGTCTGCAAGAATTCATTACTCATACGATGGGTTTGCAAGACGTGAATGAAGCATTTGAACTGATGCACAGAGGTGAGTCTATTCGTACTGTACTTCACATGGATAGATAACGTTTCACGCTTAAGTTTTAACGCCCTGAAACAGGGGCGTTAACTTTATAATTTATCAAAATCGCTTTTCCCCATGAGGTTGTTATGACCATTGAGAATATTAGCCAAGCCAAAGTATTCGGTGGTTGGCACAAACAATATACACATCAGTCTGTCCGACTGAATTGCGCAATGCGTTTTGCGATTTTTTTACCGCCGAAAGCGTCGAAGAGTAGCCCCGTCCCCGTGCTCTATTGGCTTTCTGGATTGACGTGTACAGATGAAAACTTCATGCAAAAAGCGGGAGCATTTCGTCGTGCAGCAGAGTTAGGCATAGCGATTGTTGCGCCAGATACCAGTCCACGCGGTGACGATGTTGCTGATGATGATGGGTATGATCTTGGGAAAGGCGCGGGCTTCTATCTCAATGCTACGCAAGAGCCTTGGTCTCGCCACTATCAGATGTACGATTATGTGGTTGATGAGCTGCCTGCATTGATTGAAGCAAATTTTCCCGTATCTAAAGAGCGTTCTATTTTTGGTCATAGCATGGGGGGACACGGTGCGTTGACTATTGGTTTGAAGAACAGTGAGAAATATCGTTCGATTTCAGCGTTTAGCCCGATCAGTAATCCGATGCAATCACCGTGGGGGCAGAAAGCGTTTACTGCTTATCTTGGTAATGATTTCGAAATATGGAGAGAGTACGATGCGAGTGAATTGCTCAAACAGGCGAAGTCTCAGCTGCCGATTCTGGTTGATCAGGGTGATGCAGATAGTTTTTTAGTCGAACAGCTTAAACCAGAAGTGCTGGTTGCTGCGGCACAAGAGCATGGTTCAGATGTCGAGGTTCGCCTTCAACCGGGTTATGACCATAGTTACTACTTCATATCCAGCTTTATTGATGAGCACATTGATTTCCATGCCTCTTACCTAATTCAGAAGCATAGCTAAATATTTAAGCCTGCATACAATGCAGGCTTAATTCGTTTCGGTGCTTAGAACAATCGGTTTAAACCATTGAGAGCGGCAACTCGGTACGCTTCCGCCATGGTTGGATAGTTAAAGGTGGTGTTAACGAAGTACTCAATCGTATTCGCTTCGCCTTTCTGTTCCATGATGGCTTGACCGATGTGAATGATTTCAGCGGCACGCTCACCAAAACAGTGAATGCCCAAGATCTCTTTGGTTTCGCGATGGAATAGAATCTTTAAGCTACCAATATCTTTCCCTGCAATTTGCGCACGAGCCAAATGTTTGAATGATGAACGTCCAACCTCATACGGAACTTTGGCCGCCGTCAGCTCTTGTTCAGTTTTACCTACCGAACTGATCTCTGGAATGGTGTAGATGCCGGTTGGGATATCATCAATCAAATGGCCTTCTGCTTGGCCTTTCGTTATTGCTTGAGCAACAAAACGGCCTTGGTCGTAGGCGGCACTGGCTAGGCTAGGGTAACCAATCACGTCACCAACAGCATAGATGTGTTCCACTTCAGTCTGATAGTTGCCATCAACCTTAAGTTGACCACGAGAGTCTGCCTCTAGACCAACTGCTGAAAGATTGAGTTTATCCGTGTTACCTGTACGACCATTCGCGTAAAGGATACAGTCAGCTCGCATCTTCTTACCTGATTCCAAGTGAACGATGACACCATCTTCGGTTCCTTCGATTTTTTCAAAGGTCTCATCGTTACGTATCACGACACCACTGTTCCAGAAGTGATAAGAGAGCGCATCAGACACTTCATTATCAAGGAAAGAAAGTAGGCGATCTCGGGTGTTAATTAGGTCAGTTTTAACCCCTAATCCACGGAAAATCGATGCGTACTCACAACCGATCACACCAGCACCATAGATAATGATATGGCGAGGGTCATGCTTTAGGTTAAGGATTGAGTCACTGTCGTAAATGCGTTCATGCATGAAATCGACATTGTCTGGTTGATATGGACGAGAGCCCGTCGCAATAACAAATCGATCTGCACTGTAGGTTTCTTCAGTACCGTCACTTTGCATTACCGCTATCGTGTACTTATCGATGAAACGAGCGCTGCCGAAAATCAACGTACACTGATTGCGGTCGTAAAAGCCTTGACGTAAACGCGTCTGTTTATCGATAACGGATTTGGCATGACCAAGGATATTGGAAAACGTTGAGTGTAAGCTGGTGTTATTGTGGCAGAACAGAGGGTTGTTGTTGAATTCAATGATACGGCTAACTGCATGACGCAGCGCCTTAGAAGGGATGGTTCCCCAGTGAGTACAACCACCACCTACACTGCTTTCCTTTTCTACAATGGCTACATTTAATCCCGCTTTGGTTAATCCCATCGCTGCCCCTTCACCACCGGGACCACTACCAATAACGATTACATCAAAGTGGTTACTCTCCGCCATAGCTTTTTCCTTGTTATATAGTCTTAACATTGCTGTAGCGAGATTTTAACTGATTCCTCAAAGGCGTAAAAGAAAAGCGCACTAGAGAGTCGGTGAGATCACGTAGAATCAAGTAAATAGATTAAAGGGTATGTCGTATGTCTCTAATTCAGGGCGAAAAGATTGAAAATTTGGCCTAACTCGGTTTAATTGCCACTCGGTTGTCAAAGCGAGAGATTATGGGTTATCTCCTTAAGCCAATCGTTGTATATTAAAGGCTACCGTTGAAAGAAAAATAGAAAAACAAATATGAAATCCATGGGAATCCGTGCACAGCAAAAAGAAAAAACGCGTCGTTCATTAATTGATGCAGCGTTTAGTCAATTGAGTGCTGATCGTAGCTTCTCCAACTTAAGTTTAAGAGAAGTCGCACGCGAAGCGGGAATCGCGCCAACATCATTCTACCGCCACTTTAAGGATATGGATGAGTTAGGTTTAACCATGGTCGATGAGGGAGGCTTGTTGCTGCGTCAACTTATGCGCCAAGCACGCCAACGCATTGTCAAAGAGGGCAGTGTGATTCGAACTTCTGTTGAAACCTTCATGGAGTTTATCGAAAGTAGTCCAAACGTTTTTCGTCTATTGTTACGTGAGCGATCGGGTACTTCTTTTGAATTTCGTACCGCTGTCGCTCGTGAGATGCAACATTTTGTCGCAGAGATGACAGAGTATTTGATTAGTACCGGGATGACTCGGGACGAAGCTTTTACCCAAGCAGAAGCATCCGTTACCTTGGTCTTCAGCTCAGGTGCAGAAGCTTTAGATTTAGAAAGGCATGAGCGAGATGAACTCGCGGAGCGTCTTATAATGCAATTGCGAATGATAGCCAAAGGGGCTTTCTGGTATCGCAAAGAACGTGAACGTAACCGATTAAAAGGTGGGATAGATTAATGTCGAATGAAACAAACCAAGTTAATCGTGGTTCTGAGAAGAAAACACTCGTATTGGCGCTCGTCGCGGGTATGTGTGGTGATGCCATGTTGTCATGGCTAACTATGAGTGAAGTCTCTTTCTCAATTTTTCCACTGATTGCACTTGTACTATCAGTACAAGCGCTCTACCAAGAGTACCTACGTAACCCTGTCTCTGAAGATATCCCGCTGGTGGGTCTAGCGTGTTTCTTTGTCGGAGCATTTGGCCATTCCGCGTTTGTCAAAGCGCAGTATCCAGATGCGGGCTCAAATATGTTGGCAATCTTCATCACCTTAGGTTTGCTACTATGGGTTGCAAAGAAACTGGGTTTTCTAAACGCAGTCACTAAAGCAGAATCTTAATCTGCCATACTCTAGAGACAAAAAAACGAGCCACTTAGGCTCGTTTTTTATTTTGTCCTTATTTGAGATTACTTGCGCTCTAGCAGTACACCCGCTTCCATATGGTGGGTAAATGGAACCTTTAGTCCGTCAAAGTCTACAGAGTTATATTTTTCAATTGTAAGATTATGATTAATAGTGTTTTTTATGATCTTATTGTCCGTTGGAGTTCAAAGGCGTACAATAGAAACTCGATGTTTCCCGTACCCCACGCCGTACCCAGAAATGCAGAGGTTTTCCAACGATGACGAAACGAATCAGTACCAATGCAACGTTGCAAGCATTGAAGCCACAGGATAAGGAATACTCGATCCCCGATAAGAAGGTCGAAGGATTGAATATTCGAGTTCGTCCAACAGGCACAATGACTTGGATCTTTCGTTTTCAAGTAGGGAAGAAACACGAAAAAATCTCTATGGGTCGATACATTAAGACCAAACCAGAGCGCGGGATGACATTAGATCAAGCACGAAAGGAAGCTGGCCGTTATCGAAGTTGGTTGGAGAATGGTAAGAACCCAAAGGTTGAACTGGATATAGAGAAACGAGCGCAAGATGAGGCGAAGACCTTTGATGATGCGTTTATGAGCTTCGATGAGAAACGTCTTTCAAAACAGCTACGGGGTGACCAGTCGAGGACCATTTACAATCGAGATATCAAGCCAATTCTCGGTAACATCAAATTGGCAGATTTAAGCATATATGATCTCAATAGGGTCTTTGATGCGAAGGTTGATAAAGACGGTAAGCGTATGGCAGGGGCTATTGGTGTTTGCCATAAAATTATCAATCAAGTGATTAACCATGCCCTAGCACTAAATATGCTCGATACTCATCCCGCACCACAACTGAAAGCAAAAGACGTTGGTGGCGGCTCTAAAGTCACAAAACGTAATTTAAGCTTTTCAGAGTTAAAGATCCTGTTAACGAGTATGCCGTCATGGCGTACAGATCCCTCGAACATCCGTTTAATGCAGTTTTTACTTGGTTGTGGACAGCGTATTAGTGCCGTACTGGAAATGCGTTGGACTGAGTTGGATTTTGATGAGGGAATTTGGCTATTACCAGCCAGCTCAGAAGAGCGACACACTAAAAGCCAAGATGCACGTAAAGTACCTTTGAGTGGCTACTTGTTTGCACTTCTAAAAGAGCAGCGTGACAGTGTGCCAAGTAAGTGGAAATTGGTATGGCCCCAGCTAACGGTCGATAAAGTGCAAGAACCTGCGGCAGTACGGGCATTGATCAAACGTAATCTACCTACCGATTTTGTGCGCTTTTCACCTCATGACTTGCGCCGTACCTTTATCAGCCGTTGCAGTGAAATGGGGTTAGATATCGTAGCGATTGAAAAAACAGTCGGCCACCAGCTTCCGGGCATGCTCAGAGTCTATAACCATCATGATTATATTGATGAGCAGTTGAAGGTTCTGGAGGCATGGGGGAACAAGTTGCAATCGCTAATGGAAGCGAACGTCCACCCGTTACCTTTATCTAAGATGGCTTAGGTGGACGTCTGGTTCTATGTAACCCATTAGAATTGTGGTTAATAGGTCTGGCGGAGTCTAAGATTCATGTTTTTTGGATGAGCTCTGGTAAGCGGCATTTATCAATCGATCAAGGGTCTCATTCATAGTTAAATCATAAACATGTGATATTTTTTTTAGTTTTTCTTTTGTTCTTTTATCTGTAACAAAGTTAAAGTTAACTTTGTTTTCCTTTTTTATCTTATTTCTATATTTAACCTGTCCCCAAGCTTGTCTCATTTTTATTATCAATAATTCCCTTTCTGCATCTTCCATGTCCATTGAATAAATTAATGAAGGTACAGTTATATGAATTAATTCCTCTTTATTCATGCACTTAGGGGTTCTTTTCGTTATTGTTTCTATTAGTTCATTATTGGATATATATTTCTTTAGCCAGAGGGCTTGATCTCGGTTTCCTTTTTCTATCCAAGAAGTTTTATTTTCAGATTTATATTTTTCGTAAAATTTAGCTATTTCATTATTTACCTTTCTTTTTATGCCACTATCGATGTCAGAGTTTTCATTATAATCAAAGAAAACTTCTAGCATATCTTGAGTTCTATATGCCTCTATAACATCAACAAAATATTCCAACCCAAACTTGTCAGTTATTCTTGTTGTTCCAAATCTAGGTATGATATCGCCATTTTCTTTAAAATCATGAGTGTAAAGAAAAATGTATGGTATGGCTATGCTCACAGGATCACTATTATCTATGAAGCTAAGATCTCTTCTTGAAATAAAATTTTTTAATTTTTTATCTCTATCGGTATAGTCGATTTCTGGCATCATCATTACTCAGTAGTTTTTGTGTTAAATTTTTAACGTATTATTGAGTGTTTTTCAAGTGTTTATTTAAAGCTGTATGAGCTAAGTAGTGTCTTTGTTACTATGTGGTCAATGCCTAGTTAGTGATAGATTCACAGAGAAATGGTGATGTGAAAGGGAAGTTAAAGCGGTAAGTCTGAATGAAGACTCACCTCTGTATTGTTGAACCGATGATAAGTTACGTTGTTATGTATAACTTTGGATGATTTAAAGGGGGGGGGAGAGTTGTATATAACATTTTTAGAGGTGTTTACTGTTGGGAAGGATGCATTTAAAATGAAACTGATATGATGTTTTTTATTATATGTTTTTGGTGGTTTTTTCATTGTTCAATGTCGTTATAGACTTTTTTTAATATAATCGTGGCTATTTTTTCTCTTTATTGATTATTTTAGTTTTTGGTCGATGTCTGTCTGGTTAGTATTATATTATCTTCGTATCTGTATTACCCTCTATTGAGTCACCATAGTGACTCACAGTACGCAATTAAAAATTAACGACACAGACCTATCTATGAACCTAAACACCGGAGTAGATAGGAATGAATGAACGTTCTAGAAAAAACAAAAACCTCAGACTAACCAACAAGAAAACGTTTCTGGGTAGGCCTATCCAGACCGAGCACGGTCCACTCTACATCGACTACTTAGAGAAAATGCACGATACGATTGATCTCGCATTGGGCGAGTATCCTCGGCTGATGGCTATTCGAGTGGATTTGAGGTTTCCTAAGCTAAGGAACAATGAAAAGAGCGGTAATGTCATGACCGACTTTCTACGCTCGTTACAGTCGCAGATTGATCACTCCGGAAAACGAAAGAAAAGAGAAGGGAGTGCTAGAGTGCATCCCTGTAAAGTGCGGATTGCTTGGGTGAGGGAGCGCTCTAGCTCGATAAACGACCACTATCACCTAGTACTCATGTTCAACAAAGATAGATTTAACTGGTTGGGTAAAACTCAAACACAACAGGAGAACTTAGGCTCTTTTATCGTAGAGGCATGGGCGAGGGTGGCTGGTGTCGACTACGAGGAAGCCAATGGACTGGTTCATTTTTCAAAGAGAAAGAATAGCGACAGTGTGGTCATCCACCGCTTGAATTGTAACTCTGATGACTTTGATGATGCGTTTGATGAGTTCTTCAAGCACATTAGCTATCTAGCAAAAGAGAACACGAAGCACTTTGGTAGCGGTAGACGAAATTTCGGTCATAGTCATAAGTAGCTTAAAAAGTAACGGCAGTACCAGTTCCTGTGGGAATCACAACAAACCACAGGAACCAATCATGATTCATCAACTCAACGAGGCTCATCAAAGAGTCCACACCATCACTCATGACCGAACCTTTAATGGAAAGCCACTCTACTACTTTGAAGATGGTCTCGTTCTCGAATACCTAGAGGAGATAGACCGAGTGCTGACTGAAGCACTAAACCAATACCCAAGAATCTT
>NZ_JBNJOJ010000035.1:0-50629 GCF_050113655.1 Vibrio sp. TRT 29B02
GAAAATACCCCACTGCTACAGAGGGGTCGTTCGCAACAGTATGGTTTGCTATCCAGTGCGTTGCGAACACGTTAAGTGATAGGAGCTGCCTAATCTGAGGCGCTTATTTTGCATTTTCGTTCTTAGAAACTCATCTAAGCACTCTTCTTCACCGCACTTCGTTTACCAAGCAAGTAACCTAGCCCTAGAGGTGCGAAGAATATCGCGACGATAAACAAGACAAAATAGATAATGGTACTCTTAATCAGTTCCACCAACTTGTCCATCGCTAGTGTCAGCACGTCTTGTGACACCTTATCGAGATCCTGAGTAAATTTCTCTCTCTCTGCACTGACGATCAAAGCAATCTCTGCACGCTCTCGAGCGACCATCTCCTCTAGCGCCTGACGTTCAAGACTCAATTGGTCGAGGCGCGCCGCGGTACGAACATCGATATCATTAACCAGCGGCTGCAACTGAATCGCCATCTGTTTGGCAAGATTCTCCATATACTCTGGGTTGTTTTCTACAAAGTCCTGAAAAGATTCAGAAGTGGCCTGCAAACTTTGTAGCGTCGCCGTTAACTGCTCACCACTAATACTGCTGTTCATCGCGATCAATTGCGCTTTCCAAGTCATTATCTTTGGCGTCTGCTCAGAGACAAGACTCAATCGGTCCGACACATCACCAAGCGCCTCAGGCATGGTACCCAACGTCGAAACAGCTTCACTTTCACTGATTTGGTTTGCTTCTAACCAAGCACGATATGCGGGAGTTCTAATAAAACTTAAGTCTTCAAATGGGTGCTTAGCGGCAAACTCAGCCACAAATGTTTTAGTCGTGTTATAGCGACTTCCCTTTAGCAAAGAGTGGGCTAAGTTATCGATTTCTTGAGATAGCCTTTGCGAGACTTGCTTGGCATCGGATGTGACAAATAGCTCACTACCCGCACCAGAGTTAAAGAATTGATTCATCTGCTCCGTGAAGACCCAGCTATCGATCAGAGCTGCGGTTGGAGAAACTTGATACGCTGAACGTTGTAACCCTTCTTCAGCGTTGATCTTCCATAGCAAAACATAAGATTGGTTAACCTTGTCTTGAGGCTGATAATTGGCAGCGATAGTATCCGCTGCTTGTTCAACCTGAGAAAAAAACTGCTGGGTGTATTCACGAGTGAGCAGCCTCATATTAAGTTCTTGCTGCGTTAACGGCGTCGTTTGACTATCCAGTTTAACTTCTAGCAGGGAACAGCCACTCAATGGCAATAACAGTAAAAACAACCAAATGACGGAAGAGCGACGCATTAACTAAACCTCAGATTGAGCGAATAAAAACAAGCTCGATAGTTTATCGATTGAAAGTCAGTATACCGTCAATTTCACTGATTATTATGCTCTTTTAAGAAAAGTCTGGCTTCTGAGATCGCTCTTTCCAGACGCCAAGTCAGCTCATCTAGTAAATCTGGCACCAGAGTAATATCGTCTTTGATTGCCACCTCTACTTTACCGGCTGCTTGACGTAGTTTAGTCGCGCCGAGATTGCCGCCCACCCCCTTGAGACTATGGGCTTTTCTTTGCGCTTCTTCAGGGGAATCTGTCAACAATAGCGTAATCTGCTCACCGTCTTTATGGTGGTCCACGATGAACACTTCCAACAACATGCACACCGATTCCATATCGTTGTTCAACGATTCAAGCATTTTTTCAAAGTTAATCTCAGGCTCATCTGATGCATTGTGAAAGGTGTTTTTTCTTACTGGCGTATCATCCGGAACAACTTCGATGGCAGTGGAGGCTTCGACCTCTTGCTCTGACTCCTCTCCCTGCTGAGACACCGCCTGACGAGTATGACGATAAGCAAGGGGGAGCATCAGTAATACTGCCAGCATAAAAGTCAAAGTAATCAATAACCCCAACCAAATATGCTTCATCAACAATTGATCGTAGGCCATTCTTTGAATATCAATTTGAGCATAGACATCGTGCGTCATCAGTTTATCGACGATGTACTGCCCTTGCGCGTACCCCCCTAAAACCAACGAAATCTGGGCTAAGACTTGTTGCAAATCCCGTCGTGCGTCCTTTGGTAACTGGGCAGACAACGAGTAGATTTGGTCTAATTCTCGGTAGATTTTAGGACTCGATTTCCGGTCGCTGAAAATCGCTTCTAGAACATTGGCACTGATTCGGTAGTAGAGCAGCGATAATTCGGCATCATTTGAGTATCGTTCACGTTTAAGGCGAACCTGCTCGACAAGGGTCAGCAGATCTAAATTGTTATCCAAGTAGATCTGTGTTTGCTCTATAAATCGGTCGGTAGTAAAAAGTAACTGATTGACATCTGGTAGGTACCAACTTTTCTGATAATGCGCATCGATTTGTAATCGAAGAGCATAGATAAGCTGTAGATCGAGTGATTGCGAGTCCGCCATATGGACGCGATAAGGCGTGTCAAACGAGAAAGTCTCTCGCAAGTCTTGAATACTGCTGCCGAGCTCATAGATTTGCTCTTTCGTCGCATTGATCGAGCGATAACTGTTTGCGAGTACTGCAATGCAAGCGACCCACACACACAGTAACAACCACCCGATTTTAAGCGCCTTACCTTCCATGCTCCCGCCTAAATAGATTATTTCCCTTTAATACAAGAATATACACTATATAGAGGAAGTGGAGGACTAACTGGCAAAATATTGCAGTCAGTCCAATTCTTATACCAATTATCTATTTCGAGTCAGTTGATCACGTAGATTTGGTGGTGTGCCTTTGATGGTTAGCGTGTCTGTTTCTGGATCGTAGAAAATGCGTTCACCAAGTAACAAACTATCGAAGCTGACATTCAAACCACCACCAGCACCAACGTATTTGGTGAGTTTGCGTACGGCGGCACGATCACCAGGAAAGCTCTCTTCCAACTGATATCCCTGCTCTTGTGTGTAGTCCAAGAAACTGGTGCCATCTTGTGATGGAGGTAACTCGCCAGATAATTCTCTCACCTGAACTTCATCGCCAGATTTGATTTGTTCATTACAGTAATCTGCCACCTGTTTCTTGTAGCTGATCACTTCCTCTTTTTCGAGCTTAGAATCCGCACAGAAATCTTCGACCGCTTGCATCAATACTTGGTTTTGTACTTTGGCGTCTAGACCCACTTCTGCTTGCAGAAAATCAAGGAAGAAATCCGCAACCTTACGTCCAACGCGTCCTTTGATGTAAGCGAGGTAACGGTTGGAATCTTTGTCCGTCTCAAAACTGGTCAAATCGATTCGTGCGGCAATATCCATTTTTGATAAATCAAGATAATCTGTTGCGCTGATGTCCAACCCTTCCGTAACCTTCAAACTCTGGTTAGAAGGAATAATCGCCACAAAAAGGTAGTCAGTAGCCAGTGACTGATATTCAGCAATAACCAAAATGCCTTCATCAGCAAATGGGTATTTAGATAGCTCATCCTTCAGACGGTTGGCACTGAGCTGGGAGAAATCATAAAAATTTTGATTTCCTTGACGTAATTCTTGCAACCAGACCTGAAAATCGCTGTCTGATTTAAAGCTGCCGAAGCCTTTGCCTGCTTTTGAATTGAACACTCGATGCAGTTCAGCCACTAGATTTTCGGTAGAAGAATCGTTAGCGAGAGACTCGGTTCGAAAGTTAACAACCAGTTCATCGGCATCGTTTTTTTGCAGTTGATGAAGAATAACGTTTGAAAGATGAAGACTCATGATGAAATTTATCGCTGCGTAGGTTTCAGTTGCGTGGCATTGTAGGTTATCATAAGCCGCTTTACTATCATCATAAGAGTCTTTATGCCGATTACATCTAAATACAGCGACGAACAAGTTGAACGAATCCTAACGGAGATCGCCGCAGTACTTGAAAAACATTCTGCTGGCCCAGAGCTTGCATTAATGATTGCGGGTAATATCGCTACCAATGTCTTAAATCACGATATTGCTGCTTCACAACGCAAAGCAATTGCTGAAAAATTCGCAGAAGCGCTTGTTTCTTCTGTAGAAACTAAAAAACACTAAGAACAATAACGGATAATAGAACACTTACATGGTTGATAACGGAAATACATACGGCGAACGCGTATCGCGGTTAGTGGGTTGGGGGCACTGGTTTGCCTTTTTCAACATCATCGCAGCAATGCTGATCGGAACCCGTTATATCACTCAATCTCCGTGGCCTGAAACACTACTAGGACAATTCTACCTAGCAGTATCGTGGGTTGGTCACTTTGGTTTCCTTGTCTTTGCCTTATACCTACTTGTTCTATTTCCGCTGACCTTTATCATTCCGTCACGTAAGCTGTTCCGCTTACTGGCGGTCTGTTTTGCAACAGTCGGTTTAACTGTACTGCTGGTCGACACGCAAGCCTACCAAACCATCAATTTGCACTTGACTCCTGTGGTATGGGAAGTGCTATTTAGCGATGAAGGCTCAACGCTAACCGTAGACTTGCAGCACTTATTTATCGTCCTGCCACTGATATTCTTATTGCAGCTTGCCTTATCTGAATGGGTGTGGCGTAAGCAACGCAAGTTGTCGCACAAACATGTTGGCCGTCCGATCGCGGCACTGTTTTTTGTAAGCTTTATCTCAAGCCATCTGATTTATGTCTGGGCTGACGCGTATTTTTATAACCCAATCACAGCTCAGCGCGCGAACTTCCCTCTCTCCTACCCGATGACCGCGAAGTCATTCATGGAAAGACACGGGCTGCTTGACCGCGAAGAGTATTTATTGCGCTTAGAACAAAGCCAAGATAGCAACGAGCTAGTACGCTATCCACTGGAAAAAATTGAGTTTGACCGTCGTGTAAACCCACTTAACGTTTTGGTTGTTAGCGTCAATAACCTACGCTCCGACGTACTGACGCAAGAAACGATGCCTGCGGCTTATCAGTTCGCGCAACAGAACCAGAACTTTACCAACCATTACAGCTCAAGTAATGACTCATTTGGTACCTTCGGTCTGTTCTATGGATTACCTAGCAGCTACTCAAGCAGCATTAAGGCACAGGGCTCTAAGCCTATCCTTATAGACACTCTTATCGAAAAGCAGTATCAATTCGGTCTGTTTAGCGGCGATAACTTTGATGAACCTCTTTACGGTGAAACGGTTTTCCGCGGTATGAACTTTACTGGTATTGCCTTTAACGACACTCAATCACCAGACTCGCTAGCGATCCAAGCTTGGGCAGATTGGGCAAAACAACAAGGCAATAAACCTTGGTTTAGTTACATTGAACTGACGACCGTCGATAACTTTAACGCATACGACAGCGGTGAAGCTCAGTCAGCAGCAAACAAATTGATCGCTGGCTATAAAAAATCGGTGGCAACGGCTGACCTAGAGATCGCTCAGCTGCTCAAAGAAATCAATACGCTTGAGCTCAGTGATTCAACCGTGATCATCATTACCTCTAACCACGCTACAGAGTTTAACGAGACGAAAACCAATAGCTGGGGTTCAAACTCAAACTACAGTCGTTACCAGTTACAGGTTCCAATGATCATTCACTGGCCAGGTAAAGTTGCCGCTGAATATCAGCATAGAACAAGCCACCTTGATATGTCGGTCACTCTGCTTCAAGACTTACTCGGCGTATCGTCGAACCCAAGTGATTTCAGTAGTGGTCGTAATCTGTTTGACGAACGCAAACGCAGATGGATCTTGGCAGGCGATTCGCGCGATTTAGCCTTAATTACCACCAAAGACACCACAGTCATTGATAAGTTTGGCAACTACAAACTCTATGACGAGAATTACCAACGTCTAAAAGACGAGAACCCAACTTTGCCGGTTCTGATGCAAGGCTTGACTGAATTGCAGCGTTTTTACGCAAAAAGCAACTAAATCATAGCGTTATAGGATTGACCCACAGCGTAATTAAGATTAGATTATGGGCATCGGACTGTAGCGCAGCTTGGTAGCGCACCGTCATGGGGTGTCGGGGGTCGGAGGTTCAAATCCTCTCAGTCCGACCATACACCTAAAAAAAAGAGAGCTTCGGCTCTCTTTTTTATTGCCTCAAAGCAACCTAAAGTATAAAAAACACTCGCTTAACCACCTTTTTACTTTCAACCGCTCAATATTAAAGCAAACAATAAAATTAGGGGTTTACAAGATTTGTGAACCTCTATATTATTCGCTTCAACAACGGAGAGATGGCTGAGTGGTTGAAAGCACCGGTCTTGAAAACCGGCATACGTTAATAGCGTATCTAGGGTTCAAATCCCTATCTCTCCGCCACTTTCAAAGATTAAACCGCTGTTTTTACAGCGGTTTTTTCATATCTATAGCCTCAGAAATCATCTTGCACAGAAAGGTAGCACAGATGTACTTAATGAGACTCAATAGACATCCAAACAACAGCTACCTACTGAAGTCGGTGGCTTAGAGTTGCAAATCACCGTTCTATAGTTGATTGATGTTTTCATACTGACCTTGGACGTAGCTACCTAGATGGGTGGAAAACAGTCCTGATTCAATCAAATCCAGCACCTTGTTTTTTAGCTCTTTGGGATAGATGCGTAAGTCAGCTAACTCGGGAATCGGAACCCATTCTACGGACTGAATATACCTTTCATCATTAAGACCACGCAGGTTTCCTGTATGCGGAACGCCAAGGTAGCTGTCGATAAGATAGAAAAACTCTGCATGATAACGATTGGTGTGTGTCTCTAAAAACTCCCTGACGCAGATAAGCTCTCCGACCTCGACCTCTATTCCTGCCTCTTCTTTAAACTCTCGCACCACACAGGCCTTGGAGCTCTGGTCACAAGCTTCCATTCCCCCACCTGGCGGAATCCAATATTCACCACTAAAGTCTTTCACTTTTAGCAGCAACATTGCACCATCTTTTATCAATAGCCCTGCCGCTCGGATGCGATGCTCCATGAGTGCTCCTTATTAACGTCCATAAGTGTTTATCGCCGCACGAATCAGTTGCATGTGGATTGGAACCAATTCTTGATGCTCACTTCGATAGCCGCCCCCAACCACACAAGCGATGGGGATCTGCTTCTGTTTCGCTAACTCAAACATAAACTGATCACGAGCGTAGATCGCTTCACTCGTTACATTTAAATAGCCTAGCTCATCATCCTGATGAATATCGACACCTGCGTCATAAAGAATGACATCAGGTTGATGAAGATTGATCGCCATCTCAACAACGGAAGTAAATGCCGTAAGAAATTCTTTATCATCAGCACCTCTTGGCAGGGCAACATCTAAATCCGAATCGGGCTTACGCGCGGGAAAATTCTTATCACAATGAAAAGAGAGGGTAATAATCCGCGTATCTCCATCGCATAAGGTCGCTGTACCGTCTCCGTGGTGAACATCACTATCAACGATTAAAATCTTATCGACACCTTCTATATCTAGCCCTTGCTTGGCGGCAAGCACGAGATCATTAATTAGGCAGAAGCCACTGCCAAAATCGTAATGTGCATGATGATAGCCACCACTGAGATGAATCGCGACCCCGTTATTGTATGCCTGCCGAACGGTTTCACAGGTTCCACCAGCCGACATTAAAGTCCGATTGATCAACTGCTCACTCCAGGGAAAACCAATTCGGCGCATTTTAGTGACGCCAAGCTTTCCGGTTATCAATGAATCAATGTAGTCGGGGCAGTGACACTGACTGACTTGCTGCTGCGATAATGGCTGAGGCTCAACATAGTGCAGACTGCGGAGCCATTGAGGATCTTTCCCTCTTTGTTCTTCAATGGCTTCAAACAATAAGCGGTACTTGTTGATAGGGTAACGATGCCCAGCAGGTAGAGCTAATTGTGAATAAAGCGAGTGATAAATCAGAGGGATCATATTGGTTCGATTTGAGCAAAGATTACGGCTCATGTTATCAGTTGGTTATTTGGTTGCAAGGCTACTCATCGACTTCAGTGGTCAAATAGTCGAGGAAACTGGTGTAGTCTGCGCAGAGTCGATTCTCAATCTATTGAATGGCAACAAGCACGAGGTGCGTTTACCGCCGATTTTGTTGATTGTCCGCCAATCAACAAAATCGATTTACCGTTAACGCTAGCTGCGCGTGAGAGCATAGGTTAACAACGACTATCAATGCATCCAGCTTGAGTTATAGTCGTCAATCTGGCGAAGCTCAGCTTCAGGTTGCTTACAGAGCTTATCAAATCACTATAAGTATCAAAATTAATCACATTTTAGATTATGATGATACTTATTGTTTAGTTACTATCTTGCGCTTCCTCTAATCTGTAGTGGTCAAAAACACTTTAAACATCAGAGATAAGGAAGGTTAATATGAAAATGAGTAAGCACACACTTGGCTTGGCGTTACTTTCAGCCACCAGCATCGCTTTTTCGGGCGCCGCGAGTGCATTTCAGCTCACCAGTAGCGATATTCAGGAAGGTCATCCAATGGCGAAAACCTTTGAGTATGCCGGCTGGGGATGCGATGGAGGTAACCTCTCACCACAATTGAGTTGGAAAGAGATTCCTCAAGGTACCAAAAGTTTCGCTATCACCGCTTACGATCCAGATGCCCCAACAGGCAGCGGTTTTTGGCATTGGATTGCCATTGATATTCCACTAGAAACAACTCAACTGCCAAGAGCAGCGAACATCAGTGAGCTAGGTGGGAAAGAAGTTCGTATAGATTATGGTTCGGTTGGATTTGGTGGTGCCTGTCCTCCGATCTCTGACGGCATGCATCGATACCAATTTACCGTTTGGGCTCTGCCTAAAGCTGAACTAGGGCTCAACAAAGACACACCTGCTGCCGTAGTAGGATTTACTCTTAATAGTATGGCTTTAGACAAAGCGACACTGACAGCCACATACACTCGCTAATCGAAAAGGAGATGTGATGACTCACCTCTATCAAGTGACAACGTTTCGAGCACAGCAGCTCCAAAAGCTCCGTAATGTGACAATTCACTCTCCTAGCCTGATTCAAATATTATCTGGCAGTAAAAGGCTGTTCATTAATCAAGGGACAGTAGATCTTGCCTCGTCAACCTTATTGCTGTGCGAGGCATCTTCTCGATTTAGCTTTGAGAATCTTCCAGATAAAGGGGCTTTTCTATCTCGGGTATTCAGTTTTCACCACCCTGCCCCACAAAGTTTGATTCAACTCAGCAACGACAATGCCAATAGGCTTCAACAATCTTGGATCAAAAACGATAAAGCGATTGAACAGACGCTAAATGTTCTTTTTACTCTCGACTTAAAAACAATGAGTCACGCCACGCAGCGTCTTTGGCTGGCTCCACTTTATCAGCAGTTAGCTGAGCGAGGAGCGCTTCACTGCCTGTTTAGTAGCGAACAAACCTCGTTTAGCCAGCAACTGACTCGTTATCTTGCCCAATCTCCGAGTGACACTCACCCATTAGAAGAAGTCGCTAGTCACTTTGCGATTAGTCGAGCGACCTTTATGCGCCGACTCAAAAAAGAAGGCACCCAATATCGCGATGTGCTTACCGAAGTGAGGCTCAATCACGCACTCAATTTAATGCAAACAAGAAACTGGAGTGTCCTCCAACTCGCTTATATGTGTGGCTATCAATCTGAACAACGTTTTACGCAACGATTTAGATCTAAGTTCGGTTTAACGCCGGCAGACTATATGCAGACCGTAAACAGCGATATGTCTCACACCGCTCAAGCAAAGGTGCATTAGAATGACAAAGTCGGCATTGGGGTTGGTAGTCGTGGCTTGTTGGATTCTGACCGCCTGTCAATCTGACCGCCCAAGCGTTTTCTTCGATGACTATCTTACTCGGGTGGTACGGGTTCAAAATGCGCCCCAAGTGGAGAGCACATTGGAAGACTATGTCAATCTACCTCGCAAGCGCGACCTATATATTGAGATACCCTCGATATCTATTGGGCTGCTCGATAGCTATCAACTGCGTCAGTGTGGCTTATTTAACTTGATTGCTGAGCGAAACTCCGTACTGGGTAAAGTCGCTGATGAGTTTCGCAACTACGATTATCAAAATGCACTATTGGATGGCTTGTCACGTTGTATTAATAGTCCGCAACTTGATCCAGAATTACAGCAAGTGCTGGCAGAGATAGGGGCACACAAACGCGCACAGTTGGCATTGCATCAGTGGAACTTGCTCTTTACTAGTGAAGCGATGCAAAAACAGTTACAAGGAAGTCAGTGGTTAGAGGCTAATCTTGGTCAAACGGTATCTGAGGTCAATGAAGCGCTAACTAGACTCAATCTCGCCTTCCATCAATCCGAAGAGAAAACCATCGACGTTCAAGAAACACTGGAGAAAAATAACATCGTTGGCAATCTAAACTACTCTCTTGTCATGGCGACCAGTAAGCTCAATCTGGTCACGCTGCAGCTTACCGAATATGATCATAGTGTTCTCTGCCAGCCCAACCGCAATACTACAAAATACCAGTACTTAAACAATGTCTTCGAACAGCAGTATGTCGCCAAAGTCCAACCTTATATGGCTCAGCTCGACCGCTATTATCAGAACCTGTCCGCAAACTTGACTCTGTTTGCTCCTCAACCCGATATTCACAATTATGTTTATCCGTTAGCGCAAAACCATCAAGCTTTTCGGTTAGCCATACGCCGCCACGTTGACTACTGGCAGCAGCTCTTTAAACGCTGTGGTCGTCAGCTCGGCTAACCGGACTTAGGCGCCGTTTTCGTCGCAGGTTTTTTGCGATATCGAGCGTTTTTACGTTTGTAGGCAGGGCGCTCTACTTGCGGTAAGTGACGTAGAGATTGCGGAACGTCACCACTACGAACTTGAGCAATCAGGTCATCAATTCGTTGCTGTAGCGCCTGCATAAACGGCAGATATGCCTGATTGCGATCAGCCATACCTTGCAACTGGTGCTCCCAGTTTGCCGTCATGTCTGGGAATGTAGAGTCACTCGGCAACGCGTGGATCAAACCACGACCCGCTGGCGTACTGAGAATCGACTTACCCTGTCGTTGCAGTAACTGGCGCTTAAACAGCGTATCAAGAATCCCTGCACGTGTGGCTTCTGTGCCTAAGCCGTCGGTTTCTTTAAGAATCTTCTTTAGCTCTTTATCTGCGACAAAACGGGCAATACCCGTCATGGCTTGTAGCAGCGTCGCTTCCGTAAAGTGCTTCGGCGGCTCAGTTTGGCGATCTTTAATTTCACCCTCACGGCAAGTGAGTACACTACCTTCAGGCAGTGCTGGAACCGTATCTACCCCAGAATCTTCATCATCCACTTTGCCCAGCAACTCTTTCCAGCCAACGGACACCAACTGACGACCTTTAGCAATAAAGGTTCCTCCAACAATATCAAACACCAATTTCGCTTCGGCGTAGACTGCCGCTGGGTAAAACTGCATTAGATATTGTCTTGCGATCTGTTGATAGATCTTCATCTCGTTCGCAGAAAGCGCATTGTGTGAGGCTTTCTTTGGCGTCGGAATAATCGCATGGTGAGCGTCGACTTTTTTATCATTCCACGCTTTTGATTTAAGGCTAAGGTTCGCACCATTTACCGCCTCACCAAGCTCCTTGGCATTGTTAGCGACAGCGTCACAAACACTACTAGCTTGACCATAGTGCTCAAGCGGCAAGTAACGGCAGTCAGAGCGGGGATAGGTAATCAACTTGTGTTTTTCGTACAGCGATTGACAGGTATCCAGAACCTGCTGAGCACTCATACCAAAACGTTTTGCTGCGTCAATTTGTAGTGCTGAAAGCGAATATGGCAGTGGCGCTGATTGCTTGGTCTGTTTCTGCTCAGACTCAACCACTTTGGCTGGTTGATTCGCTATTCGCTGAGCAACATTTTCGACCAACTTGCGGTTTAATACCCGCCCTTCTTCATCTTGCCACGGTTTACACGCTTCACTTGGCTTCCAACGCGCTCGGATATCAAACGGATGCGAGCCATCTTGGGAGGGAATCAGTGCGTGCAATGTGAAGTAGTCACGAGGGATGAAGTTCTCGATCTCTTCGTCACGACGTACAACCAGTCCAAGTACCGGCGTCTGCACTCGACCGACAGACAGTACCCCCTGATAGCCAGCCTTTTGACCAAGCAAGGTATACGCTCGAGACATATTCATACCGTAAAGCCAGTCTGCACGGGAGCGAGCTAATGCGGAGATTGACAGTGGAATAAAGTCACGATTACTGCGCATTTGGTTCAAAGCGCGTTTCACTGCAGGTAAGTTGAGGTCGCTGATCAACAGACGTTGGGTCGCATCCTTCTTCGATTTGCTTACTTTGCAATAATCGAGAACCTCGTCCACCAGCAGTTGCCCTTCTCGATCTGGGTCGCCAGCGTGGATTATCTGACTCGATTCTTTAAGCAATTTTCGGACGACGGTTAACTGTTTGCTGGCAGACTTTCGTGGTCTTAATTGCCACTGTTCCGGCACAATCGGAAGATCTGCCAGATTCCATTTTTTATAGCGTTCGTCATACGCATCAGGCTCTACCTGTTCAAGCAAGTGACCGATGCACCAAGTCACCACATCACCGCTACCACAGCGAATAAATCCTTGCTCGTTTTTTTTAGGGCCCGGCAGTGCCGCAGCAATCGCGCGACCTAGGCTGGGTTTTTCAGCGATAAACAGACGTGACATAAAGTAGGACTAGCTAAAAACAATAAGGGCCACATTATCGAATGTGGCCCTTATAAATCAAGAAAAACTGTAAATTTAAACAGTATTATTCTTCGTCAGACGCTGCACGCTCAGCCGCTTCTTTTACTAGAGGCTGAAGTTCACCTTTCTGGAACATTTCAATGATAATGTCACAACCACCGATAAGCTCGCCTTCAATCCATAGTTGAGGGAAAGTTGGCCACTGTGCGTAAGCTGGTAGCTCTGCACGGATATCAGGGTTTTGAAGAATGTCTACGTACGCAAACTTCTCGCCACAAGCCATCAGCGCTTGTGCCGCTTGTGAAGAGAAACCGCAGCTAGGTAGTTTAGGAGAACCCTTCATGTATAGAAGGATAGAGTTTTCTGCGATTTGCTGTTTAATTTTATCGATAGTTTCCATTGCTTCCTCTTAATGGAGTTACTGCAAATATTCTGGACATTCTAAACCATTAGCGCAGAATAAAAAGCCTATATTATCTATGGTTATTTACAAGGTTATGCTTTTGAGACTTGCTGAGCTTAACTAATAAAGAAATTTCATATAGAAAATGTCACCCTGCGCTTTTAATAAAGTAAAAACTTGCTAAACTAGAGCGCAAGTCAGCAAATTGATCATGGTTGGTGATTCACTGACCATGACTAATAAATAACACTGGAAGCAATCGAGAGGGGCAACCCTTTCTCATCAATGGAGAATTGAGCAATGGCATTTGAACTACCAGCTCTTCCTTACGCGAAAGACGCACTAGAACCACACATCTCAGCAGAAACTCTAGATTTCCACCACGGTAAGCACCACAACACTTACGTTGTAAAGCTTAACGGCCTAATCCCAGGCACTGAGTTTGAAGGCAAAACTCTAGAAGAAATCGTTAAGACTTCTACTGGCGGTGTTTTCAACAACGCAGCTCAAATCTGGAACCACACTTTCTACTGGCACTGTCTAGCGCCTAACGCAGGTGGTGAACCAACAGGTGCAGTTGCAGATGCAATCAACGCTGCATTCGGTTCTTTCGAAGAGTTCAAAGCAAAATTCACAGATTCTGCTATCAACAACTTCGGTTCTTCTTGGACTTGGCTTGTTAAGAAAGCAGACGGCTCTCTAGAGATCGTAAACACATCTAATGCAGCGACTCCTCTAACAGAAGAAGGCACAACACCACTTCTAACTGTTGACCTATGGGAACACGCTTACTACATCGATTACCGTAACCTACGTCCAGACTACATGAACGGTTTCTGGGCACTGGTTAACTGGGACTTCGTTGCAGAGAACCTAGCAAAATAATCCATCTTCCCTAGGATTAAAATTTAGTCATATTAAAAGCCAGCATTTCGCTGGCTTTTTTGCTTTTCTCACTATGATTTTCCTAAAGTTTTTCGAAGCTAAGTCGCTATAAAAGCAACACTCGAGAGGCATTATGCAGATTCATACTTTAGACAAAGCAGCAATTATCAACGAACTTCAGTTCGGTAATGGGATCAACCATGCCGTACACGAAGGTCGTCGTGCAGACTTTGCGCTAATTCTGTCAATGTTCTCTGATGACGTTCGCGACAACACGCCGACGGAAAAAATTGACCAAGTGGACACCAGTGAGCAAGCGTTACGCAAACGCTTCGAGTTGCAAGGCCCACAACAATTGCGTTCAGATCAAAGCTCCTATGAACTTTCTGCCCAGCAAGCATCTCTCTTTCATAGCTCCGGTTTACCGAGTGCAAAACTGTGTCATTACTTAAAACCTGACGCTCTGACCTATCTGCCAGAAGAGACTCATGACTTGCCAGAAGAGGTCTACCATAACCTGTCGGGTCATCAGCGAAGGCTGCTCAGTGAAAAAGAACCTAAGTCTTTGATGCCTATCGATCTTTATAACCAATTAATCAAAGCTCAGCGTACTTTCCAAATTCAAGCACAAGCTTAGCACCATCATTCTACTTCACAGTTTTTTGTCTTAAATGTGCTACTCCACTAGCAAGATCCCACCAATGTGTGAATAGTGCCAAAGAATCGTAAATAACCTTCCATCTCACTAAGGTTATTTGACCTTATTCACAACTAAGTCACAGTTAATCTACCATGATATGTGGACACCTTTTTGCGCGTACATTGCTTATGGGGGGAAGCCAATGGATATAAAAAAAGCTGTCGTTTTAATCACATCAGCAGGTTCTCAGATCGGGAGTACTCTTGCGTATCACTTCACCTCGCTTGGGGCGACCGTGGTTTTGTGTGATGTAAACAATCCACAATTAAAACAGACCTATCGTCTGTGCAGTGAGATCTCCGACAATGTATTCCAGTTCACGATTCAAGATCATTCACTAAGCTCAATTCAAGACCTGTTCGGTTTTATGGATAGCTCCGTCAAACGCTCACCAGATGTGTTAATTAATGCATTGACGGCAGAAGCCATGCCACACATTTTTGATCAACAAGCCAGTGCATTGTTTACCCAAAAGCTCTCCCTAATGGCAGCAACCATGTTCAGTTTTGGTCAAGCAACCGCAGAACGCATGCGACAAGAGAAGAAAAATGGCGTGATTGTTAATGTCATTGCACATCCGGAATATCAGGATTTATCAGGTTTTGACAATGCCACCTCGATGGTCGTTGGCTTCACCCAAAGCTGGGCTCGTGAACTAACGCCATTTAATATTCGAGTTGCTGGTGTTGTACCTGCTCTTGAGCATGACGATACCCATTGGGCGGAAGTACAAGATGAGTTGATTCGGAACACAGAATATATTGTCTCTAATGACTACTTTAGTGGTCGTGTGATGGCTGCTTAGAGTGCTCACCACTAAGTATTGAAAATGGTGAGCGACAGTTGTTTATAGAGAATCTAGAATTTTCTCAGACGCTTCTTCAATGAGATCTAACACCAACTCAAATCCGCTATCACCGCCATAGTATGGATCGGGAATTTCATCGTAGCTTGAATTGGTATAGCTTAAAAATAGTCGAATCTTGTACTGAAAATGGGCCGGACACTGGGAAATAAGATCCGCTTTATTGTCTCTATCTGCAGCAAGAATGAGGTCAAAAGCTTCAAAATCACTGCTAACAATTTTCCTTGAGCGAATGCCTTTAAATGAATAGCCGCGTTTCTCTCCCGCCTCTTTGGAACGCGCATCTGGTGGATTGCCTTGGTGATAACCAATTGTACCTGCGGAATCAACTTCAACGTCAATACCTCGCTGGCTTGCCTTAGCTCTCAATATAGCTTCACCAGTTGGTGAACGACATATGTTTCCCATACATACGACGAGTATTCTCTTCGCCATCGACCTAGCCTCCTCGCTAGCTATTAGTTGTCCATAAAACTGGTAGGTGTTTGCATCAACTTGAATCGGTTATCATATCCACAAAGTGACTTAATAAAAAAGGAATAACCATGGTCTCTGAGAGCAACAAAGAAGCACGTCACAAAGCAAGGCAACAAAAAGTAAAACAAGAGGTCGATGCGAAAGTCGCGGCAGCTCAGGAAGAGAAAGGCTTGTTGTTGGTGATTACTGGCAATGGCAAAGGAAAATCCACTTCTGGATTTGGTACGATTGCACGAGCAGTAGGCCATGGCCTCAAATGTTCCGTTGCTCAGTTTATTAAAGGGACATGGGACAATGGTGAGCGTAATCTTCTTGAAAAGCTCGGCGTTGAGTTCCAAGTAATGGCTACTGGCTTTACATGGGAAACACAGAATAAAGCAGCCGATACAGAAGCAGCGCAAATCGTCTGGCAGGAGTGTAAACGAATGCTTAAAGATGAGTCGATCAACGTTATCCTGTTTGACGAACTGACCTACATGGTTAGTTACGGCTACATAGACTTAGATGAGGTTGTCGACGCACTGACTAACCGTCCTAAGATGCAATCTGTAGTGATCACAGGACGCGCCGCTCATCGTACATTGATCGAGCTTGCAGATACGGTATCCGAAGTGAAAAACGTCAAACATGCTTTTGAGTCAGGTGTAAAAGCCCTCAAAGGCGTCGACTGGTAACCTAGACAAGCACCTAGATGTAAGACTCTAGGTGCTTGAAATACAAAGCTACTCGACAATGAAACGACCTAATAGCTCCTTTTGATCCTCAGATAAACGAGCAAGTTCGTCAGAAGCTTCAAAACAATGTTCAATGCTTTCGCTGTTATCTGTTACGAGCCCAGATAGAAGCGTAATGTTCTCTGAAATAGATTCCGTCACCTGCACCTGCTCTGACGAAGCCGCCGAGACTAGCGTATTTTGTTCAGAAATTTTTTGCACAGAGGAGTCGATATCCATAAAAGCATTCAAAACTTGCTGGGAAATGTCTTCACTCTCTTTTAGCAACTCTAAATTATCTTGAATCTGTCTATAGACCGTTTCAGCTTGATCTTGAAGCGCCCCAATAACACTCTGAATCTCTGATGTTGATTCTTGTGTTCTAACCGCTAAGCTTCTCACTTCATCTGCTACAACAGCAAAACCTCTTCCTTGCTCTCCGGCTCGAGCTGCCTCTATCGCTGCATTGAGAGCCAGCAAGTTCGTTTGTTCTGAAATACCATTGATGACTTCTACTACTTGACCAATATTGCTCGAATGTTCCTTCAGCGCCATCATCACTTGGGCAGAGCCATGAATAGAACCTGAGATCTTCAATCCAATTTCTTGAGAGCAATCAACTCGGCTTCGACCCAGTGAAATATGTTGCTGCGCTTTTTTCGATGCTTCCTCTGCAAGAGATGCGTTGCTATTTACCTCTTTAGCGGTACAAGACAACTCCGTAATTGAAACGCTAATTTGATTAAACTGCTCTCGCTCTTGTATCGCATTATCTTTTGATTGTTGCATCACCGATGATAGCTCAGTCGCAGATGAAGCCACATTAAGACCATTCGAATTCATCGTTTTGATAATTTTAGAAACGGATTCTGATAGCTGATTAATAGACTTCGACAAAAGGCCTATTTCATTGTTACCTTCATACAAACTAACAACAGTAAAATCTCCACTTGCCATTTTTTGCAAAGCTAAAACAATGTTATTAATAGATTTGGACAGACCATTTGAAATATACCAAGAGAAAATCAAAGCGACAATAAATATGATAGATATTTCTATATAGCTATCAATGGTAAGTTCCTTTACATCTTGCTTTGATTGTTTAAATTCATTTCTAATACTGGCATTCATCTCATCAGAAAAATCTGCAAGTGATGTAATCAGTTCCAATGCCAACATATCAGATTTTTGCAAGTACAAGTCAAGCTCGTCACTATCCGTCGAGTATTTCCTCTTATAGTTTACCAGCTCTTTTACATGTTCATAGTAATTATTAAACTTGTTTTTTCGAGCAGCGGTGGTTGCCTTACCATCATCAATGAAGCCCTTTTCAAGGTTTTGGTGCCATTCAGCCAATGACTTTAAAAACTCACTCTCAAGCTCCTTACGCGTTGATGCTTTAAGAAATAATAACCAGATCTCATAGGTTGGCTGTATTTCGTTGTCATTAATTGCATTTATGGAGGTGAGTGCTGAGTGAGAAATCTCAGACAAAGTGACTATCTCGTCGTTCATTTGTCCTTGCTTAAGGATATATAATGAAGAAAATGAAATTAATATAGCGACAAAAGAAATATTTAACTTACTTTTTATACCTAATCCACGAAAGAAACTTCTCATTTATTACACCAAATATTCGTACACATGTACGCCTTATTAAACACGGTTGAATTACTTAACATGATAACAACAATAAACGAACGAATCTGTAGGATAATACCGAAATCAATGTAGGAACTATCACTTAGAACCTATCCCAAAAGGATTTCATTCCCACAGAGATTTATTCCAAACAATGCGACCACAAGCAAAAATAGCTCTATTAGATTGTTATTATTTAAGTTTATTCACGACAAGTAATGGCACTCTCAATAGATACGAGGATGAATGTACTCATGTCTTCGTTGTAATATCACGGGTACTGTTGCGAGGACAACTTTATGATAAAGATAACATTGATGAGATATGCGTGGCATTCTAATTTAATTGACTTAGGTTAGAACACCAAGCCAACAACCTGACCAGAATAACCTTACAATTGTAAAAAAGGGCTTCTAATAAATTAGAAGCCCTTTTTTTATATAACAAAATGCCAGGTGTTAGTTAAACAAGCCTTTAATTAAGCTGTTAACCGCTTCCTTGGTTTTTTCATCTTTGATTTTGTCACCTAATTTCTCATCGAGCTTTTTCAGACCACGATCAATTTCTTTTTCCGCTTTCTGTTTCAGCACATCATCGAACACGAGCTTGAACTTAGGCTCAGACCAGTGACCAGATATATTGATAGGAATGGTAACGTCTTTGAGTTCATCAATGTCCTTGCCACCTTGCCCTTCTAAAGAGCCAACAATCGATGTACTGACGGTAAAATCAACCGTTTCATTGAGGTAATTGGCACTGCCTGTACCACGAATGCGCAGCAATGGTGATTGCATGGTCAAATCGTTAGTCGACACATTGCCCTTGTTAAGCTTAAGTGTTGCTTTCATCGCACTGAAGTCAGTTTTTTGCACTTGATCAACGGACTCAACTTTTTCGCCTTTGATCTTTGCATAGTTCTCACGAATTAACTGAGCGACGTTAATACCATTAACTGCACCATCTTCGAAGTTAATCACCACATTGCCGACTAAGTTCTTCTTAATGCCAGTTGGCGTCAGGCTAGTACCTTTTACGTCAACATCAATGTTACCCGTCCCTTCTAAGGTCTCATTGTTAGCTACATCCTTCAGTAAAGGCAGCACTTTAACACCTTTGATGCGTTTTATAGCCGTATAGCTGGCTGGTGATTTACGTGCATCTAAACGTGCAGTTGCACTAATTGAGCCCTCATACAAATTGGACGTAAACGAAGTCAGTTCAGCAACACCACGATTCACAGAGAAGCTTGCTTTAACATTCTGCATTTTGGCATTACTCGCTTTGAATTTGTCGATACTAATATCACCTTCTATATCCAACGTTTTTAATGCCGTTAAATCAGGTTCAACCTCTTCAACAGGTTTCTTAGGCGATATTTCAGATGGTTTCTGTTCAGATTTTTGTGCTGGAGAAGAAGCTTGTTTCTGCTCTTCAGCTGGCTGATGAAGGCCTAAAAACTCATCTAAATCAATATTAGGGCTGTGCAACGCAAAACGAATTTTTGGAATCTCCACGAGCGTCACATCCGCTTTGCCGTCAAATTGCAGTGCGTTGGCAGTTAATTTCTCTAGTACAAAGCTTAGGTGACTTTTAACTAGGTCAAACGATAGGTCTGATGCCATATCCACTTTCATCGGCGATTGTGGCAAAGTCTCGCCTTTGAATTGTGCATCTAGTATCAATTTGTTCATTAATACTTTGGTAATCGCCTGATCAACAGTTAACGAAGCAGAACCTTTCATATCAATATCAAGGCCAGCCGCATTACCTATGACTGAGTAGGTTAACGCATTGGCTTTATCAAACTCGAACGTCTCTAGGCCGAGCTTAACACTATCAATGCGAGTGGCAGGATCACTCATGCTTGCCTCGAGATTTATATTGCGCAGAGCGTATTGCGTGAAACCTGTAGCCAGTTTGAATTCAGCATCACCTTTAGCACTGAACTTCTGCTGATTGTTTTCACCTTTGGCAGCAAACTCGACTGTGGTCCATTTTTCTGCGGCAAATTCAGACAGATTTAGTGATACATCGTAAAGTTTAGTAAACGAGCCTGCCTGTTTATCCTGAACATCAACCGAAGCGTTAGAGATTGTGACACCCGCTACATTGATACTCCAAGCCGGCGCGGAACTTGGGGTTTCTGAGCTCTGCTCGGCTGGTTCAGAAGCAACATCAGTTGTCGGCGCTGAAGTGGCGGTATCTGCCTGAGCGTTTTGTGCCTGAGTAAGAGCATCAATATTTCGCGTACCATCTTTTAGCGTTTCTAATGAGAACGCAGCACCATCCAGTGTGATGTTGCCAATTTCGAGCTGTTTGTTAAACAAAGGCATGACAGAGACATCAATCCCTACCGTATCGACTTTAAACATATTCAGCTGCTCAAAACCTTGCGGGTTACGCAATTCAGTCTGACCTAGCTCAAAGCCAATCGATGGGAAAAACTGCCAGCTAATGTCACCGTCGATGACCAGATCTAACCCAGTTTGAGTTTTGGCTTGTTCGACAATTAGTGGTTTAAATTGGTTGGGGTTAACGAGGGTAACCAACGCGATAATCGCACCAAGAATAGCAATTACAGGGATGGCTATTATTAGTAATAGTTTCTTCATCAGCAGTATCCTTGCTTGGTGAGCACACCAAAAAAAAGAGGCAAGCTCCAAGTATAAATGATCGTGGCAGAATATCAGACGACCATAAAAAGAAAGTGGCACTAAAAGTGCCACTTATCTCATAAAAAATAAAGTCTTAAGCGTTTATTCGGTATTAAGCTTTCAAAAGTTTTGCAATGTGAGCTTTTAGCACATCAATCGCGATACGGTTTTTACCGCCACGAGGTACAATAATGTCTGCATATTGCTTTGATGGCTCGATAAACTGCATAAACATTGGACGAACGGTTTCTTGGTACTGTTTAAGCACTGAATCCATTGTGCGGCCGCGCTCTTCTACATCACGTTTTACACGACGTAGCAGACAGATATCCAACGGCGTATCCATAAATACCGTCGCGTGCATCAGGTCACGTAGACGAGGATCGGTCAGAAGAAGGATACCTTCAAGGATAATGACTTTCTTAGGCGTCATTGTTGTGGTGTTTTCTGTACGGGTGTGCTTAGTGTAGCTGTACTCAGGTACTTCTACTGCTTGTCCCTTAACTAACTGCTCTAGGTGTTGGCACAGCAGATCATGATCGAGTGCGCTTGGGTGGTCATAGTTGGTTTTTACACGCTCATCCATACTCAGATGGCCTTGGTCGTTGTAATAGCAATCTTCCGTAATCACACCAATTTGATGATCGCCCACTTTCGCACGTAATTCGTTGTAGATAGTGCTAGCGATTAAACTTTTTCCAGAAGCAGACGCGCCAGCAATACCGACGATGACGCATTGATTATTATCAGACATTATTCTTGCACCCGATGAATTAGATTGGTGTCATATGCTAATACTAGCAGTGCTCATCGAACCGAGCTCTGTGTATTAGGACAAATTTAGATAAACCGCCTGATTATAGGGAGTTAAGAGGTGAGTTGCCAGTCGCTATTAAGCCGATTTACGTAAATGGAATAAAAGTTTTCAGCGCAATCGATTACACGGAATAAGAATTAAAAAGAGCGCTAAATGAACGCTCTTTTTTTGACCACACTACCGATTATTCGACCATGGTAAACAGTATTGAATCGGGTTTTGCTTTGCCCTGCCAGTACAATCTCGAGCTTACTGCTTCCGCCAAAGTGAGATATTGTCTTCCATGCTCAGACTCAGGTCGAGCAGCGACTGTCGGCTCGCCTCGGTCGATATCTTCTCGCATTTGAATGTGTAGAGGGATTTGAGCTAACAAGTCTAAGCCATACTCATTGGACATTTTTTCTGCACCACCAGCACCAAAGATGTGCTCTTTTTCGCCACAGTGACTACAGATGTGGTAACTCATGTTTTCGACAATGCCAACCACAGGAACGTCTACTTTTTGAAACATGGCTGCACCTTTACGCGCATCGGCCAACGCTAGGTCTTGCGGTGTCGTGACGATAACCGCCCCCGTGACTGGGACTTGCTGGGCAAGCGTTAACTGGATATCCCCCGTACCTGGCGGCATATCGATAACTAAGTAATCTAGCTCAGGCCATTCGGTTTCATTGAGAAGTTGAGCCAACGCTTTCGCCGCCATAGGGCCACGCCAAATAGCCGCTTCATCTTTTGAAACCAAGTAACCGATTGAATGTGTGTAAATACCATGGGCAACAATCGGCTGCATCCACTTGCCATCTCTAACTTCTGGCTGAGCCTCTGTCTGCCCTAGCATAAGAGGAACCGATGGGCCATAGATGTCTGCATCAAGCAATCCGACCTTTGCACCAGATTTTGACAGCGCAAGTGCAAGGTTTACCGATGTCGTCGATTTACCTACTCCACCTTTTGCTGACGTAACAGCAATAACATTTTTTACCCCTTTCACCTGTGAGGCCACGTGTGTTTCAAGGGCTTTTGGTGCAACAAGAATGTCATACGAAAACGACGCCACCTCACCTTTCGATTGAGCAGCCGCTATCCAGTCAGTCAGCTCCTCAACTAAACCGTTAGCTGCAAAAGGAATTTCTATCTTAAAGCCCGCCGCTTCGACACTAACGATCTTGGCTACTGACGCCCACTGTGGCGCTAAGCTTGAATGCTCAAATTGGTTTAACCAATCACAAAAATCTTGCTTTGAACTGAATTGACGCATAGGTCCTCCTTATGCATCTAATCGTAACACTCTGTCAGCCTAGACTGAACCATGAAAAAACTAGGGTATTCCTGTAACTGGTACCTTGGAGTCACTGGTTGGATAAGGTAGTATTACTCTCTATTTTTTTATACATCCTAAGAAGCGAATATTAAGTATGGCAAACGATCCAAGAACTCTTGATCCAAGGAAACTGCTGGTCACTTGTGCCCTTCCGTACGCTAACGGTTCGATTCACCTAGGTCACATGCTTGAGCACATTCAAGCTGACATCTGGGTTCGCTACCAACGCCTACGCGGCAACACTGTAAACTTCATCTGTGCTGACGATGCTCACGGCACGCCAATCATGCTAAAAGCACAACAGATGGGTATGACGCCAGAAGAGATGATCGCTGCAGTAAGTGAAGAGCACCAAAAAGACTTCGCTGGCTTCGATATTAGCTTTGATAACTACCACAGCACTCATTCAGAAGAGAACCGTGAGCTTGCATCTCACATCTATCTGGAACTGAAAAAAAATGGCTTTATCTCTAGCCGTACTATCTCTCAGCTTTTCGATCCTGAAAAAGAGATGTTCCTTCCAGACCGTTTCGTGAAAGGTACTTGCCCTAAGTGTAAATCAGAAGATCAATACGGCGACAACTGTGACAACTGTGGTGAGACATACAGCCCTACTGAACTGATTGATCCTAAATCAGCAGTATCTGGTGCAACACCTGTAATGAAAGATTCTGAACACTTCTTCTTCGACCTACCTCAGTTTGAAAGCATGCTACAAGAGTGGACTCGCTCTGGTTCGCTACAAGCTGAAACTGCAAACAAGATGCAAGAGTGGTTCGAATCTGGTCTTCAACAATGGGATATCTCGCGTGATGCGCCTTACTTTGGCTTCGAGATCCCAGGTGAGAAAGACAAATTCTTCTATGTTTGGCTAGACGCGCCTGTTGGCTACATGGCTTCATTCAAGAATCTATGTAACAAACGTGACGACCTAGACTTCGATGAGTACTGGAAAAAAGACAGCACGACCGAGCTATACCACTTCATCGGTAAAGACATCGTGTATTTCCACTCTCTATTCTGGCCAGCAATGCTAGAAGGCAGTGGTTTCCGTAAACCAAATAACGTATTCGTACACGGCTACGTAACGGTTAACGGTGCAAAAATGTCTAAGTCGAAAGGCACATTCATCAAGGCAGCGACTTACCTAGAGCACCTAGATCCTGAATGTCTGCGTTACTACTATGCAGCGAAACTCAACAGCCGTATCGACGATCTGGATCTTAACCTTGAAGACTTCACTCAACGCGTTAATGCTGACGTAGTTAATAAGATTGTGAACCTTGCTTCTCGTAACGCTGGCTTCATTTCTAAACGTTTTGAAGGCAAGCTATCGGCAAACTTCGCTGAACCTGAGCTATACAACGAGTTTGCGGCGGCGGCAGATCGTATCGCAGAACTTTACGAAACTCGTGAGTTTGGTCGTGCTATTCGTGAAATCACCGCACTAGCAGATAAAGCGAACCAGTATGTTGACGAGAAAGCACCGTGGGTAGTGGCGAAAGAAGAAGGTAAAGACCAAGAGCTACAAGACATCTGTTCTGTCGGTATTAACCTATTCCGCGTACTGATGACATACCTCAAGCCAGTGATGCCAGAACTTGCTGCGCGCACTGAAGCATTCCTGAACGAAGAACTGACTTGGGATGGCATTGCGACGCCACTGACCGCTCATGAAATCACGAAGTTCAAGGCACTATTCAACCGCATCGATCCTAAAAAAGTTGAAGATATGGTTGAAGCGTCTAAGCAAGATGCTGCCGCTGAAGTAGCAGCGAAAGAGAAAGCAGAAGCTGAAAAGAACCAAGCTAGCCAAACAGAACTCGACAAAGATCCAATCGCTGACGAGATTGAATTTGACGCTTTCGCTGCAGTGGATATGCGTATCGCACGTATTATCTCATGTGAAGAAGTGCCAAAAGCAGACAAGCTACTCAAGTTCCAGCTTGATATCGGCGGTGAAACTCGTCAGGTTTTCTCGGGCATTAAATCGGCTTACAAACCTGAAGAACTGGAAGGTAAGCTAACCGTAATGGTAGCAAACCTAAAACCTCGCAAAATGAAGTTTGGTATGTCTGAAGGTATGATCCTAGCCGCTGGCCCTGGTGGCAGCGAATTGTGGATCCTTGAACCACACGAAGGCGCTCAGCCTGGCATGCGCGTCATGTAAACTGAATAAATCGTCTAACTCAGAGCCCTACTCATCGAGTGGGGCTTTTTTATGTCCCTCACATTATCAGTGCTTTATGCACCAAATCGGTTCAAAATAATTCAACAACAAAATTTAAGTGATTGAATTTTAAGAAAATTAGAATTGGCACCATATCTGCTCTACCACTTTGTAGGTAAACATTAACAAGGAGTAAGTTATGTTTGTGCTTTTTTCACTAATCTTGTCCCTGGCGATTCTTGCAACCCTATTTCACCATTCAAAGAAACGTCATTCCGGTCTTGAACGAAAATTCGAGATTTTAGTTCTGCTGCGCCAACTGTTGCTGCTTAGCCGACAACATAGAGCCATCACACATCAAGCATTGACTAGCCAAGATTTTGAGCGCCAACAAAACACACTGGCGGGCATTTTCGATTCGATGATGGACCACTCCAATACACTTATCGCTACAGCCCAGTTCGAAAACAAGCCAATGTATCGAATTCTGCAATTAAAGCTCAAATCTCTGCACCAAGAGTGGCAACACCGAACAGTGGCACGGAATCAGATTATTCACGGCAAAACCATTCGCCACTGTATGTTTTTAATGGATGAAATCGCGATTGCATGGCTGATTGAATCTGGCCGAGAAGACATTAGTGACGAATATCATATGAACTGGCAGCAGGTACTCGATAGTATGGAGACGCTCACCCAACTAAGAATATCAATTCAGGATCTTGACCACCCTGAAGGTATGATGCGAGTGAAATACTACTGCGATAAAACTCGACGCAAACTGAGCCAACTTTCATTGATTAGCCCACTTTCTGTTGCGTCACCGTTGAGCTCCAAGGCAATGCACACACTGACAGAACTCAATGCCAATGATGCACTAGAGATGACCAGTGACGAGCTGTACCAACTAACCACTGACATATCCTTGGTTATCTCGCAAGTGTATGACCAAATGTTGTCTGACATGACTGAAAGTCTCTATCTGCCGTTACCTAAAATCGCATTTAGTTAACGCCAAGTGCTAAGCCGTCAACACGACACTCAACAATGGGTAGCAAGCACGCTACCCATTTCTATTTCTTGAGTATTTCTTGAGAGGACAGACGCCTCAAGACTTGTCGTAAGGCCAATAAACAGATTAATGGTATCCCATATCGTCTTATGGACCACATCGAACTTATCGCCATTAGTGCCCATTAGTGGAGGGAGTACCCTTTTTGGAGAGCATTTGTGGAGAAGAGTTGCTTGCAAAACAAACATTCCCTGTCGTAACAACAAAAATTATTCACTTTCTTTTGTTCATCCAGCTATTGATTGCAAAGATTGATGCTTTTACTATCACTTTGCTTCTTGATGATAGCCAATCCGAGTACATCACAGCAGATTTGTGGCAAGGCGATAGAGCAACTATCCAAGAGTGACTTTGACTGCGCTTTGCGCATTTTTTGACGCTCCATGTTTCTTTGTCATCACATTGAAACATGCCTATAACTTGTTGGAGACTGGCTATGGCTGCTGCTCACTCTGTTTTAGATTTTCAATCTTATTCTGCTGGTGCTCTATCTGCACCAGAATCTCAACTTATTCAATCCTCGGTAGAGCAATTTGGCGCACCACTGCTGCTGCTAGATTGTGATATTGTTCGCCAACAATATCGTGCCCTAAGCAACGCACTACCTAATGTCACTTTGCATTTTGCGCTTAAGCCACTGCCACACCCAGCTGTTGTACAGACACTATTGGCTGAAGGAGCCAGTTTTGACTTAGCAACCAGTGGTGAAGTTGACCTAGTGGCAGAGCAAGGTGTACCAGCAGAGCGTACTATCCATACTCACCCAATCAAGCGTGACCGTGATATTCGTGACGCACTGGCGTATGGTTGCCGTGTTTTTGTTGTCGACAACATTAACGAGTTAGAAAAATTCATCGCCTACCGTGACGAAGTGGAATTGCTCGTGCGCCTGAGCTTTCGTAACTCAGAAGCATTCGCGGATCTTTCGAAGAAGTTTGGCTGTACTCCTCAACAAGCGCTAGAGCTAATTGCGCAAGCTCAAGAGTGGAATATTCGTATTAAGGGGCTCTCGTTCCACGTTGGGTCACAAACCATGAATCCACAGAAATACGTTGACGCAATCGACACCTGTAAGCACCTCATGGAGCAAGTTGTTGAGCATGGTTTACCTGCGTTAAGTACTCTTGACATCGGTGGCGGATTCCCTGTGAGTTATAACACTCAGGTAATGCCGATTGAACTGTTTTGCCAGCCGATCAATGCGGCTTTAAACCAGCTACCAGAAACGGTTCAGGTTATTGCCGAACCAGGGCGCTTTATTGTTGCTCAAGCGATGACGGGTGTTGCATCAGTGATGGGACAAGCAGAGCGTGATGGACAGATTTGGTACTACCTAGATGATGGTATCTACGGTTCATTCAGTGGTTTGATGTTTGATGATGCTAAATACCCTCTCACGACGATAAAACAGGATGGAGAGTGGCTACCGAGTATTCTTGCTGGCCCTACATGCGATAGCATTGATGTGATTGCGGAAAACATCATGCTGCCAAAACTGAGCAATGGTGACTTAATTGTCAGCCGCATGATGGGCGCTTACACGAGTGCCACAGCAACTGACTTTAACTTCTTCAAGCGTGCACAAACCATTCTGCTCAATGAAGAAGCAACCGAGCAAGCTCGCTTGCTTGGTTAAAAACAAACAAATCCGGCGCGTAACCGATAATCCGAAATAAATAAAAAGGCCCTGCGTATCAACGCAGGGCCTTATCTATTCAGTCACTGTAATCTTTACAGCATCTTACGTGCAGCTTCAACTACCACTTTGATTGAACGAGCTTCTGTCTCTTTTAGAGTTGAATGATCCGGGATTTCTTTCTGAGTACGGTTGATGATTACACCCGCTACACAGCCAGCTTTAAGACCAGAACTTGCACACATAGTAAGAAGTGTTGCAGATTCCATTTCAAAGTTGAGAACGCCCATCTCTTGCCACTCTTTCATAGAGCCTTGGAAGCGCTTAACAACACGACCAGAGAAAGTATCGTAACGCTCTTGGCCTGGGTAGAATGTGTCGCTTGATGCCGTTACGCCCATATGAACCGTAGCGCCACTTTCTTCAACCGCTGCTTTCATTGCTGTCGCAACTTCAAAGTCTGCTACCGCTGGAAATTCCATTGGAGCAAAGTGCAAACTTGCACCATCAAGACGAACAGAACCTGTAGAGACAATCATGTCACCCACGTTAACGTGTGGTTGAATTGCACCAGTCGTGCCTACGCGTAGGAAGGTACGAACGCCAAGTTGCGCTAATTCTTCAACTGCAATAGAAGTAGAAGGGCCACCAATACCAGTTGAACATACGACAACAGGCTTGCCATCAAGCTCAGCACGGTAAAGTGTGTATTCACGGTGGCTAGCAAGGAAAACTGGGTTCTCCATTTCTTCTGCAATTTTTTGAACGCGTGCTGGGTCACCAGGAATGATCGCTAATGTTGCGCCAGCGAGATCAGATTCAGTAACACCAAGGTGGAATACAGCTTGAGACATAGGGGACTCCTTATTGTGGCGAAATTTGGTTGATTAAATTTTACCATTCGCTCTATAAATTCATCGGGTACAGAACATACTGTAACCAACTACCAAGAGCTTTATAGTGACACCGATCACAACAATGATCGCAACAAAAATGAACATTGCAAACAAAATCGTTTTCGATCACAATTTTTAGCAAATCCAATTTGTCAGTTGCATAAAAAATAGCCCTTACATCATAAATGTAAGGGCTATTTATTGTTCTATCCACTAATCGAGTTGGGACTTAAACTTTAACAGTCGCAACGCATTGAGTGTCACTATCGCTGTCGCGCCACTATCAGCCAGTACCGCCACCCACAAACCCGTTAAGCCGAGCAAGCTGGTAATAAGGAAGACACCTTTCAAACCGAGTGCCAAAGCGATATTTTGACGAATTATGCCTAACGTTGATCTCGATAACTCAATCATTCCAGCAAGCTCAGTCAAGCGGTTATGAGTCAAAGCTGCATCGGCCGTTTCTAGTGCTACATCAGTACCACCCCCCATGGCAATACCAATACTTGACGCTTTCATCGCAGGAGCATCGTTAATACCGTCTCCAACCATAGCGACATTATCGACCGCCGATAGCTGTTCAACGTAACTCACCTTATCTTGTGGCAGCAGACCAGCCTGGTAGTCAATACCGATCATTGAGCTAATAGCCCGTGCACTGCGAGGGTTGTCACCCGTCAACATGATAGAGCGAACACCCAATTTTTGTAACGCTTTAACCGCTTGTGCCGAATCATCTCGCAAGGTATCTTGCCACGCAATTACCCCCATTACTCTTGCTTGATTTTCAATCGCGACCACAACGGTTTTACCTTGCTGCTCTAACCCTTCAATCTGCGTCAGCCAATTTTCACTAAGTGGAAGAGTCACTTTACTTGGTGCTGTAACCTGATATTCAACATTATCAACGACACCTCGAACACCACTGCCAACCAAAGCTTGCTTATCTTTGGCTTCAGGAATGTCAATGCCCATGAGTTTGGCTTTGTTCACTAGAGACACCGCCAATGGATGACTTGAGCCGACTTCAATAGCAGCAATTTTCTCCATTAAGGTCATTTCGGTCCATTCACCAAAGGCAATAAGATCGGTCACTTCTGGTTTACCTTTGGTTAAGGTACCCGTTTTATCGAAGGCGACTGTGTCGATTTTTCCAAGCTGCTCTAAGGCTGCCCCACCTTTGATCAACGCCCCACGCCTTGCTGCCGCCGCAAGCCCAGACGTAATCGCTGCCGGTGTAGATATAACCAAAGCACAGGGACAGGCAATAAGCAGTAATGCCAAACCTCGATAGACCCAAGTTTCCCAAGGTTGAGCAAACAGAAGCGGAGGCGTGATGATGACAAGTAGTGACACCAACATCATCAAAGGGGTATACCAACGACTGAACTTATCCAAGAAACGTTCTAATGGTGCTTTACGCGATTCCGCCTCTTCGATGAGGTGGAGAATACGATCAATAGCGTTTTCACCCTGTTTGGAGGTAATGGTCAGTCGAACAACTTTATCCACGACAACCGCGCCAGCCATGACAGATTCATCTTGGTATCGTTCAACAGGCACAGATTCGCCTGTTAAAGCACTTTCATCGAAGCTAGCGACCTCTGCCAGTAACTTGCCATCAGCAGGAAGACGGGAACCGGGTGACACTTCAATCACATCGCCAGGAAGCAACTGACTTGCTGATACCTCAACACGTTTACCATCGATGATTTGGATTGCATTTTCAGGAACTAGCTCCATCAATGCCTGCACACCACTTCGTGCCCTTGAGGCAGCAAACGCTTCTAACCGCTCGCCAATGAGAAACAAGAGTAATACCATCGCCGCTTCGATAGTCTCCCCCAAATAGAGAGCACCAAGTGCCGCAACGCTCATCAGGGTTTCAATAGCGAAAGGGGTACCCGAACGAGCAAGGGCGATCGCCTTTTTACTGATTGGATAAAGACCTGCAAGACAGGTGAAGATAAACATCCACTCACTGATGAGCGGAAATGAGGGGCTGATGAGTGCTGCGACCGCCATAGCAGAGGCTATCGCAATGATTTGACTGTTCTGAATAAATACCGACTTCCAGCCCTGTGAACGTTTTTTGTCTTCACGCGTGCTAGCGCTAGAAAATGTAAATCCGCTATCAATGACGGCTTGCTCAACTAACTGAATGACACTAGCGCTATCGGTTTTAATGATGAGCTTTTCGGTCGCAAACAGTACCTTGGCTTCAGCAACACCACTTACTCGGTTTACTGCGGTCTCAATTTTTCTTGCGCAAGATGGACAGTCCATCCCTTCAATTATCCAGCTTTGAGTAAAACGTGTCGAAAGACTGGGCTCACCCTCATCTTCACTAGGGTCTGAGCCGCTGCTACAACTGTTCGAGCTGCAACAGCCCGCTTCTGTAGTTTCGACACCGGCCATTTTAATTGACGAAATATTTGGGCTAGCGCAAGAACCAGATTGGCTTGGAACTGGTGCCATTTTGGTTGATTGGCATGCTTTGTGTTTTGTGCACATATGTTTATCTCCGTTCACTGTACACTCGAAGTGTAAACCTTAGAGCTAGCTCCAAGGTCAACCTTTTTCTCGATTTTGTTGTGTAACATCTGTGGTTGCGGCAACATCATCAATGAGCACAGCATCATGACTACAGAAAGGTTGACTGTTCACACTGGTAATAGCGGGATCAGAGGTCGCATGTTCAAGACACGCCCAGCGCGCCAAACCACATTGCCCCTAAGTGGACAAAGGGCAGCGTCCCCAACGTTGCTTTACCAAGATTGAGAAAAACAGCACAGTAAATTGAGCGAAAACGGACGCCTGCGCCGGCCCCGACATCACGAGTATGTGACGCATGGTTGACCCCTGAACAAACTTAGCACTCTGATCGGACATACGCTTCCCTTTTGAGCTTGATGAAAATAATAAGAGGTGCTCGTGGCACCTCTTATTATTTTCATGTTCTAACTGTTATACAGGATGTTTAAAGCAATCCTCAATATTTTTGCCTATCGCTCTGAGCACATCTCGTCGCGTAATGATGCCGACCAGTTTACCCGCGTCAATGACAGGATAGACTTTCGGACGCCCTACCTTCATCATCTCTGCCAACTCAATAATCGATGTATCAGACGTAACGGATAGCACTTCGCGATGCATACAATCTGCAACAATGTGACTGTCCTGACAGTAGTAACTCACATTAATGAGTTTATCGAGTAGATCTTGCCCAGAAAGAAAACCGATGACCTCTTTCTGCTCGTTAATAACTGGACCACCTAGATAGCGTGAATTCATTACCTTGTCGAGAGCGGCCGTCAATGACATCTCTGGGGTAAAGGTTACCGCTTGCAGGGTCATGTAGTCTTTTACTTTTAATGATTCCATCTGTGTCTCCTTGCGTGCAAGCTTTGCTGTATATTGTAATTGTTGTCTAATTTCTTGATTTTACTAAATGGAAATCAACAATTTTTGCAATAGGCTACGTCTATTAAACCTCACGCCACCACTTACAATGCTTCTGAACATCCGTATTCGCTCGCCATCCGCCTATCAAATGCCCTGCAAATGACATGCTATGACTAGAAAATATTTAATCCAACAACCACAGTTTCAGATCTTGCCAGAGAGACTCTTTCGCTGTTGTAATAAACAATAAAAAAGCTTCCCTAAGGAAGCTTTCATTCTCGCAACTCGCTCTGTCACTATTTCTGCTGCCAGCGTTCAGCAGCTTTGGCGTCAGAGTCTCTTGACTCGACCCAACGCGTGGTATCTGTGGTGCGTTCTTTTTTCCAAAAGGGGGCTTTGGTTTTAAGATAATCCATCACAAACTCACACGCATCGAAGGCCGCGCCACGGTGCGCGCTCGACACACCAACAAACACGATTTGATCACCGATATCCAAATCTCCAACACGGTGAATGACTCGGATATTTAAAAGTGGCCAACGTCGCTCTGCTTCATCACAGATTTCACCTAGTGCCTTTTCAGTCATACCAGGATAATGCTCGAGCGATAAGCCAGTAACATTATCGCCAAGGTTTATATCACGAACCTTACCAACAAACGTCACCACAGCACCTGCTGAAGTACCATCCGATAACGCCTGATATTCATCACTGAGAGAAAAATCTTCAAACTGAACCGATACACGACTGTCCATGTTTATCCCCCAGTAACTGGCGGGAAGAACGCCACTTCGTCACCAGATTGAATCGGATGATCCAAAGGTACAATCGATTGATTAACCGCGGCCAGCAGTTTACCCGGCTCCAGAGCTAAGTCCCACTTACCTTCTTGCTGAACGAGATGCGCGCGAATAGCTTCAACAGTAGCAAAGTCACCCTCTAGCTCGAGTTCATCCTTGCCAACAAGTTCACGCGTCTGTGCAAAAAAAAGAACTTTAATCATTGTTCCACCTTAAAGTGACCCGATTTGCCACCTGTTTTTTCCAGCAAGCGAACCTGTCCAATGACCATGTCTTTCTGTACCGCTTTACACATGTCGTAAATAGTCAGTGCCGCGACCGATGCAGCAGTCAACGCTTCCATCTCAACGCCAGTTTTGCCTGACAACTTACATACAGATTCAATTCGTACCATATTTTCTGCTTCAATCGCTTCTAGCTGTACTTCAACCTTAGAAAGCAATAGAGGGTGGCACAGTGGAATCAGATCCCACGTTTTCTTCGCGGCTTGAATCCCTGCGATTCGCGCCGTAGCAAATACATCACCTTTATGATGCTGACCAGAGACAATCAGCTCTAGAGTTTCAGCGGCCATGTGGACAAAAGCTTCTGCACGAGCTTCACGCACTGTTTCTGCCTTAGCCGATACATCAACCATGTTTGCTTCACCGGAAGCGTTAATATGAGTCAACTCGCTCATTGTTCGCTCCAAAAATTATACCGATAGGTGAGGCATAAAGTTACAAGGACGGTGGCTAGCGTCTAGCTGCTGCTTGATGATCTTAGTCCAACCCGTGCGGCAAGCGCCTGTCGAACCAGGCATCGCAAAAATAACCGTGTGGTTAGCAAAACCGGCGATCGCGCGTGATTGAATGGTTGACGTGCCAATCTCTTCGTATGAAACCATACGGAACAATTCACCAAAACCTTCAACTTCTTTGTCGAATAATGGCTTCAGTGCTTCTGGCGTACTGTCACGAGAAGTAAAGCCTGTACCACCAGTAATCATAATCGCTTGAACATTTTCATCCGCAATCCACTGTGAAACGATAGCGCGGATTTTGTACATATCATCGATAACAATCTGCTTATCAACCACGTTATGACCTGCTTCTTTAGCGTTTTCAACTAAGAAGCCGCCTGACGTATCGTTTTCTTCAGTACGAGTATCCGAAACGGTTAAAACTGCGATGTTTGCTGGTTGGAATTTGCTTTCTGCGTGACCCATTTGTTCACCTTTATTTTTCAAAGTAATGTTCGCACCCTGCTGTCACTGAAGTGCGTTATATGTTTGTTGACGTGTATTAGCCGCCAATTGAGGCCAAGTGCGGGGTCATACCTGAATTTCCATCGTGAAGGAAGTGGCTGACCGACTTGGTTTGCAGCTGTGCTTGGATTCGTTCAATTAGCTCGGTTTCTTGCGTATCTTGCTGAAGTAAGTCGCGTAACTCGATGCCATGATCACCAAATAGGCACAAGTGAAGCTTACCCGTTGCCGATACTCGCAAACGATTACAGCTTTCACAGAAGTCTTTTTCATACGGCATAATCAAGCCGATTTCGCCTTGGTAATCAGGGTGGACAAAGACTTGCGCCGGACCGTCGTTTTTATCACGGACTTTAAGTAACCAACCATTTGCAATCAGTTGATTACGAATCGCAACGCCTGAAACATGGTGGCGCTTAAATAATTCATCCATTTCACCGGTTTTCATTAATTCGATAAAACGTAATTGAATCGGTCTGTCTTTAATCCAGTTTAGAAAGGCAGGTAACTCGTGAGCATTGAGATCTTTCATCAACACAACATTTACTTTGACCTGCTCGTAGCCCACTTCAAACGCACGATCAATTCCTGCCATAACCTGAGTGAACTTGTTCTCACCGGTGATCTGATGAAACATGCGAGGATCTAAGCTATCAACACTCACATTGACGTGAGTAAGACCAGCTTGCTTCCACTCAGCGACCTGCTTCTCCATACGATAGCCATTGGTCGTAGTTGCAACTTTTTGAATACCGTCAGTCGAGGCGATGGTATGAATTATGTCGGTGAAATCTTTGCGTAAGCTCGGCTCACCACCAGTGATACGAACTTTTGACGTGCCACAATCAGCAAACGCGCGTACGACACGCTTAATCTCTGGTAAGGCTAGAAAAGACGAGTTTTTTTGCCCGGAAGGTTGATAACCATCAGGCAGGCAGTATGTGCATTTAAAGTTACAGACATCTGTAACAGAAAGACGCAAGTAGTAAAACTTGCGATGAAATCTATCTTCGAATTGTTGCGCCACGGAACACCTTTCCAAACACGGGAGGCATAATCATTTCCAATTATGCCCTTGTGACAACGCGTCACTGGCTCAAAACGCTTATTCAGTATGAACTTAGCTTTGTGAGCTCGGAGTTATGGCAACTACCCCTATATTGGGTAGTAGCTTTACATTAAAATACTTAATAATTGTACGTGATTCTACCCTCTAAACGAAAAAATCATGCTTAGAGCCCAAATTACCTATTATTGAGTATTTGATGTTAATGCAATAATCTAAATTGTAGTTGGTTATGAATAAAATAGAAGCTCAGCATGACAGTTTACGCTAGCAAGAAAGTCGTCGCAGTCGGTGGAGGCCATGGCCTTGGTCGCATGCTTGCGGCGCTAAAAGATTTTGGCAGCAACGCCACGGGTATCGTTGCAACCACAGATAATGGTGGTTCGACAGGACGGATCCGCCATTGTCAGGGAGGAATAGCTTGGGGAGATACACGTAACTGTATCAACCAGTTGATTACCGATCCTTCCATCAGTTCAATGATGTTTGAATATCGATTTAAAGGCGCGGGCGAACTCGATGGCCATAATCTCGGCAACCTGATGCTAACGGCACTTGACAACCTTTCCGTTCGTCCATTAGACGCCACAAATCTTATACGCAATATGCTGAAAGTCGATGTGAATATCATTCCTATGTCGGAACATCCTTCAGATCTAAAGGCATTGGCACCGAACGGTCGCTGGGTGACCGGAGAAACCAGTGTTGACGAGATGCCGGATAAACTTCTCAGGCTGGATTTGGAACCCGAAGTGCCCGCCACAAAAGAAGGTGTTATCGCACTAGAACAGGCCGATGCTATTATTCTCGGCCCAGGTAGCTTTTTGACCAGTATCATGCCGCCATTACTGCTGCCGGAGATTGGTCGTGCTATTGCCAATAACCGTAAGGCAAAATTGGTCTTCGTAGAAAACCTCTCTGCCGAACACGGCCCTGCAGGAAAAATGACACTTCAAGAGAAGCTCGAATGGTGTGAGCGCTCATGCCAAGGTCGACGAATTGACGTAGTGCTGGGTGAAGAGCCTCATCCAGAACTTGAAGAGTGGAACTGCGTCACGACGCCGTTAGCATCACCAAACCGTGATTGGCGCCATGATCGAAGCAAACTCCAGCAAGCAATAGAGTACTTACTGTGTGAGTAATTGTTGGTATCTCTGCTCAGTTTGATTGAGCAGAGATAGCATTTTGTCTTTGTGATCAGCAAGCTCAAGCGTCGCGCCCGTCTTTCCTCGCGCATCAAGTTCAATCGAGTAAGCACACAACGCTTCTGCCCCAAAACTTGCGGCGCTGCTCTTTAAAGCGTGGCTGATTTCCTTGAGATACGCCTGCTGCCCTTCTCCTTCTTGTTGAGATAAGGTCTCAATATACATAGCAAGCTCGTTCAAAAATATCTCTAGCAACACTGGCACGTTTTCAGGGCCAATCTCACTCGCCAGCCTGTCAATCTTACTTTGGTTCAAAATATCCACTATTGCACTTCCTTCGCGTTCCAAGCCTGTAGCTTACGGTAGATAGTCGACGGACTGACATCTAAATAACCAGCGGCTTTGGGAATATTGCCATCACACGCTTTAATGGCTTGCTCTATCGCATTTTTCTCGGTTAACCATAGAGGGAAGATATCTTGTACCGAGACCGTTTCGCTTTGCGCTAATGGGACTCTAATCTCATTGGTCGCAGGCTTATTCAACGGTGGTGGCAACATCTCTAACAATATTTCCCTGCCGTTGTTGAGCACTACAACGTTGCGCAATACGTTCTGTAACTGACGCACGTTACCAGGCCATTCGTAGCGAGCAAAACGTTCAACAACATCCGGTGCTAACCGGACAAAATCTTTCCCCTCTTCCTTAGACATAAAGCCCAATAGAGAGTACGCAATCTCAATGATATCATCACCACGTTCTCTCAAAGGAGGTAGATGAAGTGGGATAACGTAGAGGCGGTAGTACAAGTCTTCGCGAAAACGCCCTTCCTCCACCTCTTTCCAAGGGTCGCGGTTCGTTGCGCATACAAAACGTACATCGACACTTTTCATCTTAGAAGATCCGACCTTTTGGAAGGTACCTGTCTGGATGAATCTCAACAGTTTCGTTTGCAACTCTAGATCCATCTCACACAACTCATCGAGGAATAGCGTACCTCCATCTGCCAACTCAGCCGCACCTTGTCGGTCAGTCGCAGCACCAGTAAATGCCCCTTTAACATGACCAAACAACTCACTTTCAATCAGATCTTTCGGAATTGCAGCACAGTTAATCGCTATAAAAGGTTTATCCCCACGTTTGCTTGTCGCGTGAATCGCTTCTGCACACACTTCTTTACCGGTGCCACTTTCGCCAGTAATAAAGATGCTCGCCTTACTCGCCGCTGCGGAATCTATGGTTCGATAGACCGCTTGCATGGTTTGGCTACTGCCAATAAAACCTTGATAACCTTGGCTTGAAAGACTGTCACCTTCGTTCTTTAACTTATTCGCTTTACGTAAAGCATTGTTCACGGTGACACGCAAACGGTCCGCTTCACAGGGCTTAATCAAAAAATCCTGAGCGCCATGGCGCATTGCTTCAACCGCAGTATCAATTGAACCGTGTGCAGTCATAAAGATAACTGGAACATCTGGGTTCTTCTCTTTGACCGCATGAAGTACATCCATGCCCGTCATATCAGGCAAACGTAGGTCAAGAAGGATCAAATCAGGGGTTCGAAAGTTGAGACTTTCGATAGCATCACGCCCAGTGCCGACGATGTTGATGTCGATCTGAAGTGGAGTAAGATATGAGCGGTAGAGTGCGGCGACGGAAGCCGTATCCTCTACCATAAGCAGATATTTTGATTTTTGTGTTTGAGTATTATGTTGCATAACCTAGCCATGGTTTGTTTGCATCTTGTACAATCATTGCATTGCGCTTTGCAATTTGCAATTCAAATACCCAAAAATGACCTATTTGAGTGAAATATGGCTCATTATGACCGCAAAAATTTTGGCACACTATATGCTATCAATTTCAATGACCCTAACGGGTCACCTAGCCAACTGACGTTGTTAGTGAATTTTATATTCACAAATTACAGCCAATAGATTAACGATTTCTATTGGCTATTTTTTTTAGTCCTGCACCAACCAATTAGCTGTTAGTAATAAACTTTTGTCTTAACCGATCTATCTGATCACGCTTCTCCGCCGCCAGTTCAAACTCCAGATCTTGAGCATGTTGATACATCTGTGCTTCAAGCTTCGCGATCTCTTTATCAAGCTGCTGAGGTGTCATTACATCGTAGCTTTGTGAGGACTCAGCCACTTTAGACAACGGCACGGTTTTGCTCACTCGCTGCTTCTTGCTCTTAGCAATATCACCCAGTTCCATAATGTCTTTGACATTACGCTTAAGCGCTTGAGGCTCAATACCCATTTTCTGGTTGTACTCTTGCTGCTTCTCTCGACGACGGTTGGTCTCATCCATCGCCTTTTCCATCGATTTAGTGATCCGATCCGCATACAAAATCGCTTTGCCAGCAACATTTCGCGCTGCACGACCTATGGTCTGAATCAGTGAGCGCTCGGAGCGTAAGAAGCCTTCTTTATCCGCATCTAAAATCGCCACTAAAGAGACTTCAGGCATATCAAGACCTTCTCGCAATAAGTTGATACCGACAAGCACATCAAACTCACCAAGACGTAAATCACGAATGATTTCTACCCGTTCTACAGTATCAATATCTGAGTGAAGGTAGCGAACCTTTACATCATGCTCAGTGAGGTACTCTGTGAGATCCTCAGCCATACGTTTAGTTAACGTCGTCACAAGTACTCGTTCATCCTTGGCTGAACGAATACGAATTTCTGAGAGAAGATCATCAACCTGAGTTGCAACCGGACGAACCTCCAACTCGGGATCAAGCAAACCCGTTGGACGCACTACCTGATCGGCCACTTCGCCATCCGACTTCTCCAGCTCATAGTTACCAGGAGTCGCAGAAACAAAGATAGTTTGGGGAGCCAAAGATTCAAACTCTTCGAACTTCAGTGGGCGGTTGTCCAGTGCGGAAGGTAAACGAAAGCCAAATTCCACCAGCGTTTCTTTTCTAGAGCGATCACCTTTAAACATTGCGCCTATTTGCGGCACAGTCACATGGGACTCATCAATGATGAGCAGGCCATCGTGAGGTAAGTAGTCAAAGAGCGTCGGAGGCGGCTCGCCTTCTTTGCGGCCACTAAGATAACGGGAATAGTTTTCGATACCTGAGCAAAATCCAAGCTCATTCATCATCTCAATGTCAAACTGGGTACGCTGGGAAATACGCTGCTCTTCTAGCAATTTATTATTTTCTAGTAAATATTTTTTGCGCCCTTCCAGCTCGACCTTAATCTCTTCGATGGCATCAAGAATTCGATCTCTCGGCGTAACATAGTGGGTTTTGGGATAGATGGTATATCGCGCTAAGTCACGTTGCTTGATCGCCCCAGTAAGCGGGTCGAAGACACTGATACAGTCAATCTCGTCATCAAACATCTCGATACGCACTGCGTCCTGATCCGATTCTGCCGGAAAAATATCAATCACTTCCCCACGGACTCGAAACTGACCTCGCTCAAATGCGACATCATTACGACTGTACTGAAGCTCCGCTAAACGACGCAGGATATCCCTCTGATCCATCATGTCTCCACGACGAATGTGAAGCATCATCTTTAGATAAGACTCAGGATCACCCAAACCATAGATCGCAGAGACTGATGCTACAATAATGGCATCTTTACGCTCTAACAGCGCTTTTGTTGCTGAGAGACGCATCTGCTCAATATGAGCATTGACGGAAGCATCTTTTTCAATAAACGTATCTGTCGTTGGAACGTAAGCCTCTGGCTGGTAATAATCGTAGTAAGAGACAAAGAACTCAACAGCATTGTTAGGGAAAAAGGATTTCATTTCGCCATACAACTGGGCGGCCAACGTTTTATTCGGAGCAAGTAAAATAGCGGGACGTTGCGCCGTCGCAATAACATTAGCTAACGTAAATGTCTTACCCGACCCTGTCACACCCAGCAAAGTTTGGTGAGCTAAACCCGCATCTAGCCCATCTAGCAACTGGCTGATCGCAGTCGGCTGATCACCAGAAGGCTGATAATCAGACACTAAATCAAATACTTTACTCATGACGCATCTCTGTCCTTGGCTGAGGGAAGGCTTCTATTGTGTCTGTATATATATACAGACTCAAGAGCCGATTATAAAATTAATCGCTGTTTTGCTTAAAGTCGTACCTTATGGCTAGATCATTCACTTCAATCCTGATATTATTCTTCGCCCTGCTAGAGATCTCCCTCTTAAAATCCCGAATAAATACTCACAGCTTATTCACATTTTTCGTCATTTTTGCATTCAATCCACAATCACGGCCGAGATTTTCACGTCGGTAATCTAAGTGAATAAATTCTAAAAATCCTTATTTAGTAAGCCATTAGATCCAATACTCTCTGAGCATCAATTCCATCAAGCTTGCATAAATCTGACTTACTCAAATTTAACACACACACTTATCCACAATTTTGGTGGATAAGTAAATATAGCCCTTGGTGGATAAGGGCTACAGAAAAGTAAAGACTTTTTTCTACATTTTAATTCACTTATTTTGCCGTTTGATAGTTGACACCTGAATAGGTGCTCGCTAACATTCGCAGCGCGAAATGCAATTCCCCCTTAGTTCAGTTGGTAGAACGGCGGACTGTTAATCCGTATGTCGCAGGTTCGAGTCCCGCAGGGGGAGCCAAATTCAAGAAGGAAGACGTCCTAGGACGTCTTTTTTTGTATCTAAACCTAGCTATTTCAAGGGATTGCGTTCTCTTAACGTCTTTTCCTGACTCGTACTGGCTTAGAAGTTTAGGTACACAAATAGGTACATTGTCCGTATGTTCCAATTTACGGTGTACCAATCATGGCAAGAACGACTAAATCTTTAACAGATAAACAAATCTCTAACGCTAAACCACAAAATAAAGAGTACACACTCTTCGATTGTAACGGTCTTCGTCTACGTGTAAAACCAAACGGTACAAAGACATGGCTATTCAACTATACACGTCTACATAACGGTAAACGTGCCAACATGACGTTTGGTAGCTACCCACTACAATTCGACATCGATGGCCAGATGCTGTATCACGCCTCTGGTATTTAAGCTCGACGGCTTATACAGGTGTAGTGTGGGCAAGCAAGCGGGATATTGGCCAGCTTAAATACGAAGTCTAGAAAACCTTGCAGCGCTCTCAATGACAGAGAGAAAACGCGTTTTACCATCAGTGCGGTAGTAATGGTTAGGTCGCTGAATTGACGAGGCCTGCCGCGCTTGTTCTGTTTGCTTTGCTTCCATTCGCTTATAGCTTCTTCATCAATCCAGAAAGTGAGTGAACCACGATTAATTAGGGCTTTGTTGTAGTGTTTCCAGTTAGTTGTTTTGTAACGAGGTTTCGACATGAGACCACAAACTTGAATGAATGTAGTCGATCAGATCGTAAGCTTTTAATTTAGTTCCCGCGATTTACACATCAAAGCCAATATTAAACGTTTCTATATCTTCCCCTATCGTTAGCGGAAAACATGCTTTGCTATTGGTCGAGGTCATGAGGCTAGGTGAAGTATGATATCAATCGGCTGGTCACCAATATTTCTATTGGTGTGCCAATTAAAACTTGACTAAGCTTGGTTACAGGATTAAATCCCTTCTATACAAAGACTTATTGTCGCATTTAATCGCAAATGGATATTGAAATGAATGCAGTCTACCTATTGACCAAGGTCAGTGCCAAACCATCACGTCGGGTGTTAAAGAAAGCGGTTCTTTTTGCTCTGGCATCCAACAAGTCCTTGCGTATCTACGCTGAAGACTACAGGCGCAGTGAGGAGCACACCTTTCTAGACTTTCTCCTTCACTCTGAAGAAAGTTCTGTTCGTTACGATGATTACTTTATGCAGTGGTGTGATTCTGTCTTAGAGCAAATCGAAGAGATTCGAGCAGAGTATGAACTGGCCTCACTCGAAGTAAATTTCGAACTACTTTCGGGCAGTAACTGGGAGAAGCAACTCACTCACCAATGTCAGGGATACAACGATCTGTTTCTTATTGATTACGCCAAAGGCGTACTGGCACCACAGATACTTAGAAAGCTCTCTAGTCAAAGTAACGACATACTACTGCTGACCGAAAAAAAATGGTCACAGAAATTGAAGCTCGCCACCGCTATTGACCCACTTCATCGTGGGGACAAAAACGCCGAAATTGATAAAGCGATTATCAACCGCAGTATAGACATTAGCTCTAGACTCAACGCCAGTACCACCCTCGTCTATTGTCAGTATGTCGCACCTTATCTATATCGTTACTCAAAAGAGATTCTCTCCAACCAAAAGCTAGCGATACAAGAATTTCTCAATCTCAATAAGTTTTATCAGCTTCCTTTACGACTGATTGAAGCGAACCCAGAAGAAGGTTTGCCTAATGCGGTAAACTCACTCGACGCTTCTATTTTGGCAATGGGGGCGTGTAAACGGACCGCGTTGTCTCGCTATTGGTCTGGTAGCACCGTGGATGTTTTGATAGCCAACCCGCCATGTGATTTATTGCTTATCACCAAGTAGACAACCTAAAGCACGATGGCAAAGCCTACGGATTAACCATAGCGATCATTGCTATCAATACGATTAAAAAACGCCAAAAGAGCATGGTAACTCTTTTGGCGTCAACTCCGTTTAGGCTTTTTTCGACTCTCTAACGATGGTGAGGGCACCATCTAGATGTATATCACGTTGTGGGTAAGCGATTGTTATGTCGTGCTGTTTGAACATAGCGTCAATTTCAAAACGAATATCGCTGGTTACTGCCCGAACCCCGCCTTCTACCTGCGAGTTAATCCAGAAAAACGTTTCAAAGACTAATGCGTTGTCTCCAAAATCCTGGAAAAAAACCGCAACTTCAGGGGTTGAAAGTACTTTGGGGTGGTTGATGGTAATATCACGCATTAACTTCTCAACTAACCGAACATCACTTCCGTACGCCACTCCAACAATGACTGAACCTCTTACCAATTTATCCCTAAGAGTCCAGTTAATCACCGTATTTTCAAGCAGTTTACTATTAGGAATCAGCATATGAACCCCATCAACACGTCGAATTCGTGTCGAGCGAGTGTTAATTTGTTCCACTGTTCCTTTTGCCCCTTCAACCTCCAGAAAGTCACCAATACGAATCGGTTTTTCACCTATCAATATCCAGCCACTGATAAAGTTGTTAATGATATTCTGCGCACCAAAACCAAATCCAATCGCTATAGCACCGGAAAGAAAGGCAAATGCGGTGATAGGAATGTTCAGCATTGATAACGTGGTAAGGAAAATAACACCAAGTGCGAAAACAAAGAGCACTCGCTCGATTAAGTGCACTATATTTGGGTCCTTACCCGATGATGTTAGTTTTACGCGAACGCCTTTTATGAGTAACTTAGAGACCCATAAGCTGACCACAACCCAAGTGGGTACCGCCAGAATAGCCCATAGTGTCACGGGTTGATCGTTAAAGGTAAAAAGTGTCATTTCCAACCAAGAAATTACCTTTTCCAACATACTCATCCCTCTTAGTACATCACCTATTTGTTTTGTCGTTATCTATATCATGAACTCATGATTATCGCTGCGGGGTATTGGTATGCGCCATAACAACTTTTGCTTTTGGCGCAATCAAGCACACTGGCCGACAGCTTCTTTGTTATCGTTGCGTTTGTCTTTACTAGCTTGGCTGGTGTTAATCTTTTTTACCGAATCAATGGTGACCACTTCTTCTGCGGTAACGTTTTTCGAGTTACCTAGGAATACACCGCCTTTTTGAATCGTAAACTCTCCCGCAGAAACCTCACCTTCTAGGCGACCGTCACCCAGTATCTCAACACTCTTGGTGTACACTTTGCCACGAAAATGGCCATTAACGACCAAACGATCCGCTTTCACTGAACCTTCAACCGAACCAGTTGCGCTGATAGTCACGGTTTGGTCTGTCTCAATACTGCCTGTGACTCGGCCATCTATTTGGATATTACAAGTAAGTTTGAGTTCTCCGCTGATGTCGGCTCCGTCAGCGATGACAGTCTGTGTGAGGTGGCGATTCGATTCTCTATTTTGTTTACTAAATAATCCCATTCTATGTCCTTATTCGATTCAAAAATCGCGGCAAAGTTATTCATATCCCATTGAGTAAATGGCAGTGGGTCAAGGGCGCGTCCTACCATACGGATCTCATAATGGAGATGGTAGCCAGTCGACAGGCCAGTATTTCCAGACAAACCAATCAGGTCGCCTTTTTTAACGTATTCTCCAGGCTTCACTTTGAAAGCTTTTAAGTGGGAATACGATGACGTAAAACCAAATGAGTGAATGATGCGCAGAAAGTTACCTGAGCCCTGATTACTCTTGCGTGTCAACTCAACAACACCATCAGCAGGTGCGTAAATTGGCGTACCAATGTTGACGGCATAATCTATACCACGGTGCATAGAACGCGTCTTTTTCACTGGATGAGTACGCGTGCCAAATTTAGACGACAGGTAACCAGTTTTGACTGGCTTACCGCTGGGAATTAATTGCAATATCTGGTGACGAGCAGCGGTGCTGAGTGCGGCGAGATCCGCGCGCTCACGTAATTCTAACTCTTCATCCGGCAGTGACATCGCTTTCTCTATTCCACTCAGTTTCTGCTCGACATACACCAGCTCTTTCTTGAGCGACTCAGCATCTTGAAGCTGTTGTTTCAATTGTTGCTCTTTAGCAACCAATTGCTGCTCAAGCCGCTGGGTTTTATCTGCCAACTGCTGCGCTTGATATTGAGAGTCTGCAGCATTAGTTAGTTGTATCACCAGTACAGTGACCAGAGCGCCAAACACCAGCGCAGCGAATAATAGGCTGAGTTTGATGCGACGAATAGTTTGCGGCGATAGGTTTAGGAATTGAGTTCCCGTTACACTAGAGACCGCCACTGTAAAATTACTGGATTTCATAACGTCAAAAATACAAGGGGTTACATTCATTTGTTCTCAAGGCTGGCAATTCTAGCAATCTAATTCCTCTAAATCAGATTGGAAGGGCAAATTCGTTGACTCGATTCCAGTATTATGAAATCCGCTTAATATCAGATTTAAACTTGTCGCCTATTGGCAAGCATAGCTCCGATACTGTGCCAAGTTTATTGCTATACCGCTTTTCTACGACACTAAATTTTCACCAATTTCAGCTTTATCATTTTAATACGATACGTATAATCCCTGCTCAATTTCTTACATACCAAGTAAAGAGTATCTGCATGTCTAAGCTGTTTTTTAAAGGTCGAATCGAAACTCGACAAAATCACGTACTGTCAGGCTACAACGTTAATCGTGCCATCAAAGCAGGTACTGAAGAAGCACCGATCAATATCGTTGTTCCGACAGAGTTACGCAAACAAGAAATCGAGACCATCACTCAGGAGCATTCGATTGTCGCTAACATCACTGTAGATGAAAACCAAGAGGAAAATACGATCGAGCTAGATACGCTCCTGAACAAGGCAAAAACAACGGTTTTTGAAAAAAAACCAAACAGAAACGACCCTTGTAGTTGTGGTAGTGGCAAAAAATACAAGAAGTGCTGCGCTTAGATTGCTAATACCGCCCTCACACGGCGGTATAACGCTTATCAACCTCCAACCTGACCTATTTCGCCCTTACACAACGAACTCTCCTTGGTGTTAACGTGTTTTACAATCACAAAGTAGACCAAGAGCCGCAGGTTAGGTACTCTCGATTCAATGCGTTGCTTTAATGTACATAAAATGAATCCCTCTTAAACTGATCATTATATTTTGAGAGCGTTAGTTATAAATTTATCCACTTCTTCGTAAAACTTAGCTGGTTCATTTTGAACCCAGTGATTAGCCCCTTCGAATGAAACATTATTTAATGTAGATATGAATTTTGTAGCGCGTTCACACCCACTTAGACTCTGTGTCCCCCAAAAATAAACTTTTGGTATCGACAAGTTTTCATAAATTTGCCCCCAACTAACGACCCCACGCATATCTTGTGTTGCGTGCTGAGCATAAATTTCGCTAGCTGTATTACCTAGGGTGACTGGGTCACAACGCCTAACAGATGACAGATACTTAATACCCGCTCCGTGACTCCAAGACATAGAAAAACGTTGTGAAAAGCCTGCACCTTTCACCCACCTAACAAACTCATCACTGCTCAACTCAGCGTATTGTTCAGCAATAATCTGGGACAAAATTATATTTTCTTCGTGTACCCCACCTTCGGCATTAATAAAACCACGTACAATACCTTTCGTATCATATTTGCAAACCAAGGTAGACGTATCGCCTCCCCAAGAGTGTCCAAGAAGAAAACAATCATGAATCTTTAATTGCTCAAGCGCTTTTAATATGCGCTTTGCTTGAGTTTCCGTAGAGTGGGAGGTAACTGAAGCAGGAGAATAACCGTAACCACATAGATCAAACATTATCAGGTTGTAATTCGGCAGCCAGTCGAACGCATCCGCAAAACAGAGATGCGATTCTCCTAAACCGTGAATCAACACAAGCGTTTCTTGAGACTCTTTGAGTTCTGTAGACAAACAATAAAGCTGGTCACCATCGATATCTAACCATTTTTCTTCTAACACATTAGCCTCGTACTTCTAACAACTGAGTTGAGATTTATCATAACCAATTCAGCCCGAAACGAAAGATGGAATTGAAGATAAATATAACGAATGACATGGACTCCCCCTCCCGAGGATCTGCCACGCTTACGTGGTACTTATTCGCGCTGGAGACACCATGTCTGATTATTCTTATTTTGCCATTATCGATGATTTAGCTAAAAACCATTTCAGTATTCATGTCGTTGACTCGAAGCGTGTGGCGGTGCACATTATTGGGCTAGAAGTCAGTCAACAAAACGACCAACGTTTCGACTTAGAGGCCCCCCTTCCCCTAATCACTCTGTAAACTCGATTTTTTGCCTTTACGCCAGCAATTTACCCACAAATGATTCAATATCCCGTATAATTTTTACTCAACAATAGAAAACCTTATCTTTCGTTGGTTGTTATTGGACGAGCAAAGCAGGATAATGTCGGGATCGGAATTTCAACACTATATAATTATGACCGAATATCTTTTGTTGTTGGTTGGCACTGTGCTGGTCAACAACTTTGTACTGGTGAAGTTTCTGGGTTTATGTCCATTCATGGGCGTGTCGAAAAAGCTAGAAACAGCAATTGGAATGGGGTTAGCGACTACGTTCGTTTTAACCTTAGCGTCAGTGTGTGCGTATCTCGTGGAGAGCTACATCCTTGATCCGCTCAATCTTCAATACCTAAGAACCATGAGTTTCATTCTGGTTATTGCAGTCGTTGTGCAGTTCACAGAGATGGTGGTGCACAAAACCAGCCCAACACTTTATCGCCTGCTTGGTATCTTTTTACCCCTAATCACCACCAACTGTGCAGTGTTAGGTGTCGCTCTGTTAAACATCAATGAAAACCACAACTTTATTGAATCGATCATTTACGGCTTTGGTGCTGCGGTTGGTTTCTCACTGGTTCTGATTTTGTTTGCCTCTATGCGTGAGCGAATTGCAGCGGCCGATGTACCTATGCCTTTCAAAGGTGCCTCGATCGCAATGATTACCGCAGGACTGATGTCGCTTGCCTTCATGGGCTTTACAGGTTTGGTGAAGTTGTAATGAGCTCAATATTAATCGCGATTATAGCCATTGCTGTGCTGGCGGCGGTATTTGGTGCCGTGCTTGGTTTTGCTTCGATTCGCTTCAAAGTAGAAGCCGATCCTATTGTCGATCAAATCGATAGCATTCTTCCTCAAACCCAGTGTGGTCAGTGTGGTTACCCTGGCTGTCGCCCTTACGCGGAAGCCATCGCCAATGGTGATGACATCAACAAATGTCCTCCAGGCGGCCAAGCGACAATAGAAAAACTGGCTGATTTAATGGGGGTGGAAGCGACAGACTCTGCTCATGACCTTGAGAACGCGGTAAAAACCGTCGCCTTTATCCATGAAGATATGTGTATCGGCTGTACTAAGTGTATTCAGGCGTGCCCTGTTGACGCGATTGTCGGCGGTACAAAAGCGCTGCACACAGTCATTAAGGATGAATGCACTGGCTGTGACCTTTGTGTCGCACCGTGCCCAACTGACTGTATTGAAATGATCCCAGTAGAAACGACTACAGCGAGCTGGAAGTGGCAGATGGACGCCATTCCTGTTGTTGATATTACCGATTCTGCGCCAGCGCAGAAAAGTGTGAATTAAGGACTGGCATGTTGTCACTAATCGAAAAAATAAAATCAGGTGCACTTTGGAGCTTCCCTGGTGGTGTGCACCCAGCGGAAAACAAAGCTCAATCGGTCTCGCTGCCGCTGAGTCGCGCATCTGTTCCGGCACAAATTATCCTGCCTATCAAACAGCATATCGGTAAGCCGGGCAACCTTGCAGTTGAGGTTGGAGCTAAGGTTCTCAAAGGGCAGCCACTCACCAAGTATGACTCCAGCTTTATGTTACCTGTTCACGCGCCAACCTCAGGTACTGTGGTGGCGATTGAACCACGAACCACCGCGCATCCGTCGGGTTTAAGCGAAGTTTGTATCGTTATCGAACCGGACTTCACAGACCAATGGCACGAACGCGAGGCTTGGCCTGATTTCGCTCAGCGAACGCCAGATGAACTGATTGAAAAGATCCGTCAGGCGGGTGTTTCCGGCATGGGTGGCGCAGGTTTCCCAACGGCTAAGAAAATTCAATCTGGACTTGCTCGTACTGAAATCTTAATCATCAATGCCGCTGAATGTGAACCTTACATTACCGCCGATGATGTACTGATGCGTGAGCATGCAGATGAAATCATCAAAGGCATTGAAATTGTTGAACATATTCTAAAGCCAACACTGACCGTGATCGGGATTGAGGATAATAAACCTCAAGCGGTTGAGGCCCTTCAGCAAGCCGCCGAAGATAAAGATATTGTCATCCGTGTTATTCCGACCAAATACCCTTCTGGTGGTGAGAAACAGTTAATCAAGATTCTGACCAATAAAGAAGTTCCTAATGGTGGTATCCCAGCAGATATCGGTATCTTGGTACAAAACGTAGGTTCACTTCAGGCTATCAAACGAGCCGTTTGTGATGGTGATGCATTGGTTGAGCGTGTAGTGACGTTAACTGGTGATACCTTCAAGCAGCCTAGAAACGTCTGGGCTTTGATTGGAACGCCAGTTCAGGCTTTGTTAGATGAATTTGGCTACAAAGCTGATAAGAAGCTGCCACGCTTGATCATGGGTGGACCGATGATGGGCTTTACCTTGCCTCATGCACAGGTTCCTATCACTAAGACATCGAACTGTATTCTGGCACCAACGCGCAAAGAAATTTCACCAAATCAATATGAGATGGCGTGTATTCGTTGTGGTCAGTGTGCGGAAGCTTGTCCTGCCTCACTTCTTCCTCAGCAATTGGTCTGGCACGCCAAGGCGGAAGAGTACGACAAGTGTGAAGAGCAAAATATTAAGGATTGTATTGAATGTGGTGCTTGTGCTTTTGTCTGCCCAAGTGAAATACCTCTGGTTCAATATTACCGCCAAGCTAAAGCCGAAATTCGTACTCGCAAAGAAGAATCTGAAGCGGCCGAACGCGCCAGAATTCGCTTTGAAGAGAAGAAGGCTCGTCTTGAAAGAGACAAAGCTCAACGTGAAAATCGCTTCAAGAAAGCGGCTGAAGATCGTCGTAAAGAGATGAAAAACAGCGGCGAAGATGATGCCATTGCGGCGGCCATTGCTCGCGTAAAAGCTCAGAAATCTGCTGACGCTGAAGAAGGTCAAGCGGTCAAACCTGCTGTTGCCGCTGCCATTGCCAAAGCGAAAGCTAAGCAAGCTGCCGCCCAACAACAAGGTAAATCTGAGCCAGACAACAGCGAAATGGCAAAACTGCGTGAAGAGCGTAAACGTCAAGCCCGCGAACGCAAAGCCGAGAAATCGCAACACGTCGAGGGCGCATCAGAAGATAAAAAGGATGCCGTTGCGGCCGCTATCGCTCGTGCTAAAGCACGTAAGGCGCAGCAAGACAATGGCGAAGCTGACAAACCTGCGCAAGATGAATCTGCTGATGCTGGCGATGCGAAGAAAGCCGCCGTTGCGGCCGCTATCGCTCGTGCTAAAGCACGTAA